>DATLMR010000027.1:0-15139 GCA_035537555.1 Blastocatellia bacterium
ACGCGCGAGAACCCTGAGGGGCTTGTACACCGTCATGATCTGCGTGCCGCCGGAAATCCGGCGTACCGCGTCCAGATTGGCGTCCTGCCCGGAGACGAGCACCTTGCCGCTCAGCTTCTGTTCTTCGAGCGCCTGAACCACTCCCCCCGCCGTCCCGTCGTTGGAGACGACGACCGCGGCCACGTCGTTGTTGGCCTGCGTCAGAGCGTTTTCCGTGTGCTTGAGCGCTTCGTTCGCGAGCCACTCGCGCGCCCACTGGGCCGAGACGATCTTGATATCGCCGGCATCCACGGCGGGCTGCAACACCTTCATCTGCCCTTCCCGAAACATCCTCGCGTTGTTGTCGGTGGGCGCCCCGCCGATCAAGACGTAGTTCCCCTTGGGAGCGCGGTCGAGCAGGTACTTCGCCTGTAGCTCTCCGACTTTCAGGTTGTCGAACGAGATGTAGAGGTCCACGTCGCTGTTGCGGATCAGGCGGTCATAACTGATGACGGGCACTCCCTGCCGCTTCGCCGAATCGACTATGGAGGCGGCCACCTCGCCGTTGTGCGGCACGACGACCAGCACGTCCACGCCCTGGGTCAGCAGGTTCTCGGCCTGCTGCGTCTGCACGGCGTCGTCGCCGTTGGCTACCTGCACCAGCACGTCGGCGCCCAGCTCTTTGGCGCGAGCCAGGAAGAAATCGCGATCGCTCTGCCATCGCTCCTCTTTGAGCGTGTCCATGGAAAGCCCGATCCGCACCTTCTTGGAGGTATTACCCGGCGCGCCGGCGTTCCTGTCCGGAGGCGCGTTCACGCAGCCGACGGCCAGCAGAGTTATGGCAAGCATGATCGAGGTCAATGCTCCAGCATATCGCATAAGAAAGGCTCCTTTATTCTCTATCACCGTGTTAAGAATCTCTATGAAGAAAACGCTCATTACCACTTTGAACGTGAGATCATTCTACCACCGAGGAGCGCGCAACAACAGCGGCCCCTTTCCCGGGAGCGGGGGCTCGCGGCCCTCTCCTTTCCGGGTGCTGGGATTTGAAATATTGCGGATACTTTTCTCGGGAGCGCGTCCCTACAGGCTCCTGCGAAATATTCTGAATCCCCAGGCATCGAGGGCGAGCGCGGGCAGCGCCACGGGCCTTTCGACCCTCGCGGGCGAGCCGCTCAGGTCGGGCGTCACGTCCGCGAACGTCGGCCCCTGTCCCGCCTCCACCAGCCCGACGAAAGGTTTGTTGGACAGGTTGATGGCCACGAGAAATTCTTCGCCGCCGGACCGGCGGGCGTACGTCACGACGCGCGCCTCGTCGGAATTCCGAAGCCACGTGGTCGCGCCCTGCTGCAAGGCCGGGGAGCCGCGCCTGAGGGCGATGATCTGCCGGTAAAAACGGGGGAATTCGGGCCGTCGCTCGGCTATCTGCCAGAACACCGGCATCTTCTCGAAGAGCGCGGGCGCGCCGGACTCGGTCGTGTCTCCGACCTCCATGCCGTTGTAAAGCAGCGGGACTCCATCCATCGTGAAGACGAGAGCGGAAGCGGCCAGGGCGCCGCGCTCTCCGAATCGCGCGATGGCGCGCCGCTCGTCGTGATTGTCGGAAAAGCGCATGTGGAGCGCCCCGCGCGGGAACTTCGCCCGCTCCTCTTCCCAGGTCTCGCGCAGGCGCGACGCGGGAGCGTTCCCCATAAGGACTTCGGTGATCGAGGCGTGGAAGGGCCAGGCGTAATCGGTATCGAAAGCCCTGACCATCAGGTCGGGGGCGTGCCATTCGGCCAGCATCACGATGTCCGGCTTCACCTTCTCAAGCTCGGCCCGGGCGCGCTCCCAGAAATCGGTCGGCACGAACCCCGCCACGTCGCAGCGAAAGCCGTCCAGGTCGAACTCGCGGAGCCAGTACTTGAGCATGTCGATCATGTAAGCGCGCAGCTTGGGGTTGCCGTAATTGAGGTCGGCCACGTCGGCCCAGTCGGGAACCGGAGGGATTATCTTCCCGCTCGCGTCGCGCGTGTAGAAGTCCTGGCTCTTCATCATCACGCTGTCCCACGACGTGTGGTTGGCCACTATGTCGATGATGACCTTCATCCCGCGCCTGTGCGCTTCGGAGACGAGGCGGCGAAGGTCCTCCTTCGTCCCGTAATCAGGATTGATCGCGTAGAAGTCGCGCACGGCGTAAGGGCTCCCGACCGAGCCCTTCTTCTTCTCCTGCCCCGGCGGGTGAATCGGCATGAGCCAGAGTATCGTCACGCCGAGGCTCTTCAGGTCATCGAGTCGCGCCGTCACGCCATCGAAGTTTCCTTCATGAGAAAAAGCGCGGGGGAATATCTCGTAATAGACTCCGCTCCGCACCCACTCGGGCGACTGGCGCGCGGACTCGCGGGCGAAGTCCCTCTCCTGCCGGGCCGGGCTCGCTCCGCAAAGGATGCCGATCGACAGCGCGATCGCGACGGGATATTTGATCAGACGACCGGGGCGCATGCGAGCCGCTTTTGGCATTTATAACCGTCCTCCTCTTGTAGCGCGCCCGAAAATCAGCGCGCGGGCGGCTCGTCGACGAGGCCCGTGCTCGGAACCGGCTGCGCGCTCCCCTGGACCGTGAGCGGCTCGCGCGCGTCGGCCTTGAGCACGGCTTCTTCTGGCACGTCTCTGTCGGAGACGTCTTGCACGAACGCCACGCAGAGGGCGGCGATCAACATGAACGCGCCGCCCGCCATCACCACGTAGAGCGGAGCGGTCGGGCTGTCCGGCCCGAAGATCCTCCTGATGATGGGGCCGAAGCTGAACGACGCGACGATCTCCGGAATCACGATGAAGAAGTTGAATATCCCCATGTAGACCCCCATGCGGGCGGGCGGGAGCGCTCCTGCCAGTATCGCGTACGGCATCGAAAGGATCGAGGCCCACGCTACGCCCACCCCGACCATGGTCAGAAGCAATACGTTCCTGTCATGAATGAAGTAGACCGAAAGCAGCCCGAGCCCTCCGCAGACCAGCGCGATCACGTGGACGGTCTTGCGGCTCGTGGCGTGAGCCAGCTTCGGCAGAGCGAAGGCCACCACGAAGCAGGTGACCGAATAGACGGCGAAAGAGATGCCTCCCCATGCCTGTCCGTCTCTGAATAAAGGGTCCTGGCTGCCCGACGCGCCGAAGACATGGTAAGAGGTCATCAATCCGAAGAACATCCACATGCAGAAGAGGCCGAGCCAGGTGAAGAACTGCACGACGGCGAGCTGTCTCATGGTTTTGGGCATCTCGCGGAAAGCGGCCAGGGCTTCGGCAACCGCCGTCGCGAGGGTCGCGCCCATCCCCTTTTGCTTGCTCTTGAGCCTCTCGAACTCCTGCATGTCCTCCGGCGGATACTCTTTGGTCGTAAAGACGGTCCACAGCACCGCGAGCAGGAAGGCCACGGCCCCGATCTGGAATGAGTATCGCACGCTTGGGGGAATCGTATTCGCCATCTGGCCCGCGCCGCCCGCCCCTCTGTCCAGGCCGTAGGACCTGAAGATATAGGGGAGCACGTTGGCGAGAGTCGCGCCGACGCCGATGAAGAAGCTCTGCATCACGAAGCCGGTCGTGCGCTGGTCCGCGTTCAGCTTGTCGGCGACGAAGGCGCGGAAAGGCTCCATACTGACGTTGATGCTCGCGTCCAGTATCCAGAGCAGCCCGGCGGCTACCCAGAGGACGGGCGAGGTGGGCATGAAGAACAGGGCTATGCTCGCGAAGATGGCTCCGGTCAGGAAGTATGGCCGGCGGCGGCCCAGACGATTCCAGGTCCGGTCGCTCATGGAGCCCACGATGGGTTGAACCAGGAGCCCGGTGACGGGCCCCGCGAGCCATAGGATCGGGATGTCGTCGGCGTTCGCTCCGAGGTAGGTGTAGATCCCGCTCATGTTGGCAAGCTGCAAGCCCCAGCCAAACTGTATTCCCAGAAACCCGAAGCTCATGTTCCAGATTTGCCAGAAGCTCAAACGCGGCTTTTGCATGTCCTCACTCCTTTACCCTGCTCCACCTACTCGACGATGAAATCGGCCCGCCTCTCCAGGTCCACCTTTCCCTTCCCGTCGGTCAGGCTGACCACCATCGAGTACTTCCCCCTCATGGGCGGCAGCTTCATCTTCGTGCCCTGCGGAGCCGACTCTCCGGTCGCCGCGGCCGCCGCGAGCGGGCTGTCCATCAGCACCTTACCCTGCGCGTTGATCAGCTTCACCTTCTGCGTCAAGGTCCCAAGCTCCTTCGGCGGATTATATATCACCCACCTCATCTCCATCTCGCTCTCGGGCTTGAACCCGTTCCGCCCCCTGAACTCCGCCTGCCCGCTCGGCGTCAACAGCAGGCTGCTCAAAGAGACCACCTTCTTGTTCTTCACGTCGGGCACCTCGAAGAACTGGTATGCCGACCCGACCTGGCCCGTGCTCTTCTCTCTGACCACGGCCCTGATCTGATAAAATCCGGGCTCGAGCTTTGTCGACTCTCTGACATAGACCAGCCCTTCCTTCTTCAGCTTCTCTTTGACCGCCGCGTCTTTCAGGTCGAACGTCAGCACCTGCTCCATTCTCCCCACCACGTCGTCTCTTCCGGCCGCGAAGACCCACGCGGCCACCTCGTAACTCGCCACCTGGTCCGCCGCGTCGGCCGGCGGCATGCTCAGGTAGTTTCGCCCCACCGTCAGCCCCGTTATCACCGACTGCTCGCCGCCCTTGGGCAGTACGTTGGCCACCACCTCGAGCGGTATGTCCGTGCGCTGGATCGGCGAGACGAGCGCCGCGACCAGCTCGGTCTCCGTGCCGCGCGCCGTCTCGGGGTTGATCGACAGGTACCCTCGCCTCGTCCGCACGACGAGGTCGGGCTTGCCTTTGACCTTCACGTCGAGCCTGTGGAACTTGTTGTCCGGCGCGACGGCCGGAGTGAAGCCGAGCACATAATACGTGCTCGAATCTTCGATCGCTTTTTGAAGCCCCGCGCCGAGGTCGTTCGTATTGGCGATGAGATCGCCTCCCGTCCCGAGCGCGAGCGTGCGCGCCGCCCCCAGGTTCTCGAAGTCGCTGAAGGAAGTTTCGAGCCGCTGGCTTCTTGCGGACAAATCCCTGCCCGTGAGCCGCTCGCTCGCGGTCGTGTTGTTCGTTCGAAGCCCCGCGGCATCGAGCGCGTAGACGCTCACGCCGCTCCGCCTCGCTATGTCGATAATATTGTTCAGCTCCGTGCCGAGGTCTTCCGAGGTCCGGCTGCCGGTCACGAGGGTCTCCGTTACCAGCACGACCACCTTGCGACCGGGCAGCGAAGCCATGGTGTTGAAGAGGTTCGAGAGAGTCCTCAAGCTCGCCCGCGCGGCCTGCGCCAACTGGCTGACCATAGACTTGGCGGCGGCCCGGATCATGCTATCTACGGGCGATTGCTGCGGAGAATCGTTGGGGGGAGCAGACGTGTCGGGGGTCGACTCTTCGGGGCTGAGCGACGGCGCGCGAGGAAGCGTCTGGCCCAGCTTCGGCCTCTGCGTCGGCGAGGCTACACCCGCCAGGGTCTTCATCGCCGGGTCATCTTCCACCACCCGCCTCTTGACCGCGTTGAGCACGGCAGAGTCCCCGGCGTCGATCCGCACCGCCTCGGCGGCCGTCATGTTGAACTTGGGGTCGCGCGAGCGATCGGAGAAACCGCCCATCGCCGAGATCCGATTGAGCGCCGCAATCAGCCTCTGCTTGTCCGTCGTGAACTGCTGAAGAGACCCCAGAGTGCCCGTGGTCGCCGTGACCGCCATAAGGTCGGTCGCCGAGGTCTGCGCGTTTATATATTCGGTGAGCACCTTGCGCGAACGCAGAAGGTTTTCCGTCGAGAGGTGAAGGTCGTCCATCACCAGGGTAATGAACCGGCCCTCGAACGGAGTCGCGAGCGAGTTCGTGCCCGCCGCCCGGCCGCCCGTCGCGGCCGCGCCTTCCGTTCCCGCCGCCCGGCCGTCGGCGACCGTCACCCGCGACCCTTCTATCGCCGTGAAGAAGTCCACCGCCTGCGCCTTTCCTTCGTCCATCACTTCGAAGTCGGAGGACTTCAACCCGTTGATCCGCCGCCCGCTCTTGTCCGTCACGATCACGTCCATCTGCACCGTCGCCGTGCCGAGCTTGATCGTGTCCTGGTCCTGCGGGCTCTTTGTCGCGTTCTGCGCGGCTAACACAGGCAAGGCCTGCATCGCCACTAGTACGAGGGCAATTATCCTGGTTGACATAGCTCTCCTTTGATCCTCTCGGAGTGATTTCTTGATGCCGAATTCCAGCACGGGAAAAACCGGCCGGCCCCTAAAACCCTGTTGCCGCCCGGTTGCAGCCCGATTACAGCAAAGCCCGCCGGATGAGAGCGCCTGCCTCGAAACGGGCTCCCGCGGCCACTTTCAAGGGCCGGGCTCCGCCCGTCATCGGGCGTAGATACTGATGTCTTCCAGCACCACATCGCGGTCGAGCGAGAGCGCGAACATGAGCGTGCGCGCCATGTTATTCACGTGGATGAAGCCGGCGCGCGGCGCTTCATCGATCTTGCTCTCGACGTCCACGAGGCCCGGGCAGAGGTTGAACACGCGAACGTTCGCGCCGACCTTGCGGACGTGGTCGCGCAAGGATTCGGCGAACCCGAGGAGCCCGAATTTCGAGGCGCAGTAGGAAGGCACGTCCGCGTATCCGTGCTTGCCCGCCTGCGACGAGATGTTGACGATGTCTCCGAAGCCGCCCGAGATCATGTGCGGAAGCGCGGCCCGCACGAGCCACATCGCCCCCCGAAGATTGGTGTCCATTACCTTGTCCCACCCCTCTTCGGAGATTTCGGGCACGGTCTCGGCCACGGCGAGGCCCGAGTTATTTATGAGCAGGTCGATCGAGCCGAAGCGCGTGAAGACATACTTCACCAGGTGCTCCGCCTGTACGAGCTCTCTGACATCGAAGGCGTAAGGGAAGACCCTCTCGGCGTCGAGCCGCGCGTTGATCTCGTCCGCGGCCCGGTGAAGCACTTCCTTCCTGCGCGCGGCGATTACGACCGAGGCCCCGGCGGCGGCGAGACTTTCGGTGAATGCCCGCCCGATCCCGGTGCCTCCGCCGGTAACGATCGCCGCCTGCGAAGATAAAGGCTTGGTCTTGAAGTCCATGATCTATACCCGAGGGCTCAGTCGACGGTGAAGATGCTCGCGCACCGCGCCGGCATCGGCACGCGCACGGTCGATCCCCTCACCCTCGCGCTATCGACCGTGTTGAGCCGGTCCGACAGCCGCGCGCCCGGCCCGAGCTTGAGCGCCGTCACGTCGAATTCGAAATCCGCCCGCCTCGCCTCGTTGTTGATGACCACGATAACCGATTCGCGCGGAGTCACGCGCGCGTAGGCGTACTGCTGGTCCGTGAACCCGAGCGTGACGAGCTTGCCGCGCCTCAAAGGCTCAAGCTCCGCGCGCAGGCGCGCCACGCGCCGGACGTGATTGAAGACTCTTCGCTCCTTCTCATTTCGCCCCTGCTCGCCGAATGCGTTTCTCCGGTCGCCCGGGAAATCGCCGGGGAAGTCCCGCCGGTTGTCGGGGTCGTTCCCGCCCTCCATCGCGATCTCGTCGCCATAATACAGCAGGGGTATTCCGCGCGTAGTCAGCACGAGAGTCTGCGCGAGCATCAGGCCTTCGGGCGTCGCGCCCTCCTCCGACATGAAACGCGACACGTCGTGAAGCCCGAGCAGAGTGACGAGCAAGCCGGGGTTCGCGTAGAGGTGATCGCGCGCCAGCATCAAGGGAATAGGCTTCAGGTTCTTCCCCCTGGCGAAGGCGTCGCGTATAGGGTAATAGAGCGGGAAGTCGAACTCGGTGTCTATCCCGGAATCTACCCCGTCGAACCTCTTCGCCCCGCCCTGGAAGAATGAGACTATGGCCGGGTCTCCGTCCAGGGTCTCGCCGACCACGTTCATACTCGGATACTCGCGCTTGATGGCGGCCATCCAGTCGCGCCAGAACTTGCGAGGCACGTAAGGCAGAGTGTCCTGCCTGATCGCATCGAGGCCGGTCATGCCCGCCCACCACAGAGTGTTTTGAATTATATATTTCGCCGTCTCCGGGTCGTTCTGGTTGAGGTCCGGGAGGATATTTATGAACCAGCCGTCGAGGATGGGCCGATGGATTTCGGGCGTCGCGTGCGGGTCTTGCAGAGTCCACGTCTGCCACGTCTCGTTTATGTGGGCCGCTTCCGTCCCGTTGAACCACGTGGGCGTCGGCATGTCCTTGACCCAGGGGTGGTAAGGCCCTGTGTGGTTGGCCACCTGGTCCTGAACGACCTTGATTCCCAGGCGATGAGCGGCGTCGACCATCTCGCGCAGGGTGGACATGTCTCCGAAGTGCTCGTCCACGGCGTAAAAATCGACGGCTCCGTACCCGTGGTAATCGGTTATGGGCTTGCCTTCCGGCATCTCGCGCTCGTTTAAGGCGTCGTTGTTGTCGTACCACGGGTTGAGCCAGATGGCCGTGACGCCCAGCTCTTTGAGGTAGGGCAGGCGATTTATCACGCCGCGAAGGTCGCCCCCGTGGTAATAGCGCCCCTTCGAGCGGTCGAGCAGGCCGCGAGATTTTGCGGGATCATCGTTCGCCCTGTCGCCGTTGCTGAAGCGGTCGGGCATAAGAAGGTAGACCACGTCGTCGGTCGAGAGTCCCCGGAACCGGTTCGCCCGCGCAAGAGGGGGCGTGATCTCGAAGGGCGCGTCGACCGAGCCCGAGCCCGTGGTGAGGCGAAGCTTTCGCGCGCCCGGGGGCGCTGAAGGGGCGATCGATATGTCGACGAAAAGGTACGTCCCCGTCTCGTTCACCCTCGGCATTCCCACGACGCGAAGCGAGGCCCCCATGGCCTGCACCCGAGCGCCTTCGAGGTTTCGCCCGCGAATCATGACCCGCACGGGATTGATCGAATGGCCTGCCCACCAGTTGGGCGGCTCGACTTTGAGCACTTCCGGCGCGGCTTGAGCCGCGACGCTGATTGCGATCGAGCAGGCACAAAGGAGAATCAGTCGCGACAACGATTTCGGATTATTCATATTCGAGCTGAAGAGATGCGTTGAAGTTTGCTTATATGACTGTACAGAGTCCCCGCGCCAGACCGGCCGGCACACCCTTTGTAACCACTAATAAGCCCGTTGTAAAGTCAAAACAGGCGAATCGGAAAATCAGGGCCGGTCATCAACCCCCCTCATTCCTCGAGAAGGATAATCGACTCTCTCGGAGAGACGGAGACGTCGATTACGTTGCCCGAGGCCCGGACGTCGGCCCCCTTCTTCCGGGGCGAAATATACCGCCACGTCCGGCCCGGCTCCGGCGCGGTGCCGGGTAGAGTAATGCTCAAGCTCGCGGGCCTGTCGGAGTTGTTGATTACGACGAGGACTCGCTCTCGCGAAGATTGGCGAACGTAAGCGAGCGCCCCTTCTTTCGCCAGCAGTACGCGCATATCGCCCCTTCGAAGCGAGTCGTATCGCGCCCGCAGCCCGAGCAGCTCTTTCACGTGATCGAAGATCTTGCGCTCCGGGGCTGTGCGGCCCGCGTGGGTGAAGGCGTCGCGCGAATCGCCCGGGAACCCGCCCGGAAAATCGCGCCGGTTGTCCGGGTCTTCGCGGCCCTCCATGCCTATCTCGTCGCCGTAATAGAGCTGCGGCGTTCCGCGCATGGTGAGGAGGTAGGTGAAGGCGAGCATCAATCCTTCATGCGTCGCGCCCGCCTCGCTCATGAACCGGGGCACGTCGTGGTTGCCGAGAAAGGTCACGAGCGCGCGGGGGTCGGTGTAGAGCCTGTCGGCCTCAAGCACCTCGGTCAGGCGCGTGACGGGCCTGTTCCTGATGAAAACGTCGCGGATGGCGAAATAGCTCGGAAAATCGAAGAGCGTATTAAGGCGCGAGTCCACCCCGTCGAACCGCGCGCGGCCTCCCTGAAAGAACGAGACGACCTCCGGCCTCTGGTCAAAGACCTCTCCGACTACGTTGATCGACGGGAAGGCCCGCGCGAGCGCCCGGTTCCAATCCGACCAGAACCGGCGAGGCGCGAACGGAAAAGTATCCTGGCGGATGCCGTCGAGCCCGGTCATCTCCAGCCACCAGATCGCGTTCTGAATTATATAGCGCGCGGCCTCGGGGTCATCCTGGTTGAAGTCCGGCAGGGTGTTGCCGAACCAGCCTCGAAGGGTATCTTCAAATCGCTGCCGGTCGGGATTCGGTTCCGTGAGCGACTTGATGTCGAAGACGTTGGCCCTGTGGTCCTTCAGAGTGCCGTTGAACCACGTGGGAGTGGGAGGGTCGGAAGCGTGCGGGTGGTCGGGTCCGGAATGATTCGCGACCTGATCCTGAATTATCTTCAGGCCGAGAGCGTGGGCGCGCTCGACGAGCTGCCTGTACGTATCGAGCGTGCCGAGATGCTCCTCGACCCGATAGAAATCGACCGCCCCGTAGCCGTGATAGTCGGTGACGTTCTTCCCCCACTCGTAGTCCTTGAGGCGGCTCGTATTGTCATAGACGGGCGTCGTCCAGATGGCGGTGACTCCGAGGTCCTTCAGGTAGGATAGGCGGTCGATGATGCCTTTGATGTCGCCCCCGTGGTAGCTGCGAGGGTTCTCGCGCGAAAACACGCCGGGCGCGCCGGGCGCGTTGTCGAGCGCGAGGTCTCCGTCGCTGAAGCGGTCGGGCATTATCAGGTACAGGCAATCGTCGGGGTTGAACCCTCTGAAGCGGCCCGCGCGGCCGAGGCGCTCGGACACGTCGAAGGCGGCCTCGGTGACTCCCTGTGGGGTCGCGATCCTGAGCAGGCGCCGGCCCGGGGCCGCGTTCGCGCTTATCGAGACATCGACGAAGAGATAATTGCCCGATTCGCTCGCACGCGTATCGCCGATGCTCAGCCCGGCTCCGAGGCTCTCGACTCTCGCGCCTTTCAGGTTTCGCCCGCGAATCAGCACTCGCACCGGATTGATCGAATGATTGGCCCACCAGCCGGGCGGCTCGACTTTGACGGCTTCGGGCGCGGCCCCGTCTGCATGCGCCGAAGAGGCGAGCAGCAACAGGGCGACGGGCAGCAAGGATAAGGCGAGGGATATGGGTCTCTTGATTCTGGTATGCATATGTGCCGGTCGCGAGCCCCGGGTCAGAAGATCACGCTGTCGTTCAACACGATCTTCGAAACGTCGAACTCGAAGTTTACGGTCGCGCTCACGTTGCTGTCGCTGAACCGGAACAGGAGTCTCTTGTCCCTCGGGGCGAGCAGAGGCTTGCCGGAATCGTCGAGCCTGGGGAAAAAGAACATCGCTTCCTCGCCTCCTGACTTTGGAGCGACGAAATGGATCAGGGGGCGGCGCTCGCCGCGATCGTTCGAGAGGTAGACGTACTTTTGGAGCGCCGCGAGCGTCGCGCCCTTCAGCAGCTCGAATACCACGTCGTAGCCGGGATCGTTCTCCGACTTCGCGCTCAGGGTGACCACGTAATTATCGGCGCAGGCGGGGCAATCCATCAGCCCCTTCGTCTTCGCATCGAAAGCGGCGCGGTCCGCTTCGTTCATCTTGTCGTATTTCGCATCGAGCTGCTTCTGACGGACGAGCGCCTGCCTGATCGGCAGGGCGGAGCGCAGCCTGAGGGTGATCTTCGAATCTCGCGGCGCGTTCGCCCTCCCCTGCGTCAAACGGATTTCCTGAGTCTTGACCCACGGCGACTGCGACAGCACGGCCGAGGTATCGCCCTTCGTCCATTGAGAGTAAGGCTTGCCCGCCCATACCTCCTGCGCCGGCGCGGGCGCGGACGGGCCGGAAGCGACCCCCGCCCCGGCGAGCGCCGCGCAAAGAGCGAGCGCGAGAATACCCTTATTCATGTCAACGATCCTTTCTGTCGATATGCAGGTCGATATGTAGATTGACGGCGTCCCTCTAAAGGATGCGCGGTTGCTCCTTCGGTCATTCGATCTCACTGCTGCGGAGGCTGGCCGAGCATCTGCTGCGTGCGCAGCCTTTCGTCGAGTATGCGCTCCTGCTTCACCTGTTTCTCAAGAGCCTCGAGCCTCTTGAACTCGGCAAGCTGCGCCTGCGCCTTCTCCGGCTGCTTCAAGCGCGAGAAGGCGAGAAAGAGCTGGTAGTGCGCCTGCGTATGCGTGGGGTTCCTGGCGATTACCCTCTGAAGCCGGTCGGCGGCCTCCGGGTAATCGCGCCGCTTGATCGCGAGCCTCGCGTAATCATAAAGCACGGGGACGTTGTCGGGCGCAAGGGTGAGCGCCCGCTTCAGGGGCATCTCGGCGTCGTCGAACCGGCCCTGCTCTATCGCTACATAGCCGAGGCTCCCGAGCGCGTCGACGTTGTTCGGCTCCCTGGCCAGGAAGCGCTCGAGGTATTCGCGGGCGCGCGTAAAATTCCCGGCGGCCCTGTGCGCGTAGCCGAGCAGGTAATCGAGATTTTCGATCTTCGGGTCGAGGGCCGCCGCGGCTTCGTAATCGTCCGCCGAGGCGTTCCATTCCCCTTTGCGATAATAGGAATTCGCGCGGGCCAGGACGTAGGCGGCCTGCTTCGGCTCCAGCTCAATCGCGCGCGTGTACTCTTCGATCGAGCCTTCCCAGAACCCGACGCGGAAGTATTCGCGCCCGAGCATGTAATGATACTCGGCGCGCTTGGAATCGCGCTCGACCGCGTGCTTGAACTCCTGGACGGCGTTCGCGTGATCTTTCCGCTCACTCGCGATGACGCCCAGCCTGAAGTGGGTCTCGGCGGGCGCGGGATTTATGTCCGCCGCTTCCGCGAGCGAGCGAACGGCCTCGTCGTTGCGGTCGAGGTTATAAAGCGCCACCCCGAGGTTATAGAGCACTTCGAAGGTGCGCGGGCGCATCTCGTTGACCTTCGCGAAGAGGCGCGCGGCGCGCTCGTACCTCTCGTTCTGCGCGAGCGCCGTGGCGAGGGTAAAGAGCCCGCGCGAATCTTTCGCCGCCGAGCGCTCGACGAGGTCGGCCGCGCTGTCGGCTTCACTCACGCGGCCCGCCCGATACGCCACGTTAAGAAAGGCGAGGGCGAGCTGCGGGTCTTCCGGGGCGGAAGCGCGCGCGCGGCCGAAATGGTCCGCGGCTTTCTGAAAGTCTCCCCCCTCTCCGTAGAGCGCGCCGAGATTGTAATGGGCCTGTTGATGAGACGGGTCTATCTTGAGCACGCGCTCGAACTCGGCGATGGCCTCCGACGTGCGGCCCCGCTGGGCGAGGAAGCGCCCGAGGTTATTGCGGGCGCTCACGAAATCGCGGTCGATGCTTATGGCTGCGTTGAACTCCCCCAGCGCCGCGTCGAGCTTGCCCGACCGGTCGAGCACCACTCCGAGCAGGTTGTGGGCGACTGCGGAGCGGGGCGCGGCGGCGACGGCCGCGCGCGCGAAGCGCTCAGCTTCGGGGAGGCGATTGGCCTGGAGCGCTTGAAGCGCCTGATCGAGCGCCCCGCGCGCCGAGGCGTTCAGATCGTTCGTGTTCGTGTTCGTGTTCCTGTTCGTCCCCGAGCTCTTCGCGGCCGTCTTCGCTCCTTCGGGCCTGGCCGTCGAAGCGGGCCGCTGCGCGTACGCCGAATTGACCGGGCCGACCATAAGAGCGATTGCGAGCGCGGGCAAAAAAAGCGGATGTCTCATAACTCTTCGATTCGATCTTCGATTCCCATTTTTACTTCATGCTTCGAGAGCGCGCCCGAAACTCGGCGTTGATCTTCTCCACGATCTGGAATTCGCGCGCGGCCTCATCGGCCCGGCCTGCGCGCCTGAGAGCGAGGCCGAGCTGGTAATGCGCGTCCGAGCGGTTCGGTATGATTGCGACCGCCGCTTGAAACGACTCGATGGCTTCCGGGTATCGCTCGGCCAGGGCGAGCGCACGGCCGAGCGCCCAGTGAGCTTCAAAGCTCTTCGGATCGAGCGACGTGGCGCGCTTGAGCGCGTCGACCGCTTCGGGCAGCTTCCCTTGCTTTACGAGCAGCGCGCCGAGCCCGGTCTGGCCGAAGGCCGATTCGGGCGCGAGCCGCACGAGTTCCCGGTACTCTGCCAGCGCCGCTTCCGATTCATTAGCGGCTTCGAGCGCCGTGCCCAGAAAGAAGCGCGCCTCGACGTGCTTCGGATTCAGCTTTACGGCGGCCGAGAGCGCCCTCGCGGCCGCCTGGTATTCGAGCGCCGAGTATTGAACCCGTCCGAGGTAGAACTGGGCGTCGAAGCTGTTAGGGTCGAGCGCGACCGCCTGCGTCAGAGATTCGATGGCCTCGGGATCGGCCCCGCCCCGGGAGGCCAGGATTATCCCGAGCAGAGTGTGAGCGGCGGCGGCTCCCGCCTCAAGGCGCAGAGCGCGCCGCGTCTCGCTCTCCGCCTCAGCCGCCCGCCCCGCGTTGAACAGAGCGATGGCGTGAAAGTAGGCCGCCTCGACCGAATCCCCTTTCCGCTTCGACAGGTCCGCGAGCGCATCGATGGCTTCGGGCCATTTGTTGAGCTTGATGTAAGCGAGGCCCAGGTCTTGAAGCGCCCCGAGCTGATTCGGGTCGAGGCTCAAGGTCTGGCGAAATCCCTTTATGGCCTCGTCCAGATCTCCCCGGTCGGAGGCGAGCAGGGCTTCGGCATAAGCGACCCGGGGGTCCGCCGGGCGCGCGTCCTGCAAGAGGTTCAGCTGGGCGATCGCGTTAGGCGCGTCCCCTAGCGCGCGATAGGCTGTGAGGAGGTCGAAGCGCACCTCGGACCGGCGAGGATCGAGCTCGATCGCGCGCCTGAGATGGGAGGCGGCTTCGGCGACGAGTGTCGGGTCGCCGCCGAGCAGCAGAAACCGCCCGAGCTGGTAATGCGCCGTGAAGCTGTTCGCGTCCAGCTTCAGGGCCGCGCGCTCCGCGCCGATCGCCTCCGTCGCTCGGCCCAGCTTATAAAGGACGTATCCGAGGTTCGCCATGTAATCGGCGTTAGAGGGGTTGAGAGTAACGGCGCGCCGCAGGTCTTCCTGCGCTTCCTGGTAACGGCCGAGCCGCATGCGGGCGTGGGCGCGCGCGTTGAGGGTCTCGGCATCGTTCGGGTTCCGGGCAAGCCTCGCCTCGGCGTCCGACTCATCTTTTTCGGCGCGCGCCTCATTGGTCGCGAAGCGCTCCACGTGCGAGCGCGCCTGGGCGGGCGCGGGCGTCTGCGCCTGCGCGGGCCGGGGCGCGGCGAGGCACACGAAGAG
>DATLMR010000028.1:0-8908 GCA_035537555.1 Blastocatellia bacterium
AGGACCGGCTCTTTTTCCACGCTCTCCACTAGCATAGATACAAAAAAAGCGGTCACGGCAAAGAGAGGCTTATAGCATATCCCGCAGACGAAGGGCAAGCAGACGCGCGCGCGGAGCAAACCCGCCGCCCTCACATCTCTCAAGCCTTCACGCGCCTCCACTCGATAGGCCGCCGCTTGAAGAATTCGTGAATGCTCAGGAGGTCGCTCAAAAGCGCGTACCCCGTCTGCTCGATGCCCGGGTCGCTTTCAACGATCGTAATCTCTCCCATTAGGTCCGTTTTGAGCACGAGTACGCTCGAAGTCCCGCGCGCGATCCCGAGCGGAGACGAGAGAGGCACTCTTCGCGGCTCGACGATCAATCGGAGCCCTTTGTCGCCGCGCTCGGCGCTCGCGATCAGGCGCATCGCCGCGCCGCTCGCGGCCGCACGCTTCACCTCATCCTCGCTGATCGAGCCGATGCCCTTCCGTCGCACGTCCCGCGGGCGAACGTCCGCCCCCATCAGCACGTTCGCCAGCGCGACGGCCTTGACCGCCGCGTCCCAGCCGTCGACGTCGTAGGCGGGATTCGCTTCGGCGATCCGCAACCCTACCGCCTCGGCAAGCGCGTCCTGGAAGGATCTCCCTTCCTCCATTTTCGTGAGTATGTAGTTTGTCGTGCTGTTTAGAACTCCGGAAAATCCCTCGACCGTGACGGCCGGCAGGCACTCTCGAACGAGGTTGAAGACCGGAGTCCCGTCCATCACGGCGCCTTCGAATCTGAAGCCGACCCGGTTTCGCTTCGCCATCTCCAGCAGGTCCCGATAAGCGAATGCCAGCGGCCCCTTATTGGCCGTGGCGACGCTCATGCCAAGGTCGAAGGCCCGCCGGATGTGCCCGATAGCGGGCTCTCCGTCAACGGGGTTCAGAGGGGTCGTTTCAAAAATAAGATCGGCCCCGCAACTCTCGATAACGGCCAGGGAATCTTCCGCGCCGACCGACCCCGTAAGGCCGGAAAGCGACGATCCCGCCTCGATTCGCTCCTCCGTTTCATCCAAATCCAGGTCGTCGCCGAGCACCGAGCCGTGACTTGCGGTCGCGATCCCGGTCGTCCTACATCGAAGATCATGCGCGTCTTCGAGCCGGGCTCTTTGCGAGCGCAGTAACCGGGCGAAGGCCCGCGCGACATTGCCGAAACCTATGAACGCCAATTTCATTTCCATACTCGTGCGATGATAATCGAATAATCGAAATGCTTAAACCTGAAGCGGGAAGGGGCGCGATCAGCCTGTCCCCCCCCGCGGGCACATCGATCCGGAGGTCTGTTATAATCGCCTCCACATTTCCAAGCGGAGGAGAAGATGAAGCTACTATCAATGCGCGCCGGAGGAGAGGACCGTTCCGGCATGCTTATCGGTCCTGAAGTTCTCGACGCACGCGCGTTCCGCGACCTGGAGGAGCGCGGAAAGATCGTGATAGGGAGCCAGAGGTCATTCGTCTCGTCCATCGCCGCGCTCGCAGACGCGCTCGACCTGTTGGCTTTCGGCGTGGGGGAGCTCCTCGATCTGGCCGCTCGCATCTCGGGCGACGCCGCGCTCGCAGAGACGTGCAGGGAGGGCGGAGCTTTGAAGCCTCTCGATCAGGTCGCCTTGAATCCTCCGGTGCTCAGTCCGGGGAAGATTCTGGCGGTGGGGTTGAATTATGCCGCGCACGCCGCAGAGCAAAATAAGCGGCCCCCTTCCAGCCCTCTCATCTTCTCAAAGTGCGTTACGGCTTTGATCGGGCCGGAGGACCCGATAATCCTGCCCGAAGTCAGCGAAAAGCCGGATTATGAAGCGGAGCTGGCCGTGATCATCGGGAAAGAGGCGAAGAACGTGAAGGCGGATTACGCCCTCGATTACGTCGCGGGATATACGATAATGAATGACGTGACAGCACGCGATCTTCAGCAGAGCGAGAGCCAGTGGGCGCGCGCGAAAGGTCTGGACACCTTTGCCCCGTGCGGGCCGTGGCTCGTGACGACCGAAGAAATCTCCGACCCTCACGCGCTCGACATACAACTGAGAGTGAATGGCGAGCTGAGGCAGGATTCGAATACGAGCGATTTGATCTTCGACATTCCCCGACTGATCGAGTTCATATCGCAGGACCTCACCCTGAAGCCGGGCGACATCATTTCGACCGGCACCCCGGCCGGTGTCGGCGTACATAGCCGGCCCCCCGTCTTCCTGCGGGACGGCGACCAGATAGAGATATTCATCGATGGTATTGGGACTCTGAGGTCTGCGGTCAGGGGCCGGTCGGCCGCCCTCAGAGCCTAGTATGCAGGTGCTTGAAATATTCCGGCCCGCCCGAAGCTCATGTCTTGATAGATTCCTCCGGGCTTGTGCCCGCGATCCGGGCGATCGCTTGGATCGCGCTGCCGGAGAGATTCCTACTTGCTCCTGTCCCGGTACAAATCCTGCGGCCTGGATGAAGAGGGGAGAGTCTCTATGACCATGTAAGCCGGAATTTCGATATATATCGTGTCCCCGAGCGAATTGATTCTGGCTATGGCCCAGTTGATCCCGGTCCATGCCGCGAGATCGAATGATTCAGGGTCGTCCGGCGCTCCACGAATTCGAATCCACGCTTGTTGACCTTTTATCATTCTGCTACAACCAGACCTTCGCTGCCGCTCGTTATGCGCTCTTTGCCGAACCGTGATTTAGAGCCGATCAAATCACTAACAAGGTGCCACACTATGACGGCCATTTTCAAGAGTTCACTCCGAGGCTCGTCCGAAGCGGCGCGGAGGGCGTCAGGCCCTTCCGGCTCGACGGGAAAATCTAGATGACGGTCGTAACGATCTCTCGAATGCTGCGCTGAAGCTCCGCATCGTCGGTTATCGGGCTGCAAATGGAGACTTCGCAGGCGACGTGGGGGTGGATGCCCCGGCTGACGAGCTGCGCGGCGTAGACGAGCAGGCGAGTCGAGACGCCTTCCTCCAGCCCGTGCCCTTTCAGGTTGCGGACCTTCTCCCCGATAAGCACGAGGTCCCTGGCCATCTGCTCGTCGATGCCCCCTTCGTGCATCAGGATCTCGATTTCAAGCTGTGGCGGAGGGTAATCGAATTCCAATCCGATGAACCTTTGCCTCGTCGATTGCTTCAGGTCTTTGAGCACGCTCTGATAACCGGGGTTATATGAGACGACCAGAAGAAAGTCGTCCGGCGCTCGAAGGATGGCCCCCAGCTTCTCGACCGGCAGTATCCTGCGGTCGTCGGTGAGCGGGTGGATCAAAACGAGCGTGTCTTTGCGCGCCTCGACCACCTCGTCGAGGTAACAGATCGCGCCGTGCTTTACAGCCGTCGTGAGGGGGCCGTCGTGCCAGACCGTTTCGTCTCCTTCGAGCAGGAAGCGTCCGACGAGGTCGGTGGCGGAGAGGTCTTCGTGACAGGCTACGGTGATGAGCGGGCGCCCGAGCCTCCAGGCCATGTTCTCGATGAATCGCGTCTTGCCGCACCCGGTCGGCCCTTTGAGCATTAACGGAAGCCGGGCCTTGTAGGCCGCTTCGAATAATTCCACCTCCTGCCGCACGGGCAGGTAGTAGGGCTCTTTCAGAATGATGTATTTATCTATCGCCTGTTGAATCTCTTCGCTGTCGGCAGTCATATTCCCCCGTTTTCTTGAAGCGGCCATCGTTTCGCTCGACAATAAGGCCCGATCTCGACAGGGAGCCCAAAATCGTCAAGCTGGTTGTAGTCCCCGGCATCGTGTATAATTCTACGCTTTGTAACTCGCTCGCGCGTTTTGCCTGTGTCAGTGACGGAAAAAATGATAACAAATGCGTAACGCGCGAGCCAACGAGGAAGGATCGGCGATGTCTGTTGCGGTAGCAATGAGTGGGGGCGTCGATAGCTCGGTCGCGGCCGCTATACTCAAAGAGCAAGGGCAGGAGGTGGTGGGATTCACCATGCAGTTGTGGAACCAGCGGCGAAGACCGGGGCCGGACGGCGAGCCTCAGCCTTCGCGCTGCTGCTCGCTCGACGACGTGTATGACGCCAGGCTCGTCGCGAGCGGGCTCGGCTTTCCTTTCTACGTGCTGAACCTTGAAGACGAGTTCGAGCGCGCCGTGGTCCGCCCATTTGTCGAAGACTATCTCTCGGGGCGCACTCCCATTCCCTGCGTCTCCTGCAACACCAGGCTGAAGTTCGCCCGGCTCGTCAGCGTGGCCGAGCAGGTCGGGGCGGAGCGCGTGGCTACGGGCCATTATGCCCGCGTCGAGTTCGACGCGCAGGCCCGGAGATACGTGCTGAGAAAAGGGAGAGACCTATCCAAGGACCAGTCCTACTTCCTGTTCGAGATGACGCAAAAGCAACTCGCGCGCGCGATGTTCCCGCTCGGGGATATGACTAAATCCGAGGTTCGCGAAGTCGCTCGCAGGCTCGGGCTCGAAACGGCGGAGAAGCCGGAGAGCCAGGAGATATGCTTCGTGCCCGACGGGAATTACGCGGCGTTCGTGGAGGATTACGCGCGCCACGAAATGAGGGACGAGGGCCGGGATAAGAGCGCCCTCGCTCCGGGCGGGATAGAGACCACGGACGGCCGGGTAGTGGGCGAGCACGGCGGCCTGCACCGCTATACGATCGGGCAGCGCCGGGGCATCGGCATATCTTCGCCTGACCCGCTCTACGTCGTGAAGATCGACGTGCCGCGAAACAGGCTCGTCATAGGTAAGCGCGACGATCTCTACAGCCGCTCGTTTGTCGCTTCCGGGGTTAACTGGCTTTCAATCGCGCCGCCCGATAATGCCGTGCGCGCGGCGGTGAGGATTCGTTACAGGTCGCCGGAGGCAACGGCGACCATAACGCCTTTGAAAGCCGGAACGGTGAGAGTCGATTTCGATTCCCCGCAGGCGGCGGTCACGCCGGGCCAGGCCGCGGTCTTTTATGATGGGGACCTCGTCGTCGGGGGGGGATGGATAGAGCGCGGCGCGTGAAGCGGCGAACAGGCTGAACGCGAGCCTTTAGAAAGAGCATCGGGCCTCATTAATGGTTGAGTCTCACAAAAAGGCGAAAGCGGCGGCGCGATTTTCGGTCGTCGCGTTCTATATCTTCATGGCCTTCGCTTCCGGCGCGTGCGGCAGGAAGAGCGTGCCTCTGCCCGTCAACGCGACCGAGGGCTATTGCCCCGTCTGTTCGATGAAGGTGAAGGCGGAGAATCAATGGACGTCAGAGATCGTTTACAAGGACGACACGAAGCTGATGTTCGAATCTCCCGGGGACATGCTGAAATTCTACTCCTCGCCGGGCAGCTATGATGTGGCCGACGCCCAGAAGGAGCTCGCCAGCATCGACCGGATACTCTTGAAGGAGTACCAGACGCGCGGGCCGATTGACGCCAGGGTCGCGGCCCTGGTTTATAAGAGCAACGTGAGCGGCCCGATGGGACCGGACGTTATCGCGTTCTTTAAGCCGGAGGACGCGCGGGAATTCGCCTCCACAAATGGCGGAAGAGTCATCGTCTTCGACGACCTGACCCATGAAATGATCCAGAATCTTAGAAAAAGATAGACATTGCCCGGCACCTGGAATATTCGGGACTCCAGGTTGGATCTATATCCTGAAATTCAAGCGCCCGCTAAGGCTTCTATGATTAAGAGAAAAACCATCGTCGCTTTCGGAATATTGATGTTGGCCGCTCTATCGACTGCTCGCCTGGCCCTCGGACAGGACAGCGGCAGCGTCGTTAAAGCGCGCGGACTGACTTCGGTCGAGGCGGTCAGGCCGGGCGACAGGTTCAGGGTCGCCGTCGTGCTCGAAATCGCGAGCGGGTACCATATCAACGCCCACGTGCCGACCGAAGAGTTCTTGAAGGGCACGGAGGTAAGGTTCGAGCCGGTAGCCGGTCTTCGATTCGGAGAGTCGAAGTATCCGCCTCCGAAGATGGGTAGATTCGAGTTCTCGCCGGACAAGGATCTGGCCGTTCACGAAGGCACGGTCTACATCACTACGGACGTGGAGGCCGACAGCTCGATCAAGCCGGGTGCATACGTCATTCCCGCGACCGTCACGGTTCAATCCTGCAACGAAACACAATGCCTCTTTCCCTCGACCCTCAAGATCGAGGTGCCGGTTAAAGTAGCTGCCGCGGGCCAGCCGTCTCAGGCGGCGAACGCCGAGGTATTCAAGAAGGCCGAGGAGATAGGATACGCGGACGCGTCGAGCCCGCTCGTCGAGTATCGCGGAAGCGGGCAGGGCGGGCAGGCGGCGAACGCGATCTCGGACCTGATCTCCAGCCGGGGCCTCTTCTTCGCCCTCGGGTTCATCTTTCTCTCGGGGCTCGCGCTGAACGCGACTCCGTGCGTATATCCGATCATCCCGATCACGATAGGCTTCTTCGCCAATCAGGGCAATCAGGGCGGCCCTCCCCGTTTAAGCCGGACCTTCTCGATGGCCTCGATGTACGTGCTCGGGATGGCGATCACGTACTCCATTCTCGGAGTAATCGCGTCGATGTCCGAAGGTCTTTTCGGAGCGGCCCTCCAGAACCCTGTGGTCCTGATAGCGCTCGCCCTCGTGATGGTGGGGCTCGCGCTGTCGATGTTCGGCGTGTATGAGTTTCGGATGCCCGAGTTCCTGAATCGCTTCGCGACTCAGAGCACTCAATCGACGAGCGGGCTCGTCGGAGCCCTCGTGATGGGCCTGACGATGGGCATCGTCGCCGCGCCCTGCATCGGGCCGTTCGTGCTGGCGTTGCTGGTCCACGTCGGGACCAAGGGCGATCCGCTCTACGGCTTCATGATGTTCTTCGTGCTGGCGCTCGGTCTGGGCCTGCCCTACCTGATTCTCGGGACGTTCTCCGGCGCGATAAAGTCTCTGCCGCGCTCGGGGCTCTGGATGGTTACCGTCCGTAAGATATTCGGGCTCATGCTGATCGGGATGGCCCTCTACTTCCTGATGCCCTTAATGGGCCGCGCCGCCTCATACATCTTCGTCGCCTTCTTTTTCCTATCGGCGATCTACTTGATCTTCTGGGAATCCGGGCGTACGAAACCCAGGCAATTCGCCTGGATACTGCGCGGCCTCGGCGTGGCGGCGGCGGTCGTCGGAGTGATCATAGCGATTCCGAAAGAGACCGGGGCCGGGATTACGTGGCAGCCTTACAGCGAGCAGGCCCTTGCGACGGCGCAGCGGGAGGGGAAGGGAGTCATCATCGACACGTTCGCCGACTGGTGCATCCCCTGCAAGGAGCTGGACCAACTGACCTTCACGGACTCGGAGGTGAGGCGCGAGGCCGAGCGATTCATAACTCTCAAACTCGACCTGACCACGAACGACCCTGAATCGGAGGCGGGACGCGCCAGGCGGCGATTCAATATACTGGGCGTGCCGACGGTGATTTTTCTCGACCCTGCGGGGCGGGAGCAGAGCGATCTGCGATTGGGAGGTTTCGAAAAGCCTGACGCTTTCCTTTCGAGAATGAAGCAGGTCTCGAATGCTCCGGCGAGCGGGCCGGGCGATCAGGTGGTCGCGAAAAACTCGGTCGATGCAAGCGCGCCCGTGACGGACGCGGCGAAGGGCGTTTCCATGGACCCGGCGCCGACCGTGAGCTTGAAGCTGCTCGAAGGCGGCAGTCTCGATCTCGACCGACTGCGCGGCAAGGTTGTCCTGATAGATTTCTGGGCCACATGGTGCGTGCCGTGTATCTCAGAGATCCCGATATTCAATGATTTCGCCAGAGAATATAAGGGAAGCGGCCTCGAGCTGGTCGCGATATCCATGGACGATGAGGGCGCGGAGGTCGTCAGGCCATTCTTGAAGAAACACCCGATGAACTACACACAGGTCGTAGGAGACGCGAAAGTTTCCGAAGCCTTTAATCTGGGCGACTCCTCTCTGCCCGTGGCTTTCCTGATCGACAAGCAGGGCCGAATCCGCTTCAAGCACGTCGGGATCACGCCGAGGGCGACCTTTGAAAGCGAGCTCAAGCAACTGCTGGCCGAGTAGCCTCAGGCATTCTCTCGCGGTTTCTTGAGCGGAAAGGGGTCGCATGGTCCGAGACCCGTCGGGCGGCTTTCTCGCGGCAAGCGATATTTGCTATTGACGGATTTGCGGGTTAGACTTGGGCCGAGCACTGATAAAACGAGGATTTTCTGGAGGAGACAAAGAATGGAAGCAATCAAGACCCGGAAGGCCGGGGCCGCAGCTCTGGACTGCCACATGAATCAGGGAACGGTGAAAGTGTTTTCAAAGACCCTCGCCGTGAACACGAACGAGCGGACAGAGCTTGTGAACTTGAGTGACGACATCAGGGCGCTCGTCGAAGCCACGGGAGTCGAAGACGGATACATTCAGATCTCGTCATTGCATACGACCGCCGGGCTCTTCATAAATGAATGGCAGGAGGCTTTGCTCGTCGATATCAAGACGATGCTCGACAGCATCGTGCCGCGGGAGACCTATTACAGGCATAACGATCCCGAGTTCTCGGATTGCGATCGCAAGAACTCCGACTCTCACCTAAAGAATGTAGTCTTCGGCCAGAGCTTGAACATCCCCATAGCGCAGGGCAAGCTGGTGCTGGGCCGATGGCAGAGCGTCATAATGGCCGAATTCGACGGCCCGAATCGGCGCAACGTCTTCCTGCAGGTTTTCGGAATCTAAGTCAGGCGATAGACCCGCCCGCGCTCCCGGAACGCACTCGATTCCATCATGTCGTAGGGGACTCCCGCGTTCGGAAGCGCGAGACGATCTCTGCCGCCGTGTGGCCGCTCATCACGGCGCTTTCGATGGTGGCGGGGAGCCCCGTATCGGTCCAGTCTCCCGCCAGGATAAGATTTGATATAGAGCCGGTCGGGCCGGGCCGCATGTGGTCGGACTCCACGGTGTGGGCGAGTGTCGCCTCCCGCTCCTTGACGACCACGCTGTGAATCAGCCTGGCCGAGCG
>DATLMR010000029.1:0-12403 GCA_035537555.1 Blastocatellia bacterium
GGCGGCAGCTTGCTTTTCGCGGTTGAGAGGCCCTTCGCCTTCGCTTTACCGGTACCGGCCATCTTGTGACACTCCTCCTTCTCCATCGACGCGCGCGCCGGGGCCGCTCGTTACACGTTCAGGCCGGTCACGTCGAACGACATGACGATCAGGTCATGCGTGACGCCTTTTCGATCTATCACGTAGTCGGCGAGCACGGCCTCCGCCCTGAAGCCCAGGCTTTCGAGGACGCGAAAAGCGCCCTTCTGCTCCGAGGCCATGCGGGCGACGATCTTCTGCAAGCCCTGGCGGCGCGCGAGGCTGAAGAGCTCGCCCGCGAGCAGAGTCCCGACCCCCTTGCCGCGCAGTTCCGGGCCGAGAAGCATCTGTATCTCTCCGAGATGCCGGGTCCAGAGCAGCTCGTTGTGACCGAGGCTGCCGTAACCTACAAGCTTCCCGCCGATCTCGACGAGGAGGGTCTTGATGCGGCCCGATTTAATATTGCGAGCCCAGTTATCCACGGCCTCGGGCTTGGTGATGTCGAATGACAGGAAGACGAGGTCTTCTTCGGGCAAAGACCGCGCGAAGCCGAGAATGGCCTCTTTGTCTTGAGGGTCCATGAGGCGGAGGCCCATCCGCATGCCATTGACGTCTGTCGTCCACGGATATTTTCGCTCCGAGGTTGACTGTATGGTCATCACTCTCTCCTTTATTTACTCTTTATCGCGCCACACGCTCGGGCGCGTGAAAAGCCGGGCTACTGTTTCCTCGACCCTCCGAGGAAAGGAAGCTGCGTCGCAAGTTCGAGCCACCTCTTCTGTACATCGACGTAATTGGTCATGGCCTGCTGCGCGAAGTCCGCGAGCGCGGTCGCCGGAGACGATTCGTCGAGGCCGAGGTTTTCCTTCATCGCGTTGAGGGCCTGCGTGTTCTGCTGCGCGGCGAAGTCCAGCCACGCGGTTCGCGCGCGAACGAACGTCTCGATTCCCTGCCCGGCATAGTCCGACATCGCCCGCATAACGTCGGAAGCGTCGAAGCTCGCGCCCTCCCTCACCGCGTCATAAAACTGCGAGCTCTGCTGAGAAACGACCTCGGCCCAACGCCTCTGCGCTTCGACGAACCCTTCGACGCCCTGCCGCGCCCAGTCGCCGAGCGCCGGAGTCGGAGCGGACCTGTAGTAAGACATGCCCTCCGTGATCGCCTTGAGCACGAGCGCGTTCTGCTGCGTGGTAAGCTCGATCCACTGCTTCTGCGCTTCGACCAGGCTTTCGATAACCTGACGCGCCCACTCGGGCGCCGGATCGCTCTCGGCCGCCTGCTGCGCGGACGGTTCGGGCTCGCGCGCCGAGGCCCTCTGAGACTCCGCGCCTGCCGCTCTCGCTGACTTCGCCGCTCTCGCTGACTTCGCGGCGCGGGGCTTCGCGCCCTGAGGCCTGGCTTTCGCGCCTGCTTTCGCGCCTGCCGGCTTCGCTTTGGACCGGCCCCTGGATGATCTGGATTTGCTCGACATAACGTGTTCCTTTCTGAATAAGCTGCCTGTTGAAAAACCGGTTGAAAACTCCGGCCGCACGAGGCCGGACAGATTGCCCGCCTCAGCTCCGGCTTCGGCGCGCTTCTTCCATTTCGCGAAGCTCCCGGCGCAGCACCTTGCCGACGCTGCTCTTCGGCAGGCTAATGGCGAATTCTATCCGGGAAGGCACCTTGTACCTTGCGAGCCGGGCGCTGCAAAACTCGAACAATTCTTTTTCGGTCGCCCCCACGCCTTCCTTCAAAACGATGAAGGCCTTCACGGCTTCGCCCCTGTAAGCGTCCGCAACCCCGATGACCGCCGCTTCCTTTACCCCCGGGTGCATGAAGATCACGTTTTCGACTTCATTCGGGTAGACGTTGAAGCCGCTCACGATGATCATGTCTTTCTTCCTCTGGACTATATAAAAGTAGCCGTCTTCATCCATCCGGGCCACATCGCCCGTGTAGAGCCAGCCGTCGCGCAAGGCTTTGGAGGTCTCTTCCTCGTTGCGCCAGTAGCCCTTCATCACCTGCGGCCCCCGCATGACGAGCTCGCCCTCCTCGCCCGGGGGAACTTCGCGCTCGCCGCTCTCGAGGTCCACGATCTTGCACTCCGTGTCGGGCACGGGAAGGCCGATGCTGCCCGGCTTGCGCTTCCCAAGCGTCGCCGTCGTGTGGGCCAGGGCCGAGCTCTCCGTCATTCCATATCCTTCATAAAGCATCGCGCCGCTCAACTGCTCGAACTGCTCGATGACTTCGAGCGGAAGAGGCGCGGAGCCGCTGTTGAAGCGGCGGATGCGGTCGAGCCCTTGATTCTTCGCCTCAGGATGATTGAGCAGAGAGATGAAGAGGGTCGGCACGGCCGGAAAGTAAGTGGGCTCGTGCTCCTTGATTATGGCGAGCATCTGATTGACTTCATACTTCGGCACGATGATCTGCATCGCGCCCATCCACACGCCGTAGAGGACTCCCGTTACGAGCGCGTAGATGTGAAAGTACGGGATGACCATCAGGAACCGCTCCTCGCCGCGCCGCGAGACGTAATCGCCCCACATCGCGCATTGAATCGCGGCGGCAAAGAGATTCGAGTGCGTGAGCATGGCAGCCTTCGGAAGCCCCGTCGTTCCGCCCGTGTATTGCAGCACCGCGACATCTTCCTCGGCGTCGATCACGACGTGAGGCAGCTCCGGCGAGGTCACGCTCGCGATCATCTCTGAGAAGGAAAGGGTTCCGGCCGCCACGGTCGAAGGCGGCTCCTGCTCGCTCGAATAATCCTTGAGGCCGGTCGTGATGACGTGCTCGATCTCCGACCCGCCCTGAATCGAGAGGACCGTGCCGGCGAGAGAGTCGAGCGTAATCATCGCGCGCATGCCGGAATCCTTCGCGACCATCTCTACTTCGCGGGGCGTGTAGGCCGGATTGACGTTGGTGACTATGGCTCCGAGCCGAACGACGGCGTAAAAGCTGATGATGTACTGCGGGCAGTTCGGCACCATGATGCCGACGCGGTCTCCCCTCGCAATGCCGAGCCTCGAAAGCGCCGCCGCCAGCCTGTCGGCCTGCGCTTTGATCTGGCCGTAAGTCAGCTTCGCTCCGAGGAAGACGGTGGCGGGGCGGTCGGCGAACAGGCTCGCCGAGAGGTTCAATATCTGATAAACCGATTGCCGCGGATAGTTGATGCGCTCGGGTATCCAGAAATCGTAATGCTTGAGCCAGGGCTTCAGCGCATATGGAGACTTCTCGTGAGCCCTCGATTCGCTGCCGCTCATAATCCTCCGCCGTCAGAATCGAAGTTATCGGCCAGGGAAAGACGCGGGCTCCGAAAGGCTCCGGAGCCCGCATCATCACTCACCCTTTTTGCCGCCGGCAGAACCTTTAGCTTTATAAAGATTCCCCCTGTCGGCCCCCTTTGGCGCGGCGTTGCGGCGCAAGCCCTCGACGAAGGGGACTCCCAGCCCGATGGCGATGTCCACGAGGCTGGGCGCAACCTTGTTGAAAAAATCGATCACCTGCGCGTCGAGAGCCATGACTATCTCGGGTTGCGGAAACCGCGCATCCTGAACGATGATCCTCGCCATTTCGCGCGCGGGAAATTTCGGAATATAAGCGGGCATCCCCATCCCGACCTGATTGGCGGAAGTCTCGAATATCTCCGTCTCGACGGCCCCGGGAAAGACCGTGCTCACGTCGATCTTGTCGGACATCAGCTCTCCGCGCAGAGCTTCGGAAAAGCCCGCGAGGGCGAACTTGCTGGCGCAGTAGGCGGTTTCAAACGGAATCCCGCGCTTGCCCATAATCGAAGAGACGTTGATGATTACGCCGCCCATAGGCTGTGCGCGCATCCGGGGAACGACAGCCTTACAGGCATAGACGGCTCCCCAGAAATTCACATCCATAACCCGCCGAAAGTCGTCAATGGACTGATCGGCGAAACGGGCCGCGAGGCCGACGCCCGCGTTGTTGACCAGAGTGTCCACGCGACCGAATCGCTCGACCGCTTTCGCGATCAATCGCTCGACCTGCTTCTGCTCGGCGACATCCGTCTGGACGGAGAGCGCCTCGCCCCCCTTCGATTCGATCTCGCTCGCCAGTTCCAGGAGTCGCTCTTTGCGGCGGCCGGCAACGACGACGCGGGCGCCCGCGCGGGCGAACCTCAGGGCCGTCTCGCGGCCGATGCCGCTCGTTGCGCCGGTTATCACGACCGCTGATCCACGCAGCTTTCGTATCATCAAGTACTCCTGAAAAGTGTAGAGGGTGAGTGGCCGCGAGCTTACACTTTTATCCCTCTTTCGTCAATCGCCGGTGAGCGGGCTACCGCCTGCCGGCTGCCCTCAGGGGCGCGAAGAGAACGTCGAATACCAGCCTCGCTCCCTGCGCGATTCCATCATTGATTTGATCGACCTCGTTCCTGAAAGGATAGTCGAAAGCCACGGGCGATGAGGTGAGCATTCTCTCGGTCAACTGATTCGCCTGATTCGCCCACTCCTGGCGAGCCTGGTTCAGGTTCTGCACGTAGGCTCTCGTGAACTGCAACCCGGCCTCCTGTGAAGCCGTGCCCGCCTCGATCATCTTCTCTAACATCTTGTCCGCCGCCTTCTGAGTCTGAACGGCTGCGCGATAGGTCACAAGAGACGTCTCCCGCGAGACGTCGACGAGATCGGTTAAGCCGAATCCGGCATTCCTCCGAGTCGTGGATGATTCGTTCGCTTGCTTTTTCTGTGTCATTTCTGATTCCTCTCTTGCTGGGTGATTTCCTTCCGGCCGGCTCCGTCTCTTTTATGCCTGCCTGATTCAGGAGCATATCAGAGATTCTTTGGCTGTCAATATCTTTTTTTCGCATTTGCGAGATAAAGTCTACATCTTATAGAAAATGCAAGTATAAAGTATAATAAAAAATTAGAGATAATGAATTGGTATTTGCTTTTTCAAGGCTTTTTCGGGTATATTTATTTCGCAATAGCAGCATCGAGCTATCGTCTTATTCTACGTGACAATAGACCTAATAGGCGAGTCCACTTCGCCGATTACGATAAGGAATGAGGGTACTTATGGCCAACAAAAAGGCGGGCACTGACAAGCTGATCGTCAAGCGTTACGGCAACCGCAGGCTCTACAACACAGAGACCAGCACCTACGTCAACTATCAGGATCTTATAGAGATGATTCGCGCCGGGCGCGACATACAGGTCGTGGACTCGCGGACGAAAGAGGATGTTACCAAATCGATCCTGATACAGATCATCCTGGAAGAGGAGAAGAATAAGAAGAGCATGCTGCCCGTCGAGTTTCTCTTCCAGTTGATTCGCTCGCGAGAAGAGACGGCCCAGGACTTCTTCAAGAATTACCTGTCCACAAGCTTTGATGCTTACATGAGGACCAAACAGGAGTTCGACCGGCGCTTTAAAGGATGGCTGGAGATGAGCGCTACCGCTCCCCAGATGCTAGAGAAACTCTTTCCGGGCGCGGAGGCGATGAAAGAGCTCTGGGGAATCGCCAGGAAGGAAGAAGAACCCGACGATGAGAAAAAGAAGTAACCATTCAAATTCAGCTTGCTAATATTTCCCTGAATAAAAAATCAATAATGGCTCATCGTAATAAATTGCCTCATTCCAACGGTTCATCTTAATCCGAGTCCTTTGAGGAAGCTTACTGATGGCGTGATCTCTTTCGTGCTCTGGCCAGAGCGAAAGGTCTGCCGGCAGATTACATAAAGTGCATGGCTCTGGTCGAGTCTCCCCTCTCACCTACCAGATGGAGGAGTTCATCTACGTGCTCCGAGACCACCTGCTCCGGCTCAACCTCGAGCGATGGGATTACATGGCCAGCCTCATTCATTTCAACCTGTGCGATCCCGGGTGGGTCTTGCCAGACCGCAATACGATCCCAGGCGATGTCGCTTTCTTTCAGGGCAGCTCTCGCGGCCGCTCCTATAAACCTCCTGGCCCTTGCCCGTCTTCGTCTCTGCTTATACCCGCCTTCCCCGCCCTTTTCCGCCCTCCGTCCGCAAAAACATCGTTCTTGACCTTAGGAACTTATCAGAATTATATTCGTTTCTATAGGCGAAAAAGAATATGATCAACGACATTGACAAGCAAATTCTGACGATCCTTCAGCAGAACGCTCGGACCTCGAATGCGGAGCTGGCGAGGCAGGTGGGGCTGGTTCCGTCGGCCGTACTGGAGCGGGTTCGGAAGCTCGAAGAGCGCGGAATAATCGAAGGGTACGGCGTGAGGCTCAACGCGCGAAAGCTGGGGCTGGGACTCGTGGCCTTCGTGTTCGTGCGGACGGACGATTACGTAAGAGAGGATAAAGCGGCCAGGGAGCTGGCCGCGATTCCCGAGGCTCTGGAAGTCCATCACGTTGCCGGAGAGGACTGTTTTCTGGTGAAGGTGCGGGCTGAAGATACGGAGCAGTTGGGGAGGATACTCAGAGAGAAGATCGCGGCGATAAAGTCCGTGCGCTCGACGCGAACGACGATCGTGCTGAACACCTCCAAGGAGACCCAGGAGCTTCCGTTGGAACTGGAGGCCCCGGACGGCGAGGGGAACGATGACTAAGCTGGATTTAAGAGAGCGGTCGAATCGAATAAAGCTGGTGCTGGCCTTCGCGGCGGTGTACGTGATCTGGGGCTCGACCTACCTGGCTATAAAGTTCGCCATAGAGACTCTTCCGCCGCTGCTGATGGCGGGCAGCCGTTTTCTGATAGCCGGGGCCGCGCTCTACGCGTGGGCAAGATTCAAGGGAGAGAAGCACCCCGGCCTGATAAGCTGGAGGACGGGACTGATTATAGGAGGGCTGCTATTGCTCGGAGGCAACGGCATGGTAGTCCTGGCAGAAAGAGAGGTGCCCACGGGGCTGGCGGCCCTGCTCATCGCCACCGAGCCTATGATGATCGTGCTGCTGGACTGGGCGCGCCCCGGCGGGGCGAGGCCCGGCGGCAGGGTTGCACTGGGCCTCGCGCTCGGATTGGCCGGAATGATGATACTCATCGGGCCGATGGGGCTAGCCGAAGGCGGCCGCGTCGCTCCGCTCGGGGCGGCCCTGCTGATCGTGGCCACTGTTTCATGGGCCGCCGGGTCTCTGTACGCCGCGCGGGGGAGGTCGACCGTCTCGCCTCTGATGGCCGCCGGGATGCAGATGCTCGCGGGCGGAGTCCTGCTCACTGTCGCGGGCATGTTGAGAGGGGAGGCGAGTGCCCTGGCCTTCGGCGATATCTCATTACGCTCGGCGGGCGCGCTCGTTTACCTGATCGTCTTCGGCTCGCTTATAGCCTTCACGTCATATAGCTGGCTGCTGAGAGTGGCGACGCCGTCGCTCGCCTCGACTTACGCTTACGTCAATCCCGTAGTGGCGGTCCTGCTGGGATGGGCTCTGGCCGGTGAGAAGCTCACTCTCCGCACGCTTCTGGCCGCGATAGTCATAGTGTCCGCCGTCGTGATCATAACGACTCACCGGGAGCGCGAAGGCGGGCTCCCTGCTTCTGCCGCGGGCGAAGAAGATAAAAGAAGCGACCGCTTCAGGCAATGCATCGCCGAAGAAGCCGGAGACTGAGGGACCAGGGGCAAGGGAAGAAACAGGGATCATTCGAAACTCGCTTCGAAGAGTCCTGTCGATTCGCTCGTCATCGCGAACCTGATTCCTGACCCTATTCCTGCACCCGCGCTGCCGGGCCCTGCGTAGTACATGCTGTTTCGACTCTTTCAGCGCTAATTTTTCAGAGTGGAGATAGCTTTATGGAGACCCTCGCGCAGGACATTCGCTACGGGATTCGCGTACTGCTCAAAGGCCGCGCCGTTACGGCCATCGCCGTCATCGCGCTGACGCTCGGCATCGGAGCCAACACCGCGATCTTCAGCATCGTGAACGCCGTGCTTTTTCGCTCTCTTCCCTACAAAGATTCCGACCGGCTCGTCCTCGTGTGGGATACCAATCCGAGTATCGATATCGGCTTCGACATGCTCCCGGTCAACGCGGGCAATTTCACGGACTGGCGCGCGCAGAACCACGTGTTCGAAGAGATGTCTCTCATCGACAGCGCGCGCTTCGCTCTTACGGGGGTCGACACGCCCGAGCGGATAAGCGGCGCGGGCGTCTCTTCCAGCTTCTTCCAGATCATGCGCGTGGAGCCCGTCTTAGGGCGGCTCTTCACGGCTGACGAGGACAAGCCCGGGGCCAATCAGGTCGCCCTCATAAGCTATTCGATGTGGCGGAATCGATTCGGCGGCGCTCCGGATGTTACCGGAAAGACTTTGACGCTCGACGGCAAGAGCTACAACATCATAGGAGTCCTGCCGCAGGGCTTCCATTTCCCGAGAGCGCAGGACCTGCCTTCCTACCTCCACCTGTCTCCTCAAACGGAGCTGTGGACGCCCATCGCCCTGTCCGCGGGCCAGATCAGCAATCGCGGAAGCCATAACAAGGCCGTCATTGCGCGCCTCAAAGACGGGCTGACGATGGAACAGGCCCAGGCCGAAATGAGCACCATAGCGGGCGGCCTGGCCGAGAGTTTCAAAGAGAACAAGGGATTCGACGTGGCCCTCGTCAAGCTGCGCGATCAGGTCATAGGAGACGTTCGCGTGGCGCTCTTCGCGCTGCTCGGCGCGGTGGGGCTCGTACTGTTGATCGCCTGCGCCAACGTCGCAAACCTCCTGCTCTCCCGCTCCGCCGCGCGCCAGAAGGAGATCGCCATTCGAGCCGCGCTCGGGGCGAGCCGGGGCCGCATGGTCCGCCAGCTTCTGACCGAAAGCGTCCTGCTCTCTCTGGCGGGCGGCACCCTCGGAGTGCTGCTTGCCTCCGCCGGCGTCAGGCTGTTAGTCGCCCTGGGTCCCGACAACATTCCGAGAAAACACGAGATAGGCATCGACCTCACGGTGCTCGGGTTCACGCTCTTCGTCTCTCTTATGACCGGCATTCTCTTCGGCCTCGCGCCCGCCCTTCAATCCTCGCGCTTCGACCTGACCGAAAACCTGAAAGAGGGCGCGCGCGGATCGACCGGAGTCCACGGCAACCGCGTTCGCAGCCTGCTCGTGGTAGCGGAGGTCTCTTTCTCGCTGGTCCTTTTGATCGGGGCCGGGCTCATCATCAAGAGCTTCCTCCAACTGCTGAAAGTAGATCCGGGATTCAACCCTCAAAACGTCGTCACGATGAGCGTAGACGTTCCCGGCTCGAGATACTCCACGGATGATGCGCAGAGGGAGTTCTACCGCCAGGTGATCGAACGGATCAAAGCCCTGCCGGGAGCGGACGCGGTCGGGGCCGTGTCGGAGCTGCCGCTCGGCGGCGGTGAGGAGGTAGACGGCTTCGTTATCGAAGGCCGCCCCGTGCCGACGAGCCTGTCCGACACGCCCCTGGGCGATCAGCGCGTGATAGACGAAAACTACTTCAACGTGATGCGCATCCCCCTCCTGAGCGGGCGATATTTCACCGAGCGGGATAACCTGAAAGCCCCCCGCGTCGCGGTCATCAGCAGCGGCCTCGCCCGGCGTTACTTCCCCGGCGAGGACCCTATCGGCAAGCGAATAAAGATCGACGCGTTCGATTCTCCCGACGTGCCCTGGACCGAGATCGTGGGAGTAGTCGGGGACGTAAAACATTCCTCCCTCGACCTGGAGTCGCGGCCTCAGTATTACCTTCCTTATTACCAGGTCATCTTCTCGAACATGTCCTTCGTGGTCCGGACCCCTTTAGATCCGGCAAGCCTCATGGCGGGTATGCGCGACGCGCTCTGGGCGGTTGATAAGGACCAGCCGATCACCGACACCAGGACGATGGGCCAGTACCTGGACGCCGCGGTATCTAAGAAGCGCTTCAGCGTCATGCTGCTCGGACTGTTCGCGGGCCTTGCGATCATCCTGGCCGCCGTCGGCATTTACGGAGTGGTCTCTTATTCGGTCACGCAGCGCACGCACGAGATAGGCATAAGAATGGCTCTGGGAGCCCAATCCATGGACGTGCTGAAACTGGTTGTCGGGCAGGGGCTGATCCTCACGCTCGCGGGCGTGGTGCTCGGGCTGATCGCGGCGCTCGCTTTAACGCGGCTCATAGCGAGCCTGCTCTTCGGAGTGAGCGCTTCCGATCCGGTCATCTTCGCGGCCGTTCCCCTGCTGATGATAAGCGTGGCCCTGCTGGCCAGCTACCTGCCCGCGCGCAGGGCGATGAGGCTGGACCCGATGATCGCGCTCAGATACGAGTGAGAAACAGAGAGGCCCGGCGTCAGCTCTCTATCGAGGCGAGGCCTCTGAATGTTGGAGTGAGGGCGGGGTATAGAGACCTGTAGCGCTCATACAAACGCAGGTAAATCTCTTCGTGTTGGGTATCGGGGCTCACTCGCCCGGTTATTTTGACGGTCTCGGCGCAGGCCGTATCGACATCGCTCCACTCGCCTCTGCCGGTCCCGGCGAGCAGGGCCGCCCCGAAGGCCGCGCCTTCCGTGGTATTGACCGTGACCAGCTCCACGCGCAGAACGTCCGCGAGTATCTGCCGCCAGAGCGCGCTCTTTGCGCCGCCGCCCGATACGCGCGCCTGCTCGAAGCTTTCGAGGCCCGCGCCCTGAATGAGCGCGAAGCTGTCTTTCAAACCGAAGGCGACGCCTTCGAGCACGGCCCTGGTCAGATGGCCCCGCCTGTGTCTCACGGTGAGCCCGACCCACGCGCCGCGGGCCAGGGGGTCGGGATAGGGGGTGCGCTCTCCGGAAAGGTACGGCAGGAAAATCAAGCCTTCGCTGCCCGCCGGAACCTGCCCGGCTTCATCGATCAGCTCGTCGAAGCTCGCGCCGGGCGCAAGGCTGTCGCGCATCCATTGCAGGCTGCCCGCCGCGCTGAGCATCACTCCCATCAGGTGCCAGCGGCCGGGCATCGCGTGGCAGAAAGAATGCAGCCGCCCCTCGCGCTCGATGAGGGGCGATTCGGTAGGGGCGAAGACGACCCCGGAAGTGCCGAGCGTCAGGGCCACTATGCCCGGACGCACCGCGCCCATTCCGACGGCCCCCGCCGCCTGGTCCCCGCCGCCGGCCATGACGGGAGTCCCCGGATTGAGCCCCGTCGCCTCCCACGCGTCGCGTGTAATCTCTCCGGTCACCTGCGGCCCCTCGAAAGTCGGAGGCAGCCATTCGCCGGGTATGTCGAGCGCCGCGAGCATATCGGAAGACCAGTCGCGCTTCTTCAGGTCGAAGAGAATAGTGCCCGACCCGTCCGCCTTGTCCATGCGGAAGTCGCCCGTGAGCCTGTACCTGATGTAATCCTTGGGCAAAAGGACGTGGCGCGCGCGCGCGTAGAGTTCGGGCTCGTGTTTCTGAACCCAAAGGATTTTGGGGGCGGTGAAACCGGGCAACGCGTCATTGCCCGTGATTTGAATCAGGCGATCCCTGCCGAGCCGCTCGCGTATCAGGTCGCACTCTTCGCCGCATCTCTGATCGTTCCACAAGATGGCCGGTCGCAAGGCATCCCCCTGCTCGTCGAGGAGCACGAGGCCGTGCATCTGTCCCGTCAGGCCGACGGCCGAGACCCGGGGCCCGGAGGCGCCGGCCTGAATGAGGGCGCGATTGATGCTCTCTCTTACGGCCTGCCACCAGTCGCGCGGCTCCTGCTCCGCCCAGAGGGGCCGTGGCGTCGAGAGGCTCAAAGGAGTGGCGGCGCTCGCCACGACGCGGCCCGCGCCGTCGATCAGCAGGGCCTTCGCGCCCGTAGTGGAGATATCTATTCCGAGATAGAGGCTCATAAAACACGCTCCGAAAAACGGTGAAGAGTATAGGGAAGAGGTCCCTGTCGAAACCGGCGACGCGCACACGATCTTGACGGCGAGATTCCGAAAAATACAATATATGCCAGCGCGTGGGCGCTTCTCCGGATTGCGCCGGCTATCCATTCGATCAGGGGAGGGTATCGCTCTGGAAAAAATCTCATATCTGAATCTACCGAACTGCTACAGGCTCTCGAACGAAGAGATCGAAGTCATCGTGACGACCGACATCGGCCCGCGCATAATTCGTTATGGGTTCATCGGCCGGCAGAACATGCTCGGAGAGCTTCCCGAAGCGGCGAATGACCCCGACCTCGGCCGGTGGAAGCCGTGGGGCGGCCACCGCCTCTGGGCCGCTCCCGAAGCCATGCCGCGCACCTATGCGCCCGACAACACTCCCATAGAGCACGAGATCCTGGGACAGAACTCTATCAAATTGATGCAGCCAACGGAGCCTTCGACCGGGCTTCGGAAAGAGATCACCGTAACGATTGAAGCCGGCTCGACGGCTGTTCTCATTCACCACAGGATAACGAACGAAAACCTCTGGGCAATCGAGCTCGCGCCGTGGGCGATCACGATCATGAACGGCGGCGGAGAGGTCATTCTCCCCCAGGAGCCGTACCTCCCCCACTCGGAGTACCTGTTGCCGGCCCGCCCGCTGGTCCTGTGGCATTAC
>DATLMR010000030.1:0-4435 GCA_035537555.1 Blastocatellia bacterium
TGCGGGGCCAGCGATAATGAGCAGGATGCCGCCTTCTGTCAGACCTGCGGCTCGAAGCTGGGCTCTATGCTCTTCCTGTCGCCGGCTCCCCCCGAGCCTCTCGCGCGCGGGAGCGTCATCTCGGGCCGGTACGTAGTCGAATCCCTGGTCTGGACCGCCCCGACGTACAATGCCTATTCGGCCGTCTCGAAAGAATCTCCCGGCTCCGCCTTCACCATCATCGAGCAGAAGTTGTTCTTCGATAATTCCCGCGACGAACCCTCCCCGGTAAGCGAGCCGGCCGACCGGGAGCCGCCGGGAAGAGTCTCGGGCAAGCTGGAAGAAGCCGCGCCCGCCTTCGAGAGGTTCGGCATATTTAAGCCGGTCGAGCACGTGGCGGAAGGCGAGAACGCCTATATAGTCTTCGAGCAGATTCAAGGGCAGGCCATCGCTCATCTGGACCAGACGGGAGAGAAAGAGGCGCGTATAATCGGCCTGCAGCTTTGCGCACTCGCCGATCAGTTTCACAAGCACGGGTGGGTCTACAACGGCTTCGAGCCTTACGGGATCGTGCTCGACCACGAGAGCAGGGCCCGGCTCATCGGCTTCGACCGGGCTCGCCAGGAGGGCGCGCCCATAAGCGACGCGCCGATCTACACCAGCCGCGGCTTCAGCGCCCCCGAGCTTTTTGAAGACGACGCCATCTACGATACCCGCTCGGATATATTCTCTATCGGAGCGCTTCTACAGTTTCTGCTCACGGGAGAGAGCTTCGGCCCGAACGAGGGCTCGGGCCTCTATCCCGTCGCCACCGTCAGCCCGAACCTGGAGCGGTTGCTCGCGCGCGCGCTTGCGCTCGATCCGAACCTCCGGTTTCAGACTATAACCGAATTTCGCAACGCGCTTGCCGCGCTCAACATGCCGGTCGTCCTCCAGGCAGGCCACTTCACCGACGTGGGGCTCGTGCGCGAGCTCAACGAGGATGCGATCCTCAGCCTGAACCTGACCCAGTATTTCGAGTCCGTGCAGACTCAGATCGGACTCTTCATCGTCTCTGACGGGATGGGGGGCGAGGCCGCGGGCGAGGTCGCTTCGCGCGTGACCGTTCGCGCGGTGGCCGAGTGGGTCACGGACAAGCTCATATCGGCCTCTCTGAAATCGACCCGCGAGGAGAAGATCGCCGCCCCGACCCAGACGGGAGGGCTGCGGCTCGCCATAGCCGACGGCCACGAGATGGCGACGACCGAGATGCTCAAAATGGCCGTCGCGAACGCGAACCGCGAAGTCATGGCCTACGCGCGGGCGCACCCGGATGATAAGGGGCTCGGCGCGACCGTCAGCGTCGCGATGATCGTCGGCGACGTGCTCACCATAGCGCACGTAGGCGACAGCCGCTGCTACCTTCTTTCCGGCGAGAAGTTCGAGCAATTGACCGAAGACCACTCGCTCGTCCAGCGAATGGTCAATACCGGAAATCTCACCCGAGCCGACGCTCGAATCCACCCTTACCGCAACGTCATCTATCGCTCCATCGGGGCGGACGAGCAGCTTGAGATCGACATCATCAGGCGAAAGCTGAAGAGCGGGGACGTGATTATGCTGTGCAGCGACGGCCTGAACAGCATGCTCGGCGACGATCAGATACGCGACATCCTGCTCGTAAATCCCGACCCGTACGCGGCCGCAAAGGAGCTGGTGGTCGCGGCCAACGCCGCGGGCGGCGAGGACAATACTTCCACGATAGTCGTGCGCATCACCTGAGTCGAGAGATGAACATAAGGCGGGAATACCTGTCGAACTGGTCGCGGTTATCGCTTGTGACGCTCGATTGAGCGACCGGGCGCAGGGAGAGGCCGGTCCTCTTCAGCCCGCGAGCCTCGCTCCGCGACCGCTCGGGCCACGCGCGGCCCAGCAGATGACGGACTCGCCCGAAATCCTGGTCGAGGGTCGCCCCGGGAGCGAGGGCCTGAAGCCGCGAGACGAGCGCGCGGAAATTCTCTTCCGCCAGAAGCGAGAGACGCTCGACGAGGCCCGAATAATCGAAAGCGTCGGACCTGACCCGGAAGCTGCGCTCGAGCGTTCCCGAGTAGAGGTCGAGCAGCATCTCTCCCGAAAAATACTCCGACGAATCCACCACCCCGCTCGACTGTGAGCGAACGCTCGAAACGCTCTCGGTATAATCGACGCGCCTGCTCTTGAGCCCGCCCGTCACCAGCAGCTTTATATCGGAACGGGGCAGGGAGGCCGAGCCGCCGGAATGCTCGATATGAAGCTCTTCACCTTCCGCCGTGATCTTCTTCGCCCGCGGCAGCTCTTCTTTAATACGCAGGTCTTGATCCGCGACCACCTCAGCCTCGACGCCGCAGGTGCGAACGAGCGCGGCGATCAAATCGGCCTCCTGCCGCGTGTGGCTCCGCGCGATGGGTATGCGCTTGCCTGATTCGAGAATGGCCCGGGCCTCGCCCGCTTCGAGGTTCAGGGCTGAAGCCAGGGCTGCCTCGCTCCGGCCGCGGCGGGCCTGCATTTGAAGGCGGTCCCCGAAGTCGGCGGGCTCAAGAACGGTGTTGAAAGCCTGCTCGAAGCTTTCGATGTTACGCTGGCTCGGCGCGGCCTCTATCATCGCAACGGGGAGGGTCGCGCCGCAGTACATACAGGCGCCACGGGCCGTGGGCGTGCGGCGCTGGCATTCGGGGCAGCTCAGTAGGTCCTGGCTCAAGAAGTCTCTCTCTTTCCGTGGGTTCTGCCATCGGGTCGAGGCGGATTATAACACACCGGGCCAGGCCGCGATCTCGCCCGATCCATGGTGAGACGGCCTCGGGCATGCGAATCGAACTGCGGATCACAAGGGGCCGTTTCCCCGGTCATCGGCGCAGGCGGGCGGCCTCCGGGGGCCGGGGCGATTCCTGAGTCCGCCGCGCGTGTGGTAGGATTTTTCCGGATGACTCTCCGCAATCGATTGACACGAAAAAATATCCTGATCGCCGGGGCGGTGCTCGCCGTAGCTTTGATCGCGGGCGCGTATGTGGCTCTCCGACGGCCCCCGCGCGCGGAGATGGCGCGATACGTTCCGGCGAGCGCGCTCGCCTTCGTCGAAGTGCGCAACGTCGCGGACCTCGCCGACGGGCTCACCGGCACGAAGGCCTGGAAAGAGCTCGCCCCCCTGCTCGGAATTTCAAGCCAGCTCAGACAGATCGGCATTGCGAGCGACCTGATAGGCCGCGCCGGAATAGGACCGGAAGAAGCCGTGATCGCGGGTCGCGCGCAGTATGCTCTCGCGCTCACCGGCTTCGAGGCCGAAACGGGTCTCGGCGAACAGGGCTCTTTCCTTCGGCTGAGACCGAGCATCGCGCTCGTGATCGAAACCCACTCCGATCCCGGCGTCGCCGCCCGCATCGTGCGCGAGCGCGCGGAGATACTGGCGCAGCGCGTTTACGGAGAGGCGGCCGTCGAATCGGTCGAGGATCATTACGGCACCGAGCTTCGCGTATTTCAAGGCCCGCAGCCCGACCGCCAGGTCGTCGCCGCCGCGATCGGCAGCGTCATCGTCATCGCCAATCACACGCGGGTCATCACCTCTTGCCTAGACGCCATCTCCGGCCGCGCGCCCGCGCTCGCCGAAAATTCCACGCTGAAAGAGAAGCGGCCCGTGGTGGATCGCGACGGGCCGATCTTCGCCTTCGTGACCAAGTCGGGGGTACGGAAGCTCGTCGAATTCGGCCCGGCGATATTCGCGAGCCGCGTCACCACCGACCCCGACCGGCTGGGCGCTCTCACGCAGATATTCGGCCAGCTGTCGAAAGAGACGATCGAAGGCGTGCTCTACGGCTACGAGTTCGCTTCCGGAGGCGCCGTGGAGAGATACCTGACGGTGCTTCGCCCGCAGGTCGCCACGGCTCTGGCCGACCCGTTCAAGAAGAGCGATAACCCGACCTTCGATTCGCTGGGCCTCGTTCCTCCCGAGATCGAAGACTTCACGATCCTGAGCGTGGACCGCGCGGGCGAGCTCCCGGAACGGATGCTGAAGCAGCTCGCTCCGAGCGTCGATCTGGTTGCGGGGATGGCTTTCCGAGAGTTCGTGCTCAACTTCCGCAAGCAGCTCGGGCTTGAGCCCGGAGAGTCGATCGGCGGTGCGGTGGGCAACGAAATAACTCTCTTGAAATTCAATGACGCGGAGCCGACCGCGATGATCGTCAGCGTCACGGATAAAGAGAGGGTATGGGCGATCGCCGAAAAATATCTCAAACGGGATGACTCCACGGTCTCGACGCAGGACTACAGGGGGGCATCCGTATCGTTGTCGTCGAATCAGGACGGGCGCGCCGCCGCCCTCGTCGGAGATTACCTCGTCCTCGGCACACGCGATCAGATCATCCGGGTGATCGATGTCTCGAGCAGCGGGGCCGGCCTGGCGGGCGACAGGCGAGTGAAAGAGGTGATGGCGGAACGCCCCGCGAAC
>DATLMR010000031.1:0-7694 GCA_035537555.1 Blastocatellia bacterium
ATCAGCGCGAGGATCACGTCGACTTCGAGTATGTTGATCAGGTGCGATGCCATATCGAGCGCCAGTATCGAGTAGAAGGCGGCGCGCCTCCGGTCATAGAAAGAGTAGACATTCTCTTCGAGCGAGCGCATGCGGCCGTGCGCCGAGCCGAAGCGCCCGCGCTTGCCGAGCAGGGTGCTGCGAGATAGTCGTTCGAGCAAACGGCTCAGAAAATACCACCGCCGGCGCATCGCGAGCCCGGACAGGGCGAACCCGAATATCACGACGGCGGTGATGATGTAAGCCGCCGCCTGAAATTTACCGGGTACCGGGACTACCCACCCGAGGGCGGGCAGCCCGGCCGCGATGAAGAGAAATACCGACAGGTTATAGATCAGGTTCTCTACCACGATGGACGAGAAGCCGTAAAGCAAAGGCACGTCTCTGCGCACCATCGCCGCCTTGGCGGGCTCGCCGAGAAAAGGCCCGGTGGCGGTCAGGTACTTGATGGCCTCGCCCGCCAGCATGACGTTTGTGAGCGGGAAGAACCCGATGCTGCGGTGTTCCGGCTCTATAGCCAGATACCAGGCGGCCGCGCGAAAGATATTGCGAACTCCCGAGAGCGCCAGGATGGCCGCCACGCCCCATCCGAGCATGCCGAGGTAATGCCCCAGCGTTTCGAGACCCGTCTGTCTGACCAGATAGGCGAACAGCGCGAGGCCCATCACGAGCGACAATATCTCAAATTTTCTGAGTAAAGACTTCATCATTATAAAGGCGAGAAGCTCTGCCGGGCCTCCGGTTCGGATCATTAATAATACAGGAAGCCGTGCCCGGCAGGCTAGAAAGCATCCGGCGTATCGTATGTGCCCGGCGGCTTCGCGAATCACCCCGAGCGATGCTGCCAGCAACGGCCCCCTCCGCGCACTCTTCTTTTACACGGCCTGCCCGATCGTGTGCGCGCTCCGCAGGGGGCTTCGAGCGCCGCGCCTGCGGAAGAGGTCGCCTGCGGCATCGAGGCCGGATCGCCGGATGCGCCCGTCCGTTCGGGCCGTTCGAGAGGGACGGGGCCGTCGCCGCGCGGATCGACCGAAGTGCCGATGAAGTAGAAGGGCCTCCGCTCCGCTGTGAGATGGCCGATGGCGAAGCTCGCGAGCAGGCCCGATATCAGGGCGCATGCCGTCAGAAGGCGCGAGCGCCGGAAGCGGCTCGCGCAGTTGTCGCAGGCGCGAGTCGCGCGCAGGAATCTTCTCTTTGCGGTTAAACGCTCGCCGCACCCCGGGCAGAATTTTGGGCGGGTCATTGGACGTGTCATGGGCTGAATCTCCAGAAAGCCGGTATCGTCGGTATCGTCTTACCTGGGGATCACGCCGCGCATCGGCCGCAGCATAGCATAAAAGAGAGGGCCGGGGGAGCGGTCATGGGTCAGGGATTTCCGGGAGAGACTTTCAGACGATAGATGATCTCGCGGGGATGCCAGCCTTACGTTTACTCGACGTGCGCGGCCGATGTCCTCATGATTTGCGGTGCTGAACCGAACCTGACCGCTGGCCCGTTGGCCCCGCTCGGTGCTAGTATAATACTGCTGCCGCTGTAGAAAGCAGCCTCACTTGTGGACGCGACTCAATAAGCTTTCTGCTTCTAATTAAAACAGGTTTGCTAAAAGGATTCGTACGAATGAAGGATGAGAGGCCTCAGGGCGGCAAAGTCATTCACATCTTCGATAACATCATCTCTGACTCGACCGAACCTCCCGAACTTCCTCCTGAAGTCCCGTCGCGCCGCTGGATGTACACGCAGATGGTCAAAGCGGTATCCAAGAAAGTCATGCACGCGCCCTTCTCTATACACACCTGGGCGGCGCTTCGCAGGACCGTGCTTTCGAACCTGCTCCCGGACAACCTGCTATATCGCTACAAGGCTTACCAGCGCGGCGAGTGCAATCGGTGCGGTCTCTGCTGCAAGATCCAGTTTCAGTGCCCCTTCTACATCGAGGAAGGGCCTTACAATACCCGTTGCGGAATCTACGCCACTCCCCACGTCCCCACTGCCTGCGTGAAGTTCCCGATAGACCCTCTCGATTTGAAACTGCTGCAACGCGAGGTGGGAAACGCGTGCACCTTCTATTACGAAGGCGAGCCGCAAACGCTCAGCATTCTGGAATTCGTGAAGCTCTACACGCAGGGGGTTCGCCAGCAGCTCGCCAAGCGAAAACTCAAGGAAGTGACCAATAGCGGCGACTGACCTGTGATCGATCCCGCGATCAATCCGGCAGGGCCGCCGCGAGCGCTTCGATCTCTTCGCGCGTGTTGTAGAAGTGCGGAGAGATCCTGAGCCTTCCCGCGCGCGGCGCCGTCACGATGTTGCGGGAAAGCAGATGGCGATAGAGGTCCCGGGCCTCATGCCGCGCATGCCTGCAGGTAACGATGGCCGAGGTCTCGCCGTCGCGCCTCGATCCCGTAATCTCGTACCCCTTCGATTGCAGGAGCCCGGCAAGGTGGTCGCCCAAACCGAGCAGGTGCTCTTCGATTCTTTCGGGGCCGACTTCGAGAAATAGCTCGAGAGCGGCGCCCATGCCGTAGACTCCGACCGTGTTTAAAGTCCCGCTCTCGAACCGCAATGCGCCGTCACGATAGCTCAGATCATAATCGAGATGGTGGTTATACTCTTTGACCGACATCCACCCGACAACCGTGGGCCTGATCGAATCGAGGACGCGGTCGGATATGTAGAGCAGGGCGATGCCTTCGGGGCCGAGCAGGTACTTGTGAGCGTCCGCGGCGAAAGCGTCGACGTAATCTCGCTCCACGTCGAGCTTCAACCCGCCGAGCCCTTGAATAGCGTCCACGAAAAAGAGAATGCCCCGCTCGCGGCAGGACCTTCCGATGTGAGCGAGCGCCGAGCGGAAGCCGCTTGCGAACTGCACCCAGCTCAACGTCACCACGCGCGTGCGCTCGTCGACGAGCGAGAGAAGCTCATCCGGATCCACCCGCCCGCCGCGTTCTTCGGCCAATACGAGCTCGACCCCGCGCTCCTCGCGAAGGCGCATCCACGGGTAGATGTTGGCCGGGAATTCGACATTCGACGTCACCACCGTGTCGCCTTCGCGCCAGTCCAGACCGTTCGCCACCGCCGAGATCGCGTCCGAGGTGTTGCGCATGAAAGCGATCTCGCGCGCGCTCGCGTTAACCAGGCGAGCCGCCGATTCGCGCGCCTGCTCGTAAGCGCGGCACCACTCGAAGTAATTGGCCGAGCCATTCTCCGTCACGTCGTCGATCAACCCGGTCATCGCGCTTCTGACCCTGCTGGAGAGCGGAGAGACGGCCGAATGGTTCATGTAGATGTAATTTCGCGTGACGGGAAAGAGCGCCCGTATGTCTTCGTTCATGGCGTTGCGCGACCGATCTCCAGCTTGAACACCGCGCGTATATCCCCCACCGGAATGTCGCGATAGCTCCTGGTCAGGGGATGATGAAACCCGTGGAGCCTTTCGAGCTCTGACTCGTCGAGCACCTGGAGCTGCGCGAGTGTTTCGAGGACCGCGGGAGAGACCGCGCGCTTAGCCCCGTCGTCGATCTTTATCGCGATGCCGAGACCCCTTGGATAGCGCTCGCAGGGAAGGACCCCGACCGAGTAGACGGATTCGGCCCCGACCTTGGCTATCAGCTTTCCGTGAGCTTCACGCATGACCTCGGTGTCGAATTCGCCGTCGCCTCCGATCATCTCGGGATTCAAGATCATGGCTTCGACTATCCGCTTCGCGGCTTCGGCCGTATCGGAGTCGAGCTCGCCGCCCGCCGCCCCGGCGCCCGCCAGGCGCGCAAAGCCGAGCGCGAGCGCCCTGAGCGGGACGCCGAAGGTAGGAGCGCTGCATCCGTCGATCCCCGCGGGCAAGTCCTCGCCGAGCCCCGCCGCGCGCGCGAAAGCCGAAACGATCGCCCTCTGTACGGGATGCTCGATAGAGACGTAGCCCGCCGTCGAAAGTTCGCGGTGGACGGCCGTCATGAGCATACCCGCGTGCTTGCCGGAACAGTTGTTATGAAGCTGAGTGAAAGAGCCACCCTCGCATTCGATCTTCTTTGCGGCCTCTTCGCTGTAAGGCCTGTGCGCCCCGCACAGCAGGGCGCTTTCGCTTAGCCCCGCTCGCTCAAGTATCCGTGCGGCCGTCTCCGTGTGAATGGGCTCGCCGTTGTGGGAGGCGCAGGCGACGGCGAGCTCGCGCGATGTGATATCGAAGCGGTCGGCCGCGCCGCTCGTTATGAGCGGGATCGCTTGAAAAGGCTTGATGGTCGAGCGCGTCGAGGTGATATAGTCCGGATCGCCTGCGAGCGCGATGATCTTTCCGTCAGGCTCCGACACCACGACCACGCCCCTGTGCCGGGATTCGACTATATTTCCACGCCTGACTTCAACCAGTATCGGCATTTGATCTTTCATCGTTTATTCCGTGGCGTCCACGCGGATTCTTAACTTTACCGTACAGGGGGTGTGAAGGACAATCTTGCGCTCGCGTTCACAATCGCCGGGATCGGTTACTCGGCGCAGAGCTGGGATGCGATCGCGCGATACTTCCGCTCGCTGAATCCCTCTATTATTATCACCTCTTCCGGCCGCTCGAACGGCCCTTGCGTTTCCCGGTGCTCGATTATCCTGCGCGCTATCTTTTCGCCGACGCCCGGCAACGCCTCCAGCTCTTCCACCTTCGCGGTGTTCAGGTCCAGGCACTCGCCGCGCCGCGAGGCTGCCCGGACCCTCGCCTGAGATCGATCTCCCTCGTGAGGGTCAGGCCCCCGTCCCGAGCAGGCAGAGAGCGCGAGCGCGAGCAGGAGGGCCGAGCCTTTGTTGAAAAAATCCGGCGGGCGGTTTGGAGGCTTCAAGCTTGAGACTCGATATCCGTCTGAACTCGACCCGGTACCCCGACCCTATCATGCCTGCCGCGCCCCATCAACGAATAGAGCGCCTCATCCGCGGTCCGCGGGCCGAAAATATTCCGAAACGCGTCAATCGCCGGACGGGGCGAAACTGCCCGAAATATCAAGCAAATTTTAAAAGATTTTTATTGACAATTTTCGGTTATTTTCGTATTCTTTCGGTGAATTTACGGCAAGCCCTTTATCAGCAGGGATCATACCCGAACGAGGTGCTTAAACTCTTATGACTCTTCAGCAAGCAATAAATGCAAACGTCAGGATCAAGCCGGGGCAGAAAGTAAGGACGCTGGGCGGATGGTGCAGGCACGACAGAGTGCTGGTCGCGGGCCGCGAGATCGGTACTATCCAGACCAGGCGGGGCCGAGGCCGGACGGAAATAATCACGATCGCCGGGAACATCTACGTGATGGGCCACAACGTTGATTGGCTTGTTGATCAGACACGTGACGGGTCACAACACCGGCTGGCCTGTTGATCATAGGAGAGATGTATGGCACTGACCGCTCGTCAGAGGGAAGTATACGACTATCTGTGCAGGTTTTCCGAAGCGCGGGGCTATGCTCCGACGATAGCGGAGATTCGGGCGCATTTCGGATTGAACTCGCCGGCGACCGTGCATCAATTGCTCTCGGCGCTGGAGAAGGAAGAGTTGATACGCCGGGTGCCTCACGCGAGCCGGGGCATCGAGATCGTCAAGCAGGCCGTGACGGAGCAGGCGTGCGAGATTCCGCTGCTCGGCGTGGTCGCGGCCGGCCAGCCGATAGAAGCGATCCTGAGCAATGATGTCGTATGCATTCCGCCGGACCTGCTCGGGCGCGGGCACACCTTCGCTCTGCGCGTGCGCGGAGATTCGATGATCGAAGAGCACATAGCGGACGGGGACTTCGTGATAGTCGAATCGCGGCGCACGGCAGAGAACGGGCAGACCGTGGTAGCTCTGGTTGACGGGAGCGATGCGACGGTGAAGCGATTTTACCGCGAAGGCGCGCAGGTGCGCCTGGAGCCGGCCAATTCAAGCTACGAGCCCATAATCGTCAACCCGGCTGACAGGGTCAGCATTCAGGGCATTGTTATAGGGGTTATCAGGAAGTACCACCACTGATAACCCTCACGCGATTCTTCTCCTTAAATCTTACTCTCATACGATAGACCGCGCGCCGGGTCACGGCGGCGCGCTTGAGGACCCGTCCATTTGCGACACGCGCCGGATTAATTCGATCGACTGATTTACAGGGCCTGAATACTGGAGGATGAAAGGATGAAAAGCGTATGAACCTGCGAAATGTCTTCTGTGGAATCGCGATGGCGGGCGTGCTGTTGTTTCCGGCGGAGCTGGCCTTCGCGCAAGAGAAGAGCAAGGGGGATGAGAAGGCTCCGGCCATGTCGCAAGAGATGATGAAGAGGTGGATGGACGCGGCGACTCCGGGCGAAGGGCACAAGCTGCTCGACCAGTTCGTGGGCAAGTGGGAAGTCTCCACGCGGATGTGGATCGAGGGGCCGGGCAAGCCGCCCGCGGAGACGAAAGCCACGGTAGAGGGTAAGTGGATAATGGACGGCCGCTACGTGCAGGAGGACTCCACGTCCCAGGTGATGGGTATGCCTCACAAGAGCATCGGTATCACCGGCTACGACAACATCAAGAAGAAGTACGTCATGTCGTATATCGACAACATGGGGACGTCGATATATACGGCCGAAGGCACGCTCGACGAGTCGGGCAAAGTGATGACCCTCTTCGGCAAATTCGACGAGCCGATGACGGGAGAGCGGGACAAGATCATCAAATTCGTCACGCGCCTGGTAGGACCGGACAAGCACATTTTCGAGATCTACGACCTGGTAGGGACGCCCGACGAGTTCAAGTCCCTGGAGATGACTTACGCGCGCAAGCGCTAATCCGCGCGGGAAATTAAAGCCCCATTGAGCCCCCCAACCCCAGTCCCTCTCAACCACCTGCAAAGGGGGAGCCGCCGAGGCTCCCCCTGTTTCTCGGACGCGCTCACGAGGCCATTCGCTCGTCTATCCGAATCCGGCGGGAGTCCGCGTCGAGCCCGGCCCAGAAGGCCTCCAGTAAATCGAGCGCTTGCCTGCACCCTTCGCGCAGTCCGGCCTCGTCGCCCGACTGCTGCCCGTCGAGCGCCTTCATCATCGCGTCTTCATGCTGTTGTTCGAGCGCGCGGTGGAAGGTCCAGTAGACGGTGTGCATATTCCCGAGAGGCTCGCGCGTCTTCTTCAGCTTCATAATACCGGGGATGAGCTGGTCCCACATGGAGATGGCCATGTGTTCCAGCCCGAACGACGCTCCAAGCGCCAGCTGATAATCCGAATGGCCGTATAGACGCGCGAGCCCTTCGATGTAAGCGCGAGTGGAGGCAAGCCAGGGAGCGCGCGAGGCTTCTCTGGGATCGATATCGATGGACCGCAGGAATTTATGGTAGAGGTATTCGTGCCGCCGCCGGGGGTCTCCATCCCCGAGCTCCGACGTGAGGATGACGGCGAGCTCGTCGGCTGCCGCATCATCGTCGGTATTGGCAAGCAGCGTCGCGAGTATTCGGGGAAAGTGCTTGACGAAGGCGAAGAACTGGACCGCGAAGTCCTTAAACTCTTCATCCGACATCTCTCCGGTCCTGAAGCGCTCGAGGTAGGCGTTGTTGACGGCTCCGTGTTCGAGTACGAATTGCCTGAGGTCGTGCGTGAACGTCATAGTTAATCTCCTATCGGTTTCTGTAAACAAAAAAACCGGCCATCGAGCCTTCCGATTTCGGAATGCTCGATGGCCGGTCT
>DATLMR010000032.1:0-7098 GCA_035537555.1 Blastocatellia bacterium
CTTTCAGGGCGAACTCCATCGCCGCCTCGGAATCATGCAGGTCGGTTTGAAGCACGGCGCGGCACAGCTCATTGAGGCCGACGGGGCTGATCGCGTGAATGGCCCAGTTGAGCTTCAGGAAAGGAGCGCCGCTCGCCCGCGTCGTCAGGGTCGCAAGTGGCCCGCGCTCGCCCAGGGCCAGCAGCTTCTCCAGGAATACGCGTTTTTCGAGATGGGCCTGGGCCGCCGTCTCCATCAATCGAGTCAGCTCTTCAAAGACCTTCACCTGATTACCCGCCGCGAGATAACCGACGCGCGGCAGGTTCAAAGAGACGATCTGGAACTGGGCCGAGCGCAGCGCGTGGCTATCGGTGCGTGCGAGGGCCCTGTCGTCGGATATTCCGTAACGGCGGTAGAACGTGCCTTCATCGTCGCGGTCGAAGGCGATCGACAGTCCTCCGCGCTCGACCGCGAGCCGGCTCGCCAGCTCCAGCACCGAGCGGTAGCCGGGGATCTCGTTGAAGTGCCGGTTGATGTGCAGTATGAGGCGCGGAGTGAGGAAGGCCCGGCCGGACCCGTCCCCTTCTATGAATACTTCGAAGAGGGCTTGAAGGAAGCGATGCGCTTCGATCGTGAAGTCGCCGTAAGTCTTATCGAGAAGCTCTCCCCCGGGGCCGATTGCCGGGCGCGATTTCATGTACGATGGCGCGTCCCAATCGAGGTGAAGATCGGAGAAGACGATCTGCCCTCCGCGCGCCACGGCGGGGGCTGAAAATTCGAAGACGAAGGTTTGAGCCAGTTGTTTTATCGCGCGGTCATCGGCGTCGACGAGGAAAGGCGCGACGGAGAAGTTGAGCGAATCCCAGGCGGCGGGCCCGGCCAGATACCCTTGCAGCGCCGCCGACAGCTTCACGATGTGCGCTGCGAGCACTTCGACGCGCTTTGCGGGCCGCGAGCTCGAAAAGCCCTGCGGAAGAATCAGCCCGAACTGCTTCACATAATCGACGGCCGAGATCAGGGAGTAAGGCCGGTCTATCGCCCCGATTCCGTGAATGTGAATATCGCCGACGAGGTGGGCATTGGCGATCTGTTCCGAGAAGACGTGCAGGACGGCATACTCGCGCTTGATCGCTTCGGCCAGCACGAGGCTCGTCCCCTCAGGCCCGTAGGGCTGCGAGCCGGACTCGCTGACCGAGCTGTGAATGATCCGCTCCACGTCGTAGAAAGGGACTCCGAGGCGGGTGTGCCAGCGGTGCGCATCTTCCAGGCCGAGCTCAAGGAGCTTGGCATCGACGAGCCCGCGAATCAGCGACGAGCTGAGGGTGCGGAATCCCAGCTTCTGAATGAATTTGCGCACCTCGATGCCGATTTGAGCGGCGAGGTCCGCGTCTATATTGGCCTCTCGCACCAGGGCTTCGACTATCCGCTGCGAATCGAACAGGGCCATATCCTCGTCCGACCGGCGGACGAGCACTTCAGGCTCACCGGCCTCGTCGGATGAGATATCCGCTCGATCGTTTTGGGGAAGCTGGTCGGGCTCCATTGGCGGATAAAAGATACTTGTTTTGCGGGCCGGAAGCAAGCAGGGCATTCCGGAAGCCTTGCGGCGGCGCGGGCATTGAGGTATTTTCCGCCTCGTATGGCAAAAGCGAAAATCGGCCTGTTGATCTCGGGTCGCGGGTCCAACATGGCCTCGATCCTCGACGCGATCGAGGAGGGCCGGGTGGACGCGGAAGCGGCGGTCGTCATCAGCAATATCGAGTCCGCCACGGGCCTGGCGCGGGCTCGCGAGCGGGGAGTCGAGACCCTCTTCATAGACCACAGAGGCAGGAAGCGGGAAGAGCACGACCGCGAGATCGTCGCCGAATTAAGAAGCCGCGACGTGTCGATCGTCTGCCTGGCGGGCTACATGAGACTGGTCAGCGACTATTTCGTGCGAGAGTTCCAAAACCGCATTCTCAACATCCACCCTTCCCTGCTGCCCGCCTTTCCCGGGCTGGGCGCGCAGAAGCAGGCGCTCGATCACGGAGTCAGGATAACGGGATGCACGGTTCACCTGGTCGATGAGCAGCTCGATCATGGCCCGATAGTCTTGCAGAGAGCGGTCGAAGTCCGCGAGGACGATTCGGTCGAAACGCTATCGGCGCGAATCCTGGAACAGGAGCACCTCCTCTACCCGGAAGCGGTAGCGCTAGTCCTAGATGAAAGGTTCACGATCGAAGGGCGGCGCACTTATTTGAAGTGACCCGTTATCGAATGCCTGGAGAAGCGGAACGGGAGAAGGCGGCTGAAAGATAAGAACAGCGACCCGAGTGTCGGACTGCCTCGAAAGGATGATTCTACCAGCGTTATAATCGGGTCGCTGCCTATCGATTAGATTCATCGACACCCCCCCTCGCGTTGCCCGGCGAAAATTTCGGGAGATGAGAATGAAAAGAGCGCGCATCCTTTTATAGGAGCGCGCCCGTTTCGCACCCATTCTTCGCGGGCGAAACCTTGCGGAGGGGTCGTTTAAATTGCCTTGAAAATGCCCGTCGATCAATCCATTCAATCCATTAATCGATCAATTGACCGGCTGACCGACTAACCGACTAATCAAGGGGCCGGGCCGGGGCGGCCCGCCCTACCTGTAGCGGTCAGACCTGACGGAAAACTGGACGGGCTCGGTGATTATCATGCCTATCTCCGTACCGCTTTTAACTTCGGCCTCGTAGCCCTTCTTCAACATGCTCCCGGCCACGCCCGCGCCCGCGCCCAGGATTGCGCCGATCGCGGCGCCCTTTCCGCCTCCTATGGCTCCGCCCAGGACCGCTCCGCCCATGCCGCCGCCGCCTATGAAGATGAGTTGCCGGTCTTCAGACGAGCGCCCGGTTATGTGGTTCTCCTGGTCGATCTCGCCCCCCTTAACGTCCTGAAGCTCGGTCATCGCCCCGTCGATCGAGTGCCTCGTCCCGTCAGGCAGGACGAGCGCATCGAAAGCCACGGCCATCTGGCCTTCCCGCCCGCGAGAACGGGCAGGCTGCGCCGAAGTGACGCGCCCTTCGATGATCGAGCCGGCCGGGACGACCTCGATTCCGCCCGCGTAGACGGGGGTCACGACCGTCGTCTTGAATCGGTCGCCCGCGCGCGCGGTCTCTGAGCTGAGGGGCTGATTCATCCTCAGCCTGAAGTACTGGCGCTGCGGCAGCGTGTAGGTCACGAAAACCGGGCCGACGACTTCCGCGCTCGATCCCTTATAGGAAGACGCGGCGCCTGTCCTCGCCGCAAGCGCGCCGGGGCGAGCCGCCGCCCGCGCGCGCGCGGAGCGGGTCTTGCGCTTCAGCGCAGGCTTGCCGCAACTGCAGGCGCTCTTTTTCTGGGCGGCCAGAGCCACGGAGCCGGCTACCGGCGAGCCCACGGCAAGCGCCATCGCCAGGATTGCGAACGAGCTGATAAGCTTTCTTTTCATCTCCTGATCCCTCACATTCGTTCCGTCTTTTTCGCGGAGTGGTATCAGATACGAGGGTGAGATGTTTCGGGGCGCGCGCCACGTTGTCCCGGGCCGACTTTCATTCCTCTTCCACGTCGGGTTCGGCCGGGATCTGCCGCAAATCACTGAAATGATCGACGATACGCCGGGCCTGCCGCTCGCCGACAAACGGCTTCAGCTCGGCGAAGCTCGCCTCCGAGACGCGCTTGAGGCTTCCGAAATTTCTGAGCAGACGGGCCTTCAGCTTCTCGCCGACTCCCGGAATGGAGGTAAGCTCCGATTGGAAATCGCGCATGGCGCGCCGCTTCCTGTGGTAAGTGACGGCGAAGCGGTGGGTCTCGTCGCGGATCATCTGAATGAGCAGGAGCACGGGGGAGCTTCGGTCGAGCCGAATGGGCTCATCCCGGCCTTTGACGAAGAGCAGCTCCTCGCGCTTGGCGATCGAGGCGGTGGGGAGGGCTTCCAGCCCCAGCTCGTGAAGGGCGCGGGCGGCGGCGGCCAGCTGTCCCTTTCCGCCGTCGATCAGGACGAGATTCGGTAAGGGACGGTCTTCGCGCAGCAGCCGCGAGTAACGCCGTCCGACGACTTCGTACATCGATTGAAAGTCGTTGGCCTGCCCTTCGACCGATCTCACCTTGAACTTGCGGTAGTCGGACTTCTTCATCACCCCGCCTTCGCACACGACCATCGACGCGACGTTCTCGTCGCCCTGGATGTTCGATATGTCGAAGGACTCGATCCGCTCCGGGATCTCGGGGAGCCCGAGCGCCTCCTGAAGCTCCTGCAGAACCTTCCGCATGTCGGGCCGTTGCACGCGGAATCTCTGATCGAAATTGAGCCGCGCGTTCTTTTCCACGAGGTCTATCAGGTCGCGCTTGATGCCGCGCAGCGGAGAGACTATGTGAACCCGCCTGCCGCGCTGGGTCGTGAGGTACTCTTCGAGCAGCTCGCGGTCCTCGAAATCGACGGGCACGTGGACCTCGCCGGGAGCGTAATCGCCCGCCGTGTAATACTGCTTGAGCGCCTGCCCGACGAAGGCCCCCGGCTCGAACGGATCGGCGATGTCCTCCCAGAAGAATTCGCGCTTGCCGACGACCTTCCCCTCGCGCATGGTGAAGAGCGAGAGCGCCAGCTGATGCCCCTCGCGATAATACCCGAAGATGTCTATGTCTTCGCCCGAGACGGTGAGCATCTTCTGCTGCTCTCCGAGCTTTTCAATCGTCTTCAACTGATCGCGGTAGCGGGCCGCGGCCTCGAAGCGAAGCTCTTCGGAAGCCCTCTGCATACGCTCCTGCAAAGCCTCGGTCAGGTCGGCCGTCTTCCCCTGCAATAGGAGCTCCACGTCGCGCACGGCTTCATCATAGTGGGGGATGGAGCAGAGCTCTTTAACGCAAGGGCCGAGGCAGCGCTTTATGTGATATTCGAGGCAGGGGCGGTCGGCTTTGCCGTCGATCTCCATCGTGCAGGTGCGGAGCTGAAAGTACCTGTTGATCAAATCGAGCGTATGCCAGGCGAGCGAAGGCGGAAGATAAGGCCCGTAGTACCGCGAGCCGTCTTTGATGATCTTGCGGGCGATGATCGCGCGGGGCGCGGGCTCGTTTGTGATCTTGATATGCGGGTACTGCTTGTCGTCTTTCAGCAGTACGTTGAAAGGCGGCTTGTGCTTCTTGATGAGGTTGCATTCGAGGGCCAGGGCCTCGATCTCGTTATCGGTGACGAACAGATCAAAGTCGGCTATGCGCGATACCAACTCGTTGGTCTTCGCGTCGTGCGAGCGGTAAGAGTGGAAGTACTGGCGCACGCGATTGCGCAGGTTCTTCGCTTTACCGACGTAGAGAATCTTATTGTTCTCGTCGCGGTATATATAGCAGCCGGGCTGCGTGGGCAGGCTCGCAAGTTTTTCGGCAAGGGTCATATGGGTAAAATCGGGCGAGGGAGCCGGGGGCGGGCCGGGTCAGGAGCGACTCTGAGTGCGACCCCTGCCCGTCCCCGGCACGCGGCTCACTTTCCCGCCATGCGGTACTTGCCTTCTTCGAAGCGAAAGCGGAAATTGCCTTCGAATCGCCTTATCCCGGAAACTCCTCCGCCCGATGCCAGAGTCGGGAGCCTCAGGGCGTTTTCGAATTGCGAATAATCTATCGTCGCGTAGAACGAGCGGAGCTTGTTCGCTTCCTTATCGAGCGTGTCCAGGTTGTGAAGCCCCTCGATCTTGATCGTCAGCACTTCGCCGCTCGTCGGGTCGAGCATCACGACCCCGGACGCGAGCGCCTGGTCCACGACTCCGGGCCTGGGCACGAACCTGAACCACTTCTCGTTCTTGCGCTGCGCGACCACTTCCTGGAAATCGTAATAGCGGATCTTCTCGGGGAGCAGGGGAAAGAAGACCAGGTCCCACACGGCCCCGAAGGAGAGGAGGGTTCGCTCATCCTCTTTCACGCTGTTCTTCGGATTCCCTTTCTTATCGGTGTCGGCCATTACGCTTACGATCACCGGAGTATTTCCGGTCTTGTCGGGGCGGCCCGAGGGCTCGACCCTGACGGTGGTCTCGCGCTGTTCTTCCGGCTTCTCGGCTCCGTCTTTCAGCTTGAAGCGGTCGATGCTGATCTTCTGCTGGTAGATGCAGCGGTCGCGCATCGAAAGCGAGCGGTCCTGATTCGTCGCCGCCTTGCAAATCAAAGGAGGCGCGGTGCAATCCTGCGCCGGCGCGCTCTGCGTCAGGGCCGTCGCGAGAATGAATGAGATGGCAAAAACACGTCTTATCAAAATCTTGACTCCTCAATTGCTTTAGTGTATTAACTTTAGCGTCGCTCGTTAAAAAGTATAGTTTAGATTGCGATATCACGGCAAATCCAGTAGCGTCAGTAGTCTCTGCCGAGGCTTACCATGCAGTTCCTTGCTTCGGTCATAATAGCGCCGGAATCACAAATTACGGAGGCTTTGTATGAAGTTGAAAGCGATGGCTGTAATGGGCCTCGCGGTCGCGATCTCGCTCGGTTCGGCCTGCGCGACCAAGAAATATGTCCGCAACCGGGTCAACGAAAGAGTGACGCCGCTCGAGAACAGGGCGGGCGAGCTTGAAGAAACATCGCGGCGCAACACCCAGGATATCAGCCGCATCTCGCGCGAGGTGGAAGACGTGCGCCTTCGCGCGGACCGAGCCCAGCAATCGGCCGATCGCGCCGCTTCTTCCGCCGAGCAGGCCAATACGCGAGTATCAGGCGTAGAACAGTCGATCTCGGACCTGCGGACCAGCCTCGATAAGTACACGGTGCAGAAGACTGTCTCCGTCTTATTCAAGGTCGCGCGCTCCGAGCTCACGCCCGAAGCCACGTCCGCGCTCGACGAGATAGCGGGCCAGATCAGAGATCGAAACGGGTTCCTCCTGGAGATCGAAGGCTTCGCCTCCGCGGACGGCGATACCGCCTACAACGACAGGCTGAGCCAGGCGCGGTCGGAATCCGTCCGCAGGTACCTCGCGGAGCGGCACAGCATTCCGGTCTTTCGCATGTACATTCTAGGATTCGGCGAGAGCCGGCCGGTCGCCGACAACACCACGATCGAAGGCCGCACGCAGAATCGTCGCGTCGAGGTCAGGCTGCTGACCAACAATGCGGTGAGCCAGTAGCCAATCCGCGCGGGAGCCGAGCGCC
>DATLMR010000033.1:0-3780 GCA_035537555.1 Blastocatellia bacterium
CAGGCCTACTTTGATCATATATATATTGTCTCCGGACCGTGAGAGTCGAAACGGTTGATTGGCTTTCCCTGTCCCGACTCCGCGCGAAAAATTAATCGCCTAGTATAGCGCAGCCCCGCGAGCTTGCGAAAGCTTGCCGGAGGTAGCTATAGTTTGCCGTTTCGGAGAGGCTGTTGCTCGCCCGGCCTTCCCCGCCGGGATAGGGCCGGAATTGATCATCTCCGGTCGAGCGGTTAACCTGTAAATAAGGAGCCCGCGCCCGCGCGCGGTGGATACAATGGACAAAAGAGAGATCACCCTTGGACACAGTCCCGACCCGGACGACGCCTTCATGTTCTATGCACTTGCTACCGACAAGATGGACACGGAAGGTCTCGATTTCCGCCATATCATCGAAGATATAGAGACGCTCAATAAGAGAGCTATGAACTCAGAGCTCGATGTTACGGCCATTTCAATTCACGCGTATGCCTACGTACTCGATCAATACGCCCTGCTCACCTCCGGCGCTTCGATGGGAGACAACTACGGCCCGCTCGTGATCGCGCGCGAACCGATGAGCGTCGAACAGCTTTCGGCCGCGACCATCGCCATCCCCGGGGAGATGACGACGGCATACCTCGCTCTGCGCCTTCGCCTCGGGAACCCGAAGACCGTAGTCGTTCCTTTCGATCAGATAATGGACGCGGTCGCGCGCGGAGATGTCGAAGCCGGCCTGTTGATACACGAGGGACAGTTGACCTACGGCGCCCGCGGCTTTCATAAGATCGTAGACCTGGGCGAGTGGTGGAAAGAGGAGACGGGCCTTCCGCTTCCTCTGGGAGGGAATGCCATCAGGAAGTCGCTCGGCCCCGAGATGATCGAGAAGGTTTCGAGGCTGCTCAGGGAATCGATTGAATACGGACTGGCGCATCGCTCTGATGCAGTGCGTCACAGCATGGCCTACGGCCGAGGGATGGAGCAGGCGCTTACGGATCAGTTCGTCGGCATGTACGTGAATGACTACACGATCGACTACGGCGAAAAGGGCCGCGAGGCCGTCAGGCTGCTGCTTAAACGCGCGCATGAAGCCGGTATTATTCCGCGCCCGGTCGAATTGGAGTTTGCCTGAGTGCCTTTAAAAGGCACCCGCTGACGTAATTTGTCATTTGGCGGAAGGCTCCGAAGACTCCCTTCGATGCAAAAGCCATCCTTAAGCTACTTATGAACATAGAGGTATCACCCTTCAAGTGGCATTACGTTTGCTGTAATTAAGAGCGCAAGGCGTTAAGGTCCGGGCCGTACTGAATGGTTACAGATGGGGAACTGAACAGCACCGGCGTATCTTACGTAGGTATATTTGTTAATTTGAGAAGTATGGAAGTTTAAAGATGTCGATCGAATCTAAAAATAAGATACTGCTGGTGGAGGATGATGCGGACACGCGTCACGTTCTCTGCCTGCTGTTTGAGATGGAAGGATTTGAGGTTCTGGCGGCAGCCGACGGGCAGGAAGCCTACACAAGGGCCATGTCGGAGGAGCCGGACTTGATCGTGACCGACATTAATATGCCGAGGGTCAGCGGTCTGGATTTGATCCGTCTGGTCAAGGAAGACGGCAAGCTGGCGGGCGTTCCCATCGTGGCGATGAGCGCGGTCGAGAAACAGCAGCTCAATCAGGCAAAGGAGCTAGGGGCCATCGCCGTATATCAGAAGCCGATCGAGTTCGACCAGTTCCTCGCCCTTATAGCCAAGCTCGTGTCGGCCAGGCACACGAGAAATCGCACTCAGCCGAGCCCGGACATTCGCAGGAGCGCCAAGCGCGATCGTACAAGGCATAACTGATTCGCGCGACCTCAAAAAGGGCTGAGCGGTCGCGATCAGCCCACACCCGCAAGATCTTTACCGTTTGAACTTCTTCAGCAGCTCCCGCGCTATTATCATGCGCTGGATCTGGTTGGTCCCTTCGACTATCTGTCCTATCTTCGCTTCGCGCATCAAGGCCTGCACCGGATAGTCCTCGCTAGTCCCATACCCTCCATAAATCTGCACCGCGTCGGTCGTCACCTTCATGGCGGCATCGGTCGCGAGCAGCTTCGCCATCGACGCTATGGCGTTGAAGGGCAGGCCCCGGTCCCGCAGGTACGCGGCCTTCCGCACCACGCAACGGGCCGCTTCAATCGACGCCGCCATATCGGCCAGCATGAACTGAATTCCCTGAAAATCCGAGATGGGCTGCCCGAATGCGCGCCGCTCGGTCGAGTACCTGAGAGCGTGATCGAAGGCCGCCTGCGCGAGGCCTATCGATGTAGCCGCGACCGTGATGCGCCCCGAATCGAGAGCGGTCATAGCCACCTTGAAGCCGTCGCCCTCCCGCCCTATCAGGTTTTCGCGCGGCACTTCACAATCCTCGAAGAAGACCTCGCGCGTCTGGTGAGGAAGGCCCATCGGGCGCTCGCGTTTGCCGAAGGCAAGGCCCGCCGCTCCCTTCTCGACCAGGAAGGAGCTTACGCCCTTCGCGCCTTTCCCTTTTTCGGTCACGGCCATCACGACATAAAGGTCGGCCTCTCCGCCGTGGGTGATCCATATCTTCTGCCCGCGCAGGATGTACCTGTCGCCGCGAAGCTCGGCGCGGGTATTGATCGAAGCCGCGTCCGATCCCGCGTGAGGCTCCGTGAGCGCGAACGCTCCGAGCAGCTCCGCGCGAGCCATCGGAGGGAGATATTTCTTCTTCTGCGCCTCGGTGCCGAAATGATTCAAGATCAACTGAGGCAGGCCGTGGACCGCGAGCACTCCGCCGAGGTTGCTTTCGAGCCGGGTCAGCTCTTCGAGCACGAGCGCGTAAGTGGAATAATCGAGACCGCCGCCGCCGTACTCGGGCGAGAAAGGTATGGCCGCAAGACCGAGCTCGCCGAGCTTGCGAAACAGAGGCCAGGGAAACTCTTCATGGCCGTGCTTCTCCCAGTAAGGCTTAACGTCTCCGTTTACGAACTCTTCGACCAGCCGCCGCAACTGCTCCTGTTCTTCCGTGAGCATGTAATCCATGAGTGCCTCCGAATTGATCCGGTCTCCGCAGGAGCGTGGGCCTCGAGGCCCGCGCTCAAATCCTCAACGTACCTTTTTCGCCCTCGTCGCCCTTTTGCCGCCCGGCGCCCGCTTGCCTTACGACCCGGTCGGCGCTCAATCGCTCGCGCTCTTCCTCGCCCAAGCCGAGGTCCGCGAGAATCTCGTTCGTATGCTGGCCGAGGGCCGGGGCCGGCAGCCTCATACGCAAAGGCGTATCGCTCATCCTGTAAGCGAAGCCGAGCTGTTTGTGCTTCTCTTGCGGCGAAGGGTCGAAGTCGCGAACATTTCCGCGAGCGCGCGTCTGAGGATGATCGAAGGCCTCTGATAGAGAGAGCACCGGCTCGCAGCAGGTTTCGCCTTCGCCCATCGATTCCACCCATTCGGCCTGCGAGCGAGATTTGAAGATGAGCCGCAATTCCTCGAAGAGAGAGTCGCGCCCCTCGCCTTCTTCGAACTGCCGCGCGATCAGGTCTTCTCGCCCGGCCCGCCGGCAGAAGCTCTCCCAGAACTTCGGCTCCAGCGCGCTCAAAGTCATGAACCTGCCGTCGCTCGTTTCATAGATATGGTAGAAGGGATACCCTCCGTTCAGGCCGTACTTGCCGCCTACTTCCAGGCTCTTGCCGGCGAACTGGCCCGCCGCGGGCACGGGCAGCATAGACATCATCACGTCGAACATGGAGAGGTCGATGAACTGGCCCCGGCCTGTGCGCTCGCGAGCCACGAGCGCCGCGAGCAT
>DATLMR010000034.1:0-31282 GCA_035537555.1 Blastocatellia bacterium
CTGCTCCATAGGGGTCCTCAGGTCAAGCTCTCCGGTCATGAGCATTGTCGGCGTCTTCACTTTACCTACGTAAGTTATCGGCGAGCGGCGCAGATGCTCTTCGGGGTCCTCCCACGGCAGCTTCTTGAAGTTGTAGTACCAGGACGCGCCGTCGGTCGTGCCTACGAAGCTGTACCAGTTGATGACGGGCTTCATCGAGACCGCCGCCGCGAAGCGGTCCGTGTGGCCGACGATCCAGGCCGTCAGAACGCCGCCGCCGCTGCCTCCGGTGACGAAGAGGTTCCGCTCGTCGACGTAGCCTTTCTTGATGACCGTATCGACCCCGTTCATCAGGTCCGTGTAATCGTCTCCGGGATAATTGTTGTTGATCGCGTTGCCGAACTCCTGCCCGTAGCCGGTCGAGCCGCGAGGGTTCGTATAGAGCACGAGGTAGCCTTCAGCCGCGTGGTTGTGGAATTCGAAATTGAACCCCACTCCATACATCGAGTGCGGGCCGCCGTGAATGTAGAGGATCAGAGGGTACTTCTTCGAAGGGTCGAAATCGGGCGGCTTCACGACCCACCCCTGGATCTTCTTGCCGCCGACCGAGTCATACCATATCTCTTCGACATCGCCGAGCTTCCGCCCTTCGAGGAGATCGCCGTTCACGTCGGTCAGTTTTTTCGGAGTCCCCTGAGACGAGCTGAGCACTACCACATCGCCCGGCTCGTTCGGATTCGTAAGCACTCCGGCCATCGTCCCGCTCTTTGCCATGCTGGAGATGTTGAGCTGGTGGTTGCCCTTCGAGATCTGGCGGGGGGCTCCCCCCTTCGCGGAGACGAAGTAGAGATTGTTCGTCCCCCGGTCTTCGGTCGTGAAGTATATTCCGCTGCTGTCGCCCGCCCACGCGACCGGGTCCGGAGCGCGGTCGAACTCGCCCGTGAGCAGGCGCTTGCCGCTGCCGTCGATGCCCATCACGTAGAGCTTGGAGACCGTGTAGGTGTCTTCCGTCTGATCGTACCCGGTGTATGCGATCCAGCGACCGTCGGGAGAGATCGTGGGATCGCCGTCGGGGCCTTTGCGGTCCGTGAGAGCGCGAATCGGGCCGCCTGCCGCGCTCACGGAGTAGATGTCTCCGGCGCCGCGAAGGTACTCGGCCTCCGGCTGCCGGACCCCGCTGAAGACGATGGTCTGAGAATCGGGCGTCCATTCAGGCGAGCCGTGATTGTAATCGCCGTCGGTCAATTGGCGCGGCGTGCCGCCCGACTCGGGGATGACGTAGATGTGATTGAAGCCTTCGGGCCTGAAGCCCGACCCGTCCGCGCGGTAGTTGAGGCGGTCGATGACCTTCGGAGGCTCGACCCACTTCGCGCCCTCGGGCCTTGGAGGCATCTTGATAGTGAAGGCGGGCTTTGCGGGCGCGAACATGTTGAAGGCGATCTTCCTGCCGTCGGGCGACCACTGCAGGTTGCTGGGCGAGCCTTCGAGGCGAGTCAACTGGGTCTCTTCGCCCGTCTCCATCCACTTGACGAAGACTTGCGCGCCGCGAGGCTGCCCGGGCGCGACGTAAGCGAGCCGCTTCCCGTCGGGCGACCATTGCGGAGACGAGCCCTTGGTGAGAAAACGGTTCTTGCTCCCGTCCGCGCTCATGATCCAGAGGTCGGTTTCGAATTTGTCGTTCACCTTGTCCGTCCACCGGCGCGCGTATACTATCTGGCTGCCGTCGGGCGAAATCTGCGGCGAAGTCACGTATTCCCAATCGAGGTAAAGATCGAGCGTGAGCCGTTCTTTACCGTTGGCCCACGCGCTCGCGGTCAGGGCGGCGGCGAGCATCAGGCCGGGCAATAGAACTGTAACGATATTTCGTTGTCGCATATGGGGCTCCTAGGGTTTGATTCCACTGTCATTGGAACGCAGGATTGATGGTTGAAAAGTTTTTCTGCGCGAAGGGGCATTCTACGTTCGCGAATTAAGGCCGGTCAAGCGCCTCGAGATAGCGGGCGGCACGTCCATGAAATTGCTACCGGGCGGCGGCTGGATTATCATACTGGAGTAGCTTCGGAACTCTGCTGAGAAGGATTAGACCGAATGATAGACCTTCCGCTCGATCACATAGCGGTCGTTTCACGAAATATGGACGCGGACCTCGGGTTTTATTCGCGGCTGGGCTTCACGGTGGAGACCCGCTACGAAGACTGGGTGATGCTGCGTGACGGCGCGGGGCGCGGCGTCGCCCTCCTCCTGCCCGGAGGCAAGCACCCGCCTCACATAGCTCTCAAGGCCCCGTCGCTCGAAATCCTTGAAACGCTGGCCCGCGAGCATAACGGCCGGGTCAACGGCCACCGCGACGGCTCGGTCTCGGCATACGTCACGGACGCGAGCGGCAACGCGCTTGAGATCGTCTTTTACCCGTCCGAAGAGAAATAGAGACGCCTCGGGTATCGAAAGGAGAATTGAATGGACCACTCGGAAGGATTCCTGGAGATAGTGAAAGACGCGAAGAGCCGCGTGCGCGAGACCGTGCCCGAAGAGGTGAGAAAGAGGCAGGAGGCGGGCGATGACTTCCATTTCGTCGACGTGCGCGAAGACGACGAGTGGCGCAAGGGCCGCGCCCGTGGCGCGATTCACCTGGGCAAAGGCATCATCGAGCGCGATATAGAAAAGACGATCCCCGACCACGAGGCGGAGATAATCCTGTACTGCGGCGGCGGCTACAGGTCCGCGCTCGCCGCCGATACGCTTCAGAGAATGGGATACAAGAACGTAATCTCGATGGACGGCGGATGGAAGCGATGGAATGACCTCGGCTATCCCACCGAAGTCGATTGACGCGGCCGGAGGGCGGGAATGGCGAAACGCAGGTACATCTCGGAGGACGACCCCGAAGACGACGGCTACACGGAAGCGGAGTGCCCCGAGTGCGGCGCTCCGCTCACGGTCCGATTTCAGAAGGGTCGCCGCTCGCGACGCCTCAACTGCCCGGTCTGCCTGAAGAAGGTCACCCTTTCGCGCGACGGCGAAGCCTCGGAGCCGCCTCTGATTCAACTACGCGGGCCGGGCGGGGACCCGTTTCCACCATCCGAATTGCGGCCCGCGACCAGGAATAAATGGAGCAAGAAAACATAGCAAGCGTCTCAACCGACTTTTCCGAGAGGCCTAACGTCATTCTCTCCAGACGCCGCCGGTGGGTCGTGACGGCGGGCGTCCTGCTCGGCATGTTTCTGGCCGCCCTCGAAGCGACGGTCGTCGGCACGGCGATGCCGACGGTCATAGCCTCGCTCGGAGGGCTGGACCGCTACAGCTGGGTCTTCTCCGCTTACCTGCTCGCTTCGACCGTGACGGTCCCGGTCTGGGGCAAATTGTCCGACCTCTACGGGCGGCGGCCCCTCTACCTCGTGGGCGTGGTGCTCTTCCTGCTGGGCTCGGCCCTCTCGGGGGCGGCCCAGACCATAGACCAGTTGATCGTCTTCCGCGCTATTCAGGGAGCCGGAGCGGGCGCGCTCATCCCTTTGAGCCTGACCATCAACGGAGACATATACACGATCAGCGAGCGCGCCCGCATGCAGGGGCTGTTCAGCGGAGTCTGGGGCCTGGCCTCGATCCTCGGGCCGATCGCGGGTGGGTTCATCACCGACAATCTCACGTGGCGATGGGTCTTCTACATCAACATCCCCTTCGGCCTCGCGGCGGCGTTCGTGGTCGGCATCGCCCTGATCGAGCCTAAGAGGACCGAGCGCCCGGTCATAGATTACGCGGGGGCCGCATGGCTGACGATCTCGATCACCCTGCTGCTGCTGGCGCTCGTCGAAAGCGGGGATAAGCCCTGGACCAGCGCCGTCGTGGTCGGTCCGTTGATCGGATTCGTCCTCTTCGGCTTGCTCTTCATCCGGACGGAGAGGCGGGCGGCAGAGCCCATAGTGCCCTTCTCTCTGTTTCGCAATCGCATCGTGACTGTGGGCTCGATCATAGGTTTCATGATCGGCACGGCGATGTTCGGAGCCATCTCTTTCATCCCGCTCTACGTGCAGGGCACGCTCGGAGGGACGGCGACCCAGGCGGGCTCGGTGCTCACGCCGTTCCTGCTGGGATGGGTCACCCTGGCAATCGTGGGCGGCCGGCTGATGTTCAGCATAGGCTATAGACGGACGGTGCTCTCGGGGCTTGTGATCGTGACCATCGGTTTCGCGATACTCGCGACCTTCGGGCGCGGCACGCCCCTGTGGTGGCTCCTCGTCGATATGGGCTTGATGGGCTCCGGCATGGGCCTCGTCGTGCTCGCGCTCCTCATCACGATGCAGAACTCCGTCAATCGTCGCCAGCTCGGCATAGTGACCTCGCTCAATCAATTCTCGCGCTCGATCGGCGGCGCGGTCGGAGTCGCGATCATGGGAGCGGTGTTGAGCATGAGCCTGACCGCTCATCTCTACGAGCTTCAAGTAGCGACGGGGCTGCCGCAGGAGGAGGTGGCGCGCATAGCGCACAACCCGAGCGCGCTCATAGAGCCCGCTTCGCGAGCGGCGCTCCCTGAGACGGTGATGAAGCCGATGGAAGCCGCTCTGGGCGGAGCGCTGCACAATGTATTTCTGGTAGGTACGATCTTCGCGGCTTTAGGCCTGGCCTCAGGCTTCTGGCTGCCTTCAAGCTACTCCAGAGGGGGGGCCGAGCCCGCGCGGGCGGAAGAGCACCTGGCTCGCACTCCCGCCGAATGCGAGCGCCTGCTGATGGCCGAGATGGCGACCCTGGACGCCGAGCACGAGCCTTCGGCCGTCGAGGAATAATCAGTCCGATACGAAGCTGAACAGCTTGTATTTGCCGTCGAGCTCGAGCATCGATCCGAGGATCTTTACTTCCTTCCGCGTGCCGTTACGGTCCTTCAAGGTCAGGCGAGTGTCTTTGTGTATTCTGAAAGTGTAATGCTCTTCGACGCCGCCCGCGAAGCGCACTTGAACAAGCTCGTATCGCATCCCTCCGTGCGGAGACAGCAGCTCGCCCAGCCCGCCGTCGCTTTTAAGGGTCGCCTGCTCCCACGCCCAGTCGCACGTCAGATTCGGCACCTGGCTAGCCGGAAGCTCCGGCCACACGTATTCGCAAAACTCCCGCTTCGTGAGCCGCAACGACTGGATCGCCTTCACGTCGTTTCCGGCCAGATATTCGAGGAATCTCTTTGCCACCGCCTCCGGGCTCGGCTGCCCGTTTATCAGAGGCCGCGGCTCCGACGGCTTTGACCTGGGTGGCGGCGTGGGCAGCGGAAGCGGCGCGGCTGAGAGCGGCGCGGGGGCTTCGTTCCCGCCGCATGCTCCTGTTACGAGCAGACATGCCAGGAGCGCGGCGACGCCCGAAGATGAAAGAAAGGCCGCCTTCGGCCTCCGAAGGCGGGCCTCTTTCCTCGAACTCTTGAAGATCAGTTTCCGAATACGTAGTTCACCCATCCGAGAGTCCAATCATCATTCCCATCAAAAGCGCCCAGGTAAGGAGCGGCCGTGAAGAACGGGTCGTTGGCAAAGGGGGCCTCCGCGTTCGCCGCGACGAGAGCGGGCGACCCGGCCTGCGGGCGGAAGTCCGGGTCCGTCTTGCTGAACGGGTCCGCGAGCAGGGGGTCGGCCTGAATGATCTTCACGCCCTTCGCCTGGATCGCGGTCACGGTCGCGGCCGTGAAATCGGCCCCGGCCGGAACCGCGTTCACGCCGTTATTGAAGAAGATCGCGCCGCGAACCTGGAGGTTGTCGTTCTCCAGTTGCGCGAGCGAGACCGCGCCATTGATTTCGAGGCCGACGTTCTTGAAGCCGGTCACGACGAAGTTGCGAAGCTCGCCCGCCGTCCCCCGGCGCAGCAGGATTCCGCGAGTGCTTCCGGTGCCGGTGACGGGATCGCCCACGAAGGTGGCGTTCATGATCCTGGGCGACGAGCGCGGGGTGAAGTTGTTATCGACGTCGTTATTGTCCGCCTCGATCCCGGCGTCTGCCTCCTCTCCCCTCTGCTGCGCGAGGACGAACTGCGCCTTGCCCGACCAGCCGAAGGTCCAGTCGAAACTGTCGTCGCCCGCGCCCACGACGGCGACGTGCTTCATGCTGACGTTCCCGCCGAACATCTCTATGCCGTCGTCCCCGCCCCAGAGCGAGGCGAGAAAGTCTATGTCGGTGCCGCTGCCGACGCCCTGAAAGGCGACGCAGTTAAGCTCGTTTTCCGGGCTGATCGCAAAGCCGCCGTATTCGACCCTGACGAACCTCATCACGCCCGAGCTCTCGGCCGGCCTGGGATTCGCGCCGCCGCCGTACTGGCCCGTGCCGCCTTCGCCCTGCGCGAGGCCGGTCGGGACGTTGATGGGCGCGTTCCCGTTAAAGATGAGGCCGCCCCAGTCTCCGCGCCTCTTCCTGCCCGAGGGCGCGGCGCTCGTGAAGACGATCGGCTGCTCGCGCGTGCCGAGGGCCTGGATGGTCGCCCCCTTATCGATCACCAGGAACGACCCGAGGCTTCCGAATATCTGGGTGCCCGGTTGGATGATAAGCTTCTTCTTGATAAAGACTCCGCCCACCAGCACGTAGTTTTTATTCTTCTTGAGTTTGACTTTACCCGTGAGCGTGCCTTCCAGGACTACCGTGGGCCTGGTCTGGGCTTTCGAGGCGCCGGCGGTTAGCCAGGCTATGCCGAACGCGACGCTCGCCATCAAAGCCGTGGTCACTGTTTTACGAATCATGAAAATCTCCTCCTGTATTCCTATCCGTGATCTGCACCGGATCGTAGCTACTCAACTATGGCCGCGAACAACCGTAAGACCGATTTTCTGGCGCGCGGCGCGCGGGGCTGTTCGGTTAGAAGAATCGATAAGAGAGACCCAGAGTGAAGGTCCGGCCCGAGCGGTAGACCCTGAATGGCTGATCGCCCAGCCGGTAATCGACCTGGCGGTTCAAAAGGTTCTCGACCGTGAACTCGGCGCGGACCCTCTTGTCCCCGCCGAAACCCTTCGCCGCCATCGCGTCGAGATGCGGGTAGCTGTGCTCGACTATGTTCGGCAACCCGAGGGCGCCGACATCCGTTATCCGCTCTCCGGTGAAGTTATAGAGGGCGCGCGATTCGAAGCCGAAGCGCGGCATCTCGTAAGAGAGCGAGAGGTTGACGAGGTTCTCCGCCTGCCCCACGAGCGGGCGCTCGATGTCGGTCAGGATTACGCGGTTCTCTTCCCCGATCTCCACGCGCGAACGCACGAACGTGTAATTGAGATTGATGGAGAGATTTTCGAGCTGCCGCCATAGCCCCGAGAGGTTCTTGCGCGTCTCGAATTCGACGCCCGATATGCGCGCCCTGTCTGCGTTCCTGAAGGTCGTGCGCACTTCCGCCGTCGGCTCGACGACGACTTCTATTGGGTTCTTCATGTCCTTGTAAAAAGCGCTGACGGCAAACAGCTCGGCGGGCGAATAGAACCACTCCCATCGCAGGTCGTAATTTGTTATCAGGGTGCGCTCCAGGTCGGGGTTCCCCACGGTCGAGCGCCCGCCCGTCACGTCCGTGAACTCGAACGGGCTCAGCTCGCGAAACTGCGGGCGCGATACGGTCTTGCTGTAACCGCCTCTCAGGGCCATCGAGCCGTTCCGGAGCGAGTAAGCGACTCCGAGGCTGGGCAGCCAGTCGGTGTCTTCGAGCTCGGCGAGGATGGGGGCCTGCCGGGCGCGGAAGGGCTCGAACGTCTGCACGCGCTGGACGGATTTCTCCACGCGCGCGCCGCCGATGAAGCGCCACCTGCCCGCGGTGAGGTCGCCCATGAGGTACCCCGCGGTTACATTGTGCAGGGCGTCGTAATGGTCGGTCGCGCGGGTCTCCTCGCGAATCTCGAAGCCGCGGTCCTGGTCGATGTTGGCCGGGACCAGGAGCTGCTCGGGCGAGAGCGTCGTGTCCAGGCCCGAAAGGCCACGAGGGGCGAAGCGGAAGCGACGGGAATCGAATACGCGGTCGCGGTTGATGTAGCTCGCGCCCGTCTTCGCGTTGAAAGATTTGCCGCCGAGGAACCAGTATCTCGCGAGATCGAAAGCGGGCTCGCGGACATTCTCGCGCATCTGGTTGAAGAGCCGGAAGAGGCTTTGCGTCTGGTTGAGGTATACGAAGTCGTTGACGACCGGGGAGAATTCGTACAGAGTCTCGCGCAGGTCCGGCTCGTCGAGCGTGGCGCGCGAGTACGTGTACCTCCAGGCCAGGACCGCGTCACCCATCATCGAGATGAGGTGATTCCCAGAAGCCTGGCCCGTGTAGATTCGCTCCTCGATATACCGGAGCCGCGTGTTGCGAAGGTCGGTGCCCCGGTCCTGATTGAACCCTTCGAAGATCCGCGTCTCGTCGCTGGCCTGATTGGTGAGAAAGTTCTTGAAGAAGAAGCGATTGTCCTTATCGATCTCGAAGGTGGTATTGAGCGTCCCCGCCAGCCTGGCGGTCATCGTGCTCGAATCGTAGTCGTAGCTGTGGGTCGGGCTGATCCTGCCTGCCTCGGCTATCTGGTAAAAGTTCCTGGCCTCATCCCGGCTCTGGAGCTCGTTCTTGAAGCTCAGGGCCCCGATTACGCCGAACTTTCCGAAAGACCTTCCGCCCGCCACGCTCCAGCCGAGTTCCGGGCGCGCGTCCTCTTCCTTCGGGTCCCAGACGTTATTGAAAGACTCGCCGAATGCTTCCATCTGCTCGGGCGAGAAGCCGCCCGGCAGAAATATGTTGCCGCGAAGCAACCGCTCGCCGGTCGGGATGGCCGCGGGCAGCCTGCGCGCCCGCCTTCCGAAGCCGAAGAAATCGTTGCCGCCCCCCCGGTAGCCCAGGAAGCGCTTGCCCTGCGTCTCGCTATTGAAGCCGAGCGAGAAGGAGACGGAGAGCGAGGCGCTCCTCGGCAGATCGACCGTTTCGAGCCGCACGAGCCCGCCCGAAAACTCTCCGGGCTGGTCGGGGGTGAAAGTCTTGAGGATTTTTATGTTTTGCAGGAGATTGGCCGGGATCAGGTCCATCGGCACGACCTTGCGGTCGGGCTCGGTCGTCGGCATGATCGCGTCGTTCATGGAGGTGTTGCTGTAGCGTTCGCCCAGGCCGCGAATGAAGACGAAGCGGTCGACGACCGAGACTCCCGGGGCGCGCTGCAACACGCCCGCGGCGCTCGATGCCGTATCCTTGCCGATCTCGACCGCGGAAATCGTATCTGAGATCGTGGTGGCGGCCTTGCGGTCTTCGAGCATCGCGGCCGCGTCTGTGCTGTCGTCCGCCGAGACGGTCACGCTCTCGCCGACCTCGTATCCGAGGGGCGAGAGCGCGGCGTCGAGCTGCTTCGACTCGCCGGCCACTATGGACACGTCCGCGATCGATTGGTCGTTGAAACCTTCCCTGAAGAAGCGAACGGAATACGTCCCCGACTCCAGGCTTATAGAATAATCTCCGGCCACGCCCGTGCCGAAGAGCTGCCCCAGGCCCTCGACCTCGATGCTCACTTTAGTGAGCGGGGACCCGCTCGCGACGTTGTAGACCACGCCTTCCAGCCTCCCGGCGCGGGCGCTCTGCTTCTGTCGTTTTAGGCCCGCAGACGTAGCCGCCGAAGCGAACACGGCCAGGACGCAGAGGGCTGATACGAGTCGTCTTATTCTCAAGGACATCGAATCTCCTTCGAAACTGTATGACGCCGCACGACCAGGGCTCGGCCGGCCGAAGCCCCGCGCCATGCCGCATCAATCGGGCCGCATCAACCGGCAGACTTTTTCAGAGCTTTGCGTAAGTGGGGATACTAGCGGAGGGTGATTAAATCGGTATTATGCCGAGGTTAACTTCGAATTAAATAGGCCTTGCCGGAATGTGAACGGGGACCTCAATATCTAGGCGGTGCCTGCGGGCGTCATACTCCATCTTGTATTATGGGCGTCACGGGCTCGGATCATCTCCTGAGTGATTGCAGGAGCAGGGTGGGCGAGTCGGACTTGATCGCATCGGCGCCGAGCGAGGTCATGGCCCGCGCGATCTCGGGCGAGTCGACCGTATAGACCCATACCTCGACGCCGGCCTTGTGGGCGAGCTCGACCACTTCCCACGAGAGCTTCTTGTAGGATACGGAGAGCGAGTGCGGCTTGAATTTAAGGACGCGATCTACGGCCACTTCGTAAGGCACCGTGCTGTCGTTTCCGGGATTGATCTGAAGTCTGAGGCGAGGGCCCAGGGTCGAGCGAAGCTTCTCGGCGGTCTTGAGGTCCGGCGCTTCGAGCACGACGCGGTCCAGGCGGCGAAAGTCCTTGAGCAAGGCGATAGTCTTATTGACCAGCTCGTCGAATTGCGGCACTCTCTTCAGCTCGATGTTGAGGAGGCCCGATCTCACGTCCGCGAGCAGGTCGTTGAGCGTGGGAACGCGGCGGCCCCCCGTATCCTCTCCGACCGGAATGAGGGCCTGCTGGCTCAGCTCCGCGTAAGTCATGTCGGCGACGAAGCGGCTGCGCTGCGCGGCAGGCAGCCCTTCGACGCGGCCGAACCTGTCGTCGTGATAGATGATGACCACGCCGTCGCGCGTCAGGCGAAGGTCGGTCTCTATCCCGTCGGCTCCTATCTTGATCGCCCGCTCGAAGGCCCCGATGGTATTTTCGGTCGATTCTTTAGCCCCGCCCCGGTGCGCGATCACGAGGGCGCGGGAGCCGCTCAGGGTCGAGGGGGCGGAGTCGCGCACCTGGGCCGAAGCAGGGGCGAGCGTACAGGCCAGCGCGGCGAGTGCGAGCATCAACGCGGTCCCGCGCCCCGCGCCGCGTTTTATTGATGAGCGGAAGGGGTGATTCATGTCTTACACCTTATCCTGGCCGTCGAAGCGCTTCTTTAATTTGTCGTAGGTGGTCGGCAAGTCTTCGGGCAGGACGCGCGTTTCGCCGATGATCGAGACGAAGTTCGCGTCACCCGTCCATCGCGGCACGACGTGAAGATGGAGGTGGTCGGCCACGCCTGCTCCGGCGCTGCGGCCCAGGTTCATGCCGACGTTGAACCCGTCGGGATTGTACTCGGCTTCGAGGGCGCGCTGCGCGCGTTTGGCCAGCTCCATCATCTCGGATGTAGTTTCGGGAGAGACTTCCGCGAGCGACGCCGCGTGCTCGTATGGGACGATCATCAGGTGGCCGCTCGTGTAGGGGAAGAGGTTGAGGATCACGAAATTCATCTGGCCGCGATGAACGACGAGCCTTTCGAGGTCATCGTTATCATTTATCGCCCGGCAAAAGACGCAGCCCGGCTCGCGACCGGCCGAAGCGATGTACTTGTAGCGCCAGGGGCTCCAGATATGTTCCATATCCGCCAGTACGTCGATTTCACTTCCAAAGGTACTGAAACTGCAAAGAGGAGCCGGGCGGCTGGACCGCGCCGTTCGTGATCAGGCCGCCGATATTCGTCTTCGTCAGCAGGTCGAGGATCGAGCCGCGGCCGGGCTTGGGAGGGGTCACGACCGAGGGCTCTCCCTGAATGCCGGCCATCCGCGCGGTGATACGAAGCGCCGTCTCGTAGTTGCCGAGGTCGTCGATCAGCTTCTCTTTGATCGCCTCTTCGCCCGTGTAGACGCGCCCGTCGGCAAGCTGCATGAGCCGGTCGCGCGAGGGCCCTTTGTCGCCCCGGCCTTCCATGATGGCATTTATGAACTGGGCGTACATCTGATTGATGAGCCCCTGCATGTACTCGCGCTCTTTCGGATTGAGGGGCCGGGTGGGCGAGCCCACGTCCTTGAACTCGCCGCTCTTGATGACTTCCGTTTCGAGCTGCGCCCACTTGAGCAGGTTGCCGTAATTGACCCACTCAGCGATCACGCCTATCGACCCGGTGATCGTCCCGGGATTGGCGACTATGCGGTCGGCGGCCGAAGCGATATAGTACCCGCCCGACGCGGCGACCGAGCCCATGGAGACGACCACTATCTTGTTCTTCTCCAGGCGCGCCCATTTGACCTGATCGTAGATCTCCTGCGACGCGGCAACGCCGCCTCCGGGGCTGTCGATGCGCAGCAGAATGGCCTTCACGCGCGCATCGTCGGCGTACATCTTCAAGTGCTCGTTCACGGGCTTGGAGTCGAAGATCGCCCCTTCGAGATAGACGACCGCCACGCGCTCGCCGCCCAGAGACCCCCATCCGCCCCCGCCCGTCAGGAGTATGGCGGCGAAAAGGATCACGCCGACGAACAGCACGAAGGCGAAGCCCGCCACGATCAGGATAGTTGTGAGGTTGACTCTTTTCACGTCCGATACCCTTTCAGCCGGAGCGGGCGAAATGCCCTGAGCCGCTCGGCCCGGGAGAGCCTCCGGCAAAAAGACCACGGATGCGGGCGGATGAGCGCGGCTTACCTGACAGAGAATCTTTAACCGTCAGCCGTGCGCATCCGTGCGCATCCGTGGTCTTGAACCGGAACCGAATTCGAAGCCCGGCTTACTCTTCGCGCTTCTTATCGTCCGACGTGGTGCGGAAGATATCGCCGAGCGTGGCCATACCCGAGCCGCTCTCGTGATACGAGCGCACGTCTTCGGGATCGTTCTCCTTGCCGACGGCGCGGGCCGAAAGCCCGATCTTCTTCTGGGCCGCGTCGAGCTTGAGTATCTTGAACGGGAGCACCTGGCCGATCTTCACGGCGTCTTCAGGCTTCTCGACCCGCTCGTCGCTCAGCTCCGACACGTGGCAGAGGCCTTCGATGCCCTCTTCTATCTCGACGAAGGCGCCGAAGTTGGCAAACCTGACCACGCGGCCCTGCACGACGTCCCCGAGCTTGTGTACCTCGAAGAAGCGGTCCCACGCATTCGGCTCAAGGTCTTTGATCGAGAGGCTCAGGCGGCGGTTATCGACATCGATGTTGGTGATGACGGCATCGACCTGCTGCCCCTTCTTCAGGACATCGGAGGGATGCTTGATCCGCTTCGTCCACGAGATGTCAGAGACGTGCACCAGCCCGTCTATGCCGTCCTCGATCTCGACGAACGCGCCGAAGTCCGTAAGCGAACGGACCTTGCCCGACACGCGCGAGCCGACGTGGTAGCGAATCGGGAGCGTCTCCCACGGGTCCGCGCTGATCTGCTTGAGGCCGAGCGACACGCGGCGATTGTTGGGATCGACGTCGAGCACGACGGCTTCGACTTCCTGGCCGATGGAGAGTATCTTGGACGGGTGCTTGAGCCGTTTCGACCACGTCATCTCCGTCACGTGGACCAGCCCTTCGACGCCGGGCTCGATCTCGATGAACGCGCCGTAATCGGTGAGGCTGACGACCTTGCCCCGGACCCTGGTCCCGGGCGGGAAGCGCTCGGCGACCGATTGCCACGGGTCGGGCATGAGCTGCTTGTAGCCGAGCGAGATGCGCTCCTTCTCGCGGTCGAACTTGAGCACCTTCACCTGGACGGTGTCGCCGACCTTGAGGATGTCGTTCGGCGATTGAATACGGCCCCAGCTCATGTCGATGATGTGGAGTAGCCCGTCGATGCCGCCGAGGTCGATGAACGCGCCGTAGTCGGTGATGTTCTTGACGGTGCCTTCGATGACCACGCCCTCCTCGATGTTTTCGAGGGTTTCGGCCTTCTTCTTGCCCGTGACCTCTTCGAGCACGGCCTTGCGCGAGACGACCACGTTGCCGCGCTTGCGGTTGAGCTTGATGACGCGGACCTCGATCTCCTGGTTCATGAAGGCTTCGAGGTTGCGGACCGGCCGGACATCAACCTGCGAGCCGGGCAGGAACGCGGGCACGCCTTCGAGGTCGACCTTCAGGCCTCCCTTTATGCGGTCCACGACGCGGCCGGTGATGGTCTCGTGGTTCTGGTGCGCGCGGCGCAGCTTTTCCCACGACTGGACCTGCACGGCCGCCGCGCGCGAAAGGATGGCGTAGCCGTCCTGGTTCTCGATGCTCTTTATGAGCACGTCGACCTCTTCACCGCGCTTGACCATGATGTTGCCCTCGCGATCGAGGAACTCTTCGCGAGGGACTATGCCTTCCGACTTGAAGCCGATGTCGACGAGAACGTTCTGATCGGAGATGCTTACGACCGTGCCGCGTACGATCTCGCCTTCTTGAATAGCGGCCGCGCTCTCCTTCTCGTAGTTTTCAAGCATCGCGCCGAAGTCCTGGCCGACGCCCGATTCGCCGCTGCTCTCGCCACCCTCTTGATCTTGATCGGCCGACTCTCTAGCAGGCGGAGTGTCGTCGCTGCCCGCGATTGCTGCTTCGGAAGCCGGGCGCGAACCTTCAACCGCGCTGTCTGGGCCGGTGCCCTGCTCGAGGCTGGCGGTCTCTTCTTTGGCGCTATCGGCCGCCGCGCTCGCACCGGACTGGTTTACGTTTTCTGTCGCCATTAATCGATACTCCTCCTCAACTGCCGTATTCTATCTAGTAAAGAATCGAGTTCCGTTACTGATGGAACCAGTTGTCTCATAGTATGCTTACCGGCTTATTTCCTTCAAGCCCTATGAAGAAACGGTGCCGACAGAGCCTCGCACCGCGAGACTTTTCCTTGGAGGCCGTGCCTACTCGCTTCGCGGCGAGCACGACAACTTCAGAATTAAAGTGTCTCTTGTGCTACGGTACCCTCTCGATCCGAGAGAGCGTGGCAGGACTCTGAGTGCACGTGCCTGTCTATCCGTTGCTCCATAACGCATCTGAGGCAAGGCACAACTCTACACTTTCGCGTAAATCGTGTCAAGCAGGCGCGGCTCGACATTTGCTCCTCCGAAGGGCTCGCAAGAATCGCGGCAGCGGCCGCCGAATACCATGCGGACTCGCGAGATTTGAGCCCATAAAATCCGTCCGTGTCGAGAGCCGCAAAGCGCGCGGAGAAGGAGTTCGCAGGGCCTTTAATGCTTGCCACTCGATACCCGTTATTGTATACTCGCCCTCCTCGATAGTAGGGAGTTAATTGACCTGAATCAATGGACTGCCCGAAATCCAGTTAGAAGCAGCGACATGTTCTGGTATCCCCGATGTGCTGCTGCGATGATATATGAAGGCTCGAACCCGATTCAGGGAGCATCGAATCAACCCGTTCGATGCTCTTTTCACCGCTAACCGGTTTAACAGGACGAGAGTTACCATGGAGCCCCTTGAGATAACTTTGCCCTGAAGACAGGCCCTGGATCGGCCACCCACTCGCGGCAGCAGCAGAGGCTGCGAGAATCAAGTAATATTAGAGGTCTATTCTGATGTTCCGTGCTCTGTCGTCGTGCGTAGTACTGCTCCTTTTATGTACCTCTAGCGCGCTCGCGCACTCACATGCCGGAGATCACGGCTCACGCTCGCCCGTCGACTGGATGAACGGCTACACGATGGTTCTGGTCGACGCCGATTCGAAAGAAGAGCTCCTCGCCGCGCGGGATTTCATCGTGGCGCAGGGGGGGACGGTGTCGGTCGTCCTCCCGCCGCATACGATCTTTGGATGGGTAACGCCCGAGGTCGGCTCGCGCATAATCGGAAGACAAAAGATACGCTCGCTGCACCGGTCGCCGGTCGAGGCCTCCGCCACGGGATTCCGGGACCGCGAGACCGTCTCGGCCATCAAATCGTTCAACGAGGTGGCGTCGGGACAGGGCGCTCAGCGAACCCTGCGCGAGATACAAAGCCAGGATGCCAACCCGTCCAGCCGTCCCCCGATGCCCGACTGCGCGCTGCCGAAACCCCCGATAGACAGGGAGGATTTCCTGCGCGCCCTGCGCTCGATGGGCGGGGCCCAATCGACTTCAATGCTCCAGAGCACCGTGGTGACGCCCCAGTTCTGGAACAACAGCGACGTTATGGACGGCACGGTCGCGGTCGCGGCCTTTCTGATAGAGAGCAACGGCGGCATCGATACGAATGTCTTCAACTGGAGCCAGGCCGACCAGGACCTTGCCATCGCCCAGATAATCCAGGGGCTGAACTGGTGGGTGGATCAATCGAGGGCATTCAGTCTCTCTCGCCCCCTGCAGTTCACTCTGGTCCCGTTTCTTCCGAATAACCCGGCGGCGCAGGTCCCCTACGAGCCCTCCCTCCGCGAAGGGCGCAACGCCAATCTCTGGATCAACCACATCATGAGGAACCTCGGGGGAACGTCGACCGACGCGTTCGTCAACGTCGCCTCCTTCAACCGGGTATTAAGAGAGCAGAATCACACCGACTGGGCTCTCTCGATCTTCATGGCCTACAACCCGGCGCCCGCTCAAACCTCGTTCGCGGACGGGCGCGCGTCCTGGGCCTACATCGGAGGGCCGCACACCAACATGCTCTTCCGGAGCTACGGGTGGGCGATCAATCAGACAGTCAGCCACGAAATCGGACATATATTCTTCGCCTGCGACGAATACTCTCAGCCCGGCTTCCAGAGTTGCAGCTGTAGCTGCGCGCCGGAGGTGAGGCCCGCCGCGAAGAACGGGAATTGCGAAGACCTGAGCTGCAACGCGCGCGCGACCGCCTGCATCATGCGGCTCAACGAGCCCGCCCTCTGCCCCTTCACGGTCGCGCAGATCGGCTGGGCCACGTCCGTGCCCAAGCCTTTGCCTTCAGCCCCGGTCTCTCTTGTGGCCACCGCCGCCTCGCCCACGGTGGTGAATCTCATCTGGCAGGATACTTCGAGAGATACGTCCGGGGCCGCCGACGGCTTTCAGGTAGAGAGGCGGGGAGGATCGAGCGCCGAGTTCGCGCAGATCGGAGTAGTCAGCGCGGCGGGCACCGGCTCGCCCGGCTTCAGCGACTCGACGGTCTTGCCCAACACCGCGTACGCCTACCGCGTGCGCGCGTTCAACCTGACCGGGTCATCCCCCTTCTCAGGCGAGGCCTCCGTTATCACACCGATAACCCCGTCTTCGCTCAGCATCTCCACCACCGAGATGCCCGACGCGACGGTCGATGTCTCTTACAGCAGGGCCCTGACGGCCGTGGGCGGCGCGGGAGATTACGTGTGGGTGATAGAGACCGGCTCGCTCCCTCCGGGGCTCACGCTCTCGCAGACAGGCACCGTCTCGGGCATCGCAACGACCGCCGGAACCTACAACTTCGTGGCGCGCGTGTCCGACTCGAACAACAATCGCGCGACTAAGGCCCTGTCGCTTTTGGTCAAGCCCGCGGCGCCTCTGACGATCACGACCCGGCAACTGCCCATAGCGTCGGTCGGCACGCCCTACAGCCAGACGCTCGGCGCTTCGGGAGGGCAGACGCCCTACACGTGGTCCATCCAATCGGGCACGCTGCCAGAAGGGCTGGTCCTCAATCAAAGCGGCACCATCTCCGGCATCCCGGATCGCGCGGGCTCGTCGAGCTTCGTCCTGAAGATCACCGACGCGACCAGCGCGAGCCAGACCGCGACCATCTCGATGGTCGTCAATCCCGTCTCGGTCCAGCTCTCCATCTCGACCGATTCGCTTGCGGACGGAGTCGTCGGTCAGAACTACTCTGAAGCGCTGGAGGCTGTCGGGGGGAGCTCGCCCTACACCTGGGAGCTGACCTCGGGCGCCCTGCCAGCCGGCATAGTGCTTGGCGATTCGGGAGTAATCTCGGGGAGACCTCTCGCCTCCGGAGAATTCGATTTCGAGGTGCAGGTCAGGGACCAGAGCGGGCAATCGATCCGCAAATCGCTTTCGATCGACGTGGACCCCGCGTCGCAATTGACCATACTCAATCAAACTCTGCTTCCTCCGGCGGCCGTGGGAGTTCCCTACAGCGTCGAGCTCAAAGCGATTTCCGGCAACGCGCCTTACACCTGGGCCAAGAAGAAGAAGGCGAAGTTCGGCGCGTTCCCCCCGGGCATCACCCTGTCGCCGCAAGGGATATTGTCCGGCACGCCGACGACTCAGGGCATGTCGAATTTCACGATCAACGTGAAAGACTCCACGTCCAAGAGCGCGACAAAGCCGCTTTCAATAGAGGTCGGGCCGCCTCCCGCTCCGCTCGCGATAAGCACGGAGACGCTCCCGAATGCGACACAGACGGTGCTTTACAACACGGCCCTCCAGGCCAATGGCGGAGTCGCCCCCTACACGTGGGTACTTGACGCGGGCGCGCTGCCCGACGGGCTTACGCTCGCTCCCGATGGGGCCATAACGGGGCGAGCCACCACGATCGGGTCGGTAGCCTTCATCGTGCGACTGAGGGATTCGCTCGGCACGGCCACCACAAAGTCTCTGTTCATAGTGGTCGTCCCGCCGCCGCCGCCGCTCGTCATCCAGACCCTTTCGCTCCCGGAGACTTTCGCCGAACGGCCTTACTCTCAAACTCTCCAGGCCTCGGGCGGGCTGGCGCCTTATTCCTGGAGCCTGGTTAGCGGCAATATCGGATCGGGATTGAACCTATCTGTTGATGGCCTGATCTCCGGCGCGCCGCAGGTTCCGGGCCTGAGCGTCTTCGTCGTCCGCGTGACCGACTCGGCGCAGCAGACGGTGTCGCGCACTCTGGCGATCAATATCAAGCCCGCGGATAAGATCGTGCCGTTCGGAGACCTGGAGACGCCGGGCTTCCGCTCGACCCTTACGAACGTGGCGACCGGCTCCGGCTGGGCGCTCGACAACACGGGCGTGACTCTCATCGAAGTGCTCGTGGACGGAGAGAAAGTCGGGCAGGCCATCTACGGGCTGCCGAGGCCGGACGTGGCCGTCATATGGGGGAATTTCCCGAACGGCGGCAACTCGGGCTTCAGCTTCGCCATCGATACGAGAGGATTGAGCAACGGCGACCACCGCATATCGGTCCGCATACTGGACGCGTCGGGCAACGCGACGGTAGTCGGCAACCGGCCCGTCATCGTGCAGAATCAGGTCCTCGCCGTGACCACGGCCGCCATTCCGAGCGGAAAGAAGAACGACTTCTACTCGACGCAGCTTATGGTCATAAACGGGATCGGGCCTTACACGTGGGAGCTGAGCTCGGGAGCCCTGCCGCCGGGCATCTCGTTGAACCTGTCGGGCCTCATCTCCGGCACGCCTTCCGTCTTCGGCATCTTCCCGTTCAGCGTTCGCGTGAGGGACTCGGCCGGGGCAACTGCTTCCGCCAGCTACTCGCTCACGATCAACCCGGACGTCCTACAGCTCATCATCGTGAGCCGCGGCGAGCAAGCGGAGGCGAGCCTCAACGTCGATTACTCGCTCCAGCTCCTGGCCGCGGGCGGCTCGCCCCCGCGAACATGGAGCCTGGCGAGCGGGAATCCGCCGCCGGGGCTGTCGCTGAATCCCTCCACGGGAATAATCTCCGGCCGGCCGACGCAGACAGGCACCTTCGTCTTCACCGTCCGGCTCTCCGATTCGGCGGGCGCGAGCGTCACGTCAGAGCTGAGCATGAGGGTGATCCAGCCGCTCGCGATCGGCAACGCGACGAACCTGCCGCAGGGGACCGTGAACGTCGATTACACGCGCCAGCTCACCGCTTCCGGCGGGACCGCGCCTTATGTATGGAGCGTCGCTTCGGGAGCCCTCCCGGCGGGGCTGTCGATCAACTCCGGCACGGGGCTGATCTCGGGCAAGCCGACTCAGAGCGGCTCCTTCATCTTCACGATCCGGTTGACGGACGCCGAATTCAGAAATTTTAATTCGCCTTCGATCACGATCGTGATAGTGGCCCCGGCACCACCTCCCCCTCCGGGCAGCCTGACCTCTGTTTCCAAAGCCGAGGCTCCCCGCTTCATGGACTATATAGATCTGACCGCGCGATTCTTCGATTACTGGCGCGCGGTCGCCGGGTGAAGCTTATAAAAGAACGGAGAGCTACCCTCGCACGGCGAGGCTCGTCAGCAGAATGACGATCGCGTCTATGTCGTCGCGGGGAGAGACGGAGCGGTCGGAGTTGTAATAGTTATTGAGTAGGATGGAGAAGGCGAGCCGTTCGCCCGCGGCCGAGGTCACGTAGCCCGAGAGCGTGTAGACATACCGCAAAGTGCCCGTCTTGGCGCGAACGTTCGAGGCGGCGGCCGTGCCCTTCATGCGATTCTGCAAGGTGCCGTCCACTCCGGCGACGGGCAGCGAGTCGCGAAATATACCGGCCCATTTGTGCCTGTCCATGAACTTCAGAAGCTCTACGGTGGCGGACGGCGTTATCATGTTGCCGCGCGAGAGGCCGGAGCCTTCTTCTATCACGACCTCCCCCTTCCTTAATCCTATCTTCTCCAGAAATCTGTTCATGAATTCGACGCCGCGCTCCTCCGTCGTCTTCTCCGTCTCCGCCTCGCCGTGAGCCTGCGTCAATTCCGTCTGAGGGCTGTCGGGGCTCGCGCCCACCTGCAACAGGAGTAGCTGCGCGTAGAGGTTCTGCGACGGCTTGAGAACTTCGCGCAGGATATCTTTGAGCGGCGGCGATTGGACGGAGCCCAGCTCCACCACCTTCGAGGTGTCCAGGGGAGTGACCTCGCGGTACTTCCAATCGATCGCGCGCGCGCGGCCGGTGACGGTGATGCCCCGGCGCGCCAGAGCCTCTTTGAAGGAGGCCGCGAACAGAGTAGAGGGATTGTGAATGGCGACCTTGCCCGTGTAACCCGCCGAGCCGACCGGGTAGCGGCCCGAAACGTAGATGATGTTCTCTCCGACGGGGCGGTAAACGGAGATATTAGACTCGCCTTCCCGGGGCATGGTCTGCGTGCGATTGATTATCGTAACGAGCGCGTCCCGGGGCTCGGTCGTGACGCGGCAGGGGATGCCGGGGCGATCCGCGGGCCTCACCACGAGGTCGATAACGTTGTCGTTTAAAGTTAGGGCGGATACTTCGGCGCCGTCCCTCCATTGAAGATCGTCCCACTGCCATCCCCACCCGAAAGGCGGGCCTTTGAAGAAGCTCTCGTCGCCTATCAGGTCGCCTTCGACCCTCCGCACTCCCGCGCGGGCGAGCGCCCCGGCGAGAGGGTCGAGCGCCGCGTAATAGTCGCCCCCCGTGAACCTCATCGACATGCTCGGGTCTCCCCGGCCGTAAATTATGAGGTCGCCTTTCAGTGTTCCGGAAGAGCCGGGGCGGGCCGTGGAGTAAAGAGAGGTCGTGAAGCGGTAGTCGGGGCCGAGGTACTCGAGGGCGAGCGCCGAAGTATAAAGCTTTGCGTTCGACGCGGGGGCGAAGAACTTCCCGCCGTTGTGATCGAAGAGCGGCTTTCCCGTGTCGAGCGAGATGACCTTGACTCCCCATGCGGCCGCCCCGAAGCGCGGCTGCGAGATCACCGCGTTTATGCGCGCGCGAAGAGTATCGAGGTCGTTTATCGGGGCTTCGCGCGCGGGCGCGGACGCCTGGCGGCCGGAGGCCGGGCCGCTCGCGGCGCGCGAGGCGAAGGGCTGCGCGAGCAGGAGAAGAGCGAGCGATAGCGAAAAGCTGAGGGCGCGCGCGGCAAGCGTGGATCTAATCAATTCAAGCTCCCGATGATGGTGAGGTAAGGCGAAAGGCGTTCGCCTGATCGCCGCGCGCGTCATGCCAGTTGCGCCGACACCTCGCGCGCGAAATAAGAGAGGATCAAATCGGCCCCGGCCCGCTTGATCGAGACGAGCGATTCCATGACCACGCGCTGCTCGTCGATCCACCCGGCGGCAGCCGCGGCCTTTATCATCGCGTACTCGCCGGATACCTGATAGGCGGCGAGGGGGGCGTCGAAACGCTCGCGCACGGCGCGGATTATATCCAGGTAAGGGAGGGCGGGCTTTACCATCAATATGTCCGCGCCCTGCTCGAAATCGAGCTCCGCCTCGCGCATAGCCTCGCGCGCGTTGGCCGGGTCCATCTGGTACCCCCTGCGGTCCCCGAACTGGGGCGCCGACTGCGCGGCCTCGCGGAAAGGGCCGTAAAAAGCGGAAGCGTATTTGACGGCGTAAGACATGATCGGAATGTTTTCGAAGCCCGAACCGTCCAGAGCCCCGCGTATGGACTCGACGAATCCGTCCATCATGTTTGAAGGCGCGATGACGTCAGCGCCCGCCTCGGCCTGGGAGACGGCTGTGCGGGCCAGCAATTCGAGGGTCGGGTCGTTGAGCACCTCGCCGTTTTCGATCACGCCGCAATGGCCGTGGTCCGTATACTCGCAGAGGCAGTTGTCGGCCATGACGACGACGTCTTTGACCTCGCGCTTCAGCGCGCGGATGGCGCGCTGGGTTATCCCGTCTTCGGCATAGCCGCCGCTGCCCACGGAGTCTTTCGTTTCAGGCACCCCGAACAAAATCACCGAGCGCACGCCGACCTTGCGCGCGCCTTCGACCTCTTTGACGAGCTCGTCCACCGAGAGGTTGAAGCAACCCGGCATCGAGCCGATCTCGCGGCGAACGCCTGCTCCTTCGCAGACGAAGAGAGGGTAGATGAAATCGTCCGGGGTCAGGCGTGTCTCCCGCACGAGCGCTCGCATAGCTTCGGTGCGACGCAACCGCCGGGGCCTCTGTATGAGATTCATTATCGCGACTCCTTACGCATGATGAAACCGCGCGGCCATCACTCGTCTCCCGTGCCGAAGAAGAACAACTTCGCGCAGGTATTCGAGCAGAGCATGTGCGAGTACTGCCTCACGGCGCACTTTTCACACACCATCTTGAAACACACAGGGCACTTCAAGAGCCTGAGGATATCCGAAACTTGATTGCATACCGAGCAGGTGGTCATTGCAGTTGTAAAGTATAACAGAAGGTCCCGGGGCCACCAGAGTTTTTAGCGAACGGCAACCGGATGAGGCACCCGGGAGGTCCGCGCGCTTCGATCACGGCTTCTGATAGCTGGTCACGCGCACGTCCGCCGAGACGGGATCGCTCCCGAAGATCAACGAGCCTTCGACCTGTGAATGGCCAGGAACGAAGTCGAAGGTCGTCGAGGCCTCTTCTTCTTCTCCGTCCGCCTCAAGCTTTCCCGTGACGGTCACCTGCGCGCCGGTCGCGTCGCCGTCGTTGCTCACGACGACGGGCAGGTAAAACAGCTCTCCTTCGACTCGGACCGCGCCGCGCGCGACGCGAAACCGCGCGGGCACGGCCGAAGGGTCGAGCCAGATCGCGACGACCGTGCCGACCACGAGCGCGAGCAACAGGAGGGCGACGAGGAGCGAGACCCATTCGGCCCGGCTGCGCGGCGCGATGCCGGGGTCTTTTTCACCCCGCTTTTTCGACTGCTCTTTGCGCTTCTCTTCTTTCACGCTCATAAGGCCACCCGCCCCGCCGCCCCGCCGATGGTGGCCGGGAGCCCGAGAACTATGGTGTAGTTGACCCACTGGCTCAAAGGATCGTCCACTCGCACGAGCTGGAAGAGCCACATCGTGAGAAAAGCGACGAGGAGCGAGAGCAGGTAAGAGGCGAGCGTTTCGCTTATGGGGCTTTGAAAGATGCCGGTCTGCGTCATGCGCCTCGACTGAGAGCCGAGATCGGCTTCGAAGACTATTATGTAAGAGAGCAGCAGGGACGCGCCGATCATGACGAGCAGCCAGGGAGACGAGAGCCCGGCCGCGATCATCGGTATCTCATCCGTAGGCGCGATCGACGAGCAGATGATGGTCGCGCCGAGGACCGTCGAGCCCGCGTCGGCCAGGGTCCCTCGCCAGGCGTCGGAGCTCCAGTCCTGAGCCCTCTCTTCGGGCAAGCCGTCAGAGCCGCCGCCGCCCTCTTCATCCTGCTTCTTGAGAAAGTTGCTCGCGATGCCTACGCCGATGCTGAAAGGGACCGCTTCCATCACGATGCGGCCCATGATGACTTCGAGCCCCTCGTTGAACCTGATGATGCCTATCAGCACCAGGCTGAAGGCGGCCGACGCCAGGGCGACCGCGAGCCCTTCGGCGCTGTCGCCCAATATCCGGTTCCACGCGCGCGGCTGCCGCGTGCGAAATCCGCCGTTCAGGTTCAGCGCCACGAGCGACACGTAGGCCGCGGCCAGCGCAAAGAGCATTCGCGGAGGCGAAGTGAAATTCCCTTTCCACCAGACCTCCATCGTGTAGAGGAAGGGCGCGCCGAAGAGGAACGCGCCCGCAACCGCTCGCATCAGGTCGTTGAGCTCTCGATGCCAATCCGATACCGCCTCTGATTTCGACATGGGTTCTTCTCGGGCCGATCAAATCGGGGCAAGCCCGCGCCGGGCTCGCGACACCCCGGGCCCGCCATACGCGGTCGCCCTTACGATCGCTTCAAAGGCGACTCGTCGTAATGCGCGAGCAGGTCCGCCGGGTCATCGTAGACCGCGACCGCGCCCGTCAGTTCGTCGTCCTTCCACCCGCCCGAGCGCAGGGCGATCACGGAGACTCCGGCCTTTCGCGCCGCGTCTATGTCGTAAGGCGTGTCTCCGAGCATGATCGATTCTTCGGCCGAGAGCCCGGCGCTGTCGAGTGCCGCATGGATTATATCGGGGTCGGGCTTGGAATTCTCCGCGTCATCGGAGGAGGTCTTCTCTTCTATCAGGTCCGTAGCGCCCGCGATTTCGAGCAGGGGCTTAAGCTCGTCTTCTTTGGCCGAGCTGGCGACGACCAGTTTCAAGCCCTCCTCCTTCATCCGCTTCAAGAGTTCTCTCGAGCCGGGCAAAGGCTTGATGGAAGGAAGATATTTCTCCTTGAAGATCTCGCCGCGCCGCTCGCTTATTTGCTTGCCTCGCGGAGTATCTTCCTCGATGCCCGCGATTTCGGGCAGTAGATTGTCGCCTCCCATGCCTATGAGCCGGCGAGTCTTCTCGAACTCCGCCGCGATTCCATGCTCGGCGAGGGCTTCGACCCATGCGCGCGCGTGCGCGTCGTTGCTGTCTACAAGCGTGCCGTCAACATCCAGGATCGCTCCACGAACAGGCTTAGCCATCAGAAACACCTCGGACTATCGGATCTCTCAAAAGCGTCTGCCAGGATCTCGAAACGGTGGATCAGTCGGTGCCCGAAGCGCTGATCTTCCAGCCGTGCTCTTCGGCCATCTTCTCGTGAAGGGACGGGGCGTCGTCGCGCTCCTTCATCGCCTCGTCTCGCATGCGGTGCTCGAAGGCCGCGCGGATGAAGGAGACGAAGAGCGGATGGGGGCTGAGCGGCTTCGACTTGAACTCGGGGTGAAACTGGCAGCCGAGGAACCACGGGTGGTCCGGCAGCTCGACCATCTCTACGAATTTCGAGTCGGGAGACTTGCCTGAAAAGACGAGCCCGCCGCGGCTCAGCTCTTCTTCGTAGCGCGGGTTGAACTCGAATCGATGGCGATGGCGCTCGCTGATCTCCCGGCCCGCGTAGACCTCCCGGGCGAGCGACCCTTCCTTCAGCTTGCACGGGTACGCGCCGAGCCGCATCGTCCCGCCCATGGCTTCGACCCCTATCAAATCGCGCAGCTTGAAGATGACCGGGTGCGGGGCGTCGTCGTCGAACTCGGTCGAGTCCGCGCCTTCCAGATTACAGACGTTGCGCGCGAATTCGATGGTCGCGCACTGCATCCCCAGGCATATGCCGAAAAACGGAGTCTGCTCGCGCCGCGCGTAGCCGATGGCGCGAAGCATGCCGGAGATGCCGCGCTTGCCGAACCCTCCCGGCACGAGTATCGCGTCGAAATCGCGCAGGCGCTCCTCCCAGCTCGGATCGTCCATCAGCACCTCCGATTCCATCCAGCGAATCTGCACGCCGAGGCGGTTGGCGACCCCTCCGTGGATCAGCGCTTCGTTCAGGCTCTTGTAGGAATCCTCCAGCTCGATGTACTTGCCGACGATGCCGATGGTCACGGTCGCTTCAGGGCTCTTGATCGTATCGACGAGGTTTATCCAGGCGCGCAGGTCGCGGTTGGACGCTTCGAGGCTCAGCTTCTTAACGATCATATCGTCGAGCCCCTGGCTCGAAAGCATCAGGGGGACTTCATAGATCGTCTTCACGTCCTGCGCGGTGATGACCTCGTCTTCGCGCGTGTTGCAGAAGAGCGCGATCTTGGCCTTCATCTCTTTCGGAAGCGGCCGGTCGCAGCGGCACAGCAGCAGGTCGGGCTGGATGCCGATCTCGCGCAATTCCTTGACCGAGTGCTGGGTCGGCTTCGTCTTCAGCTCTCCCGACGCCGCGATGAAGGGCACGAGCGTAAGGTGGATGAAGAGCGCGTTCTCGCGCCCGACCTCGTTGCCCAGCTGGCGGATGGCTTCCAGGAACGGGAGAGACTCGATGTCGCCCACGGTCCCGCCGACCTCCACGATCACCACGTCCGGCCCGTCGCTCACGGCCCGGATCGCATCCTTGATCTCGTTGGTGATATGCGGAATCACCTGAATGGTCTTGCCCAGATAATCGCCCCGCCGCTCTTTGTTGATTACGGAGAGATATATGCGGCCGGTCGTCCAGTTGTTGGACTGGGTGAGCTGCGCGTGCGTGAATCGCTCGTAGTGGCCCAGGTCCAGGTCCGTCTCCGCGCCGTCGTCCGTGACGAAGACTTCCCCGTGCTGGAAAGGCGACATCGTGCCGGGGTCCACGTTGATGTAAGGGTCAAGCTTCTGGAGAGTGACCTTCAAGCCGCGCGCTTCGAGCAGGCACCCGATTGAAGCGGCCGCCAGTCCCTTCCCCAGACTCGAGACTACTCCGCCGGTGACGAATATATATTTAGTCATAATGGTCTCTCCTCTATAAACCTTTTAACCAGCTCGTAATCCTGCTCGGTGTCCACACCTATTGAGCGGTGCTCGACCCGTACGACGCGAATACGATAACCGTTTTCAAGCGCGCGAAGCTGTTCGAGCGATTCAAGGCGTTCGAGCGGCGACGGCTCCATCCCGGCGAACTGCCGTAGAAACCCCGTGCGGTACGCGTAGAGTCCCGAATGCTTCCTATAATTAGACAACAGGCGCGCGTCGAGGCGCAACGACTCTTCCAGGGTCACGCCCGGGGCGGGCCTGACGTAGGGAATAGGCGAGCGCGAAAAGTATAGCGCAAAGCCGAGCGGGTCGGTCACTACCTTGACCACGCCCGGGTTGAATACATCCTCGATGGAAGTTATGGGCTCCGAGGTCGTGCTGATGTGAATCTGCGAATCCTCGATCAGAGGGGCGACGGCGGCGTCGATCGTTTCGGGGTCGATGAGCGGCTCGTCTCCCTGCACGTTCACGACGAAGTCCGAATCGAGAGAGGCCGCGACCTCTGCCACGCGATCCGTGCCCGACGCGGCATGCGGCGAAGTCATGCGCGCCTCTCCGCCGTGCGAGGCGACCGCTTGAAAGATCCTCTCGTCGTCCGTCGCCACGATGACGCGGGATACCATGCGCGCTCTGCTCGCGCGTTCGACCACGTGCATTATCATCGGAATATGGGCCAGGGGGAGGAGGGGTTTACCCGGCAATCTAGTCGAGGCATACCGCGCAGGGATTATCGCTACTGCTTTCCCCTTCACGGGCCTTCACACTAAACGAATGAGAGAGCGTTGTCAATCGGTCGGGACAAAAATGAGGGCGAAAAAATCGCCCCCGGTCCGGAGCCGGTCTCGATCACCGCGCGCCGCCCGGAAGGACCACGAAGGGCGGGCGGCGAATCCCCTCCGTGCAGGACGCGTCGAGCCCCTTCGCCGTCCCTTTCGAGAAGAACTCCGATATCAGCCCTCGCGCGCAATCCGACAAGGAGGAGTGGGAGGCGTCGCGAATGACGACCTGGCGGCCATTCGGAAGATGACGCACGGCCGCTTCGGCGAGCCACGGGGGAGTGACCGGGTCGAGGTCGCCCGAGATCATCAGTACCGGCACATCGGATTTGATCGGATTCAGGAAGTCCGCCGGTACCTTGCCGCGCGGCCATTCCGCGCATGCTTTCATGTAGGATTTTATTCGGTAGGCCCCATAATAGGTGCCCGCAGTCTCGCGCTCGATCATCTCTTCCGTTATGAAAGGAACGTCCTCGGCGCACACGACCGATAGGTGCATGCCTCTCGCGATGGCGGCTTCGGTCTCGCGGTTGAGCAGGAAGGCGACGGCGGCGAAGCGCGAGAAGTCTTCCCGGAACGTGTCGTGAATCAGCAAGGGGAGCTGGCTGCCGACATCTACCCGGTATAGCATGAATCGAAGGTCGTCCATGTACGCGTTGCGCGTGAGGGTGAGCCGCTCGGTTTTTCGGGTCAGCGGATTGACGGTCTCGAAGACGGCCGGCGCTTTATCGAGCCGCGCCAGCACCGTTTCAAACTCCGCGCGCAGGTTCGGATAAGCCGCGCGGCAGGTCTCGTCTTTCGCGCAGTCGTCGAATAACCGGCCGAGCGAGTGCTGAATCCCCTTTGCCATGGGGAGCGGCAGCTTGAAATCGACGGGGGCCACTCCCAGCACCGCCGCCGACCGAGTGCGCCCGCCGTGCTGCCTGACGTAGGCCAGAGCGGCGGTCGATCCGTAAGAGCCTCCGTACACGTTTATGCGGCCGTACCCGAGCGCCGAGCGAACTTCATCCAGGTCGTCCGTCGCGATGGGAGTCGTGTAGAGCGCCAGGTTAGCCTCTTTCTCAAGCTTCGCGCGGCACTCGCGCACCTTCTCGATGGGCAGGGCCTCGCCGACGTAGGGCTGCATGTCGTCCTTGTCTCCGAAAAAGTCGCACCGCAGCGGAGCGGATGCGCCCGTTCCGCGCTGATCGACAAAGACGAGCTCGCGGTCGCGGCGAAGCTCGGACAGCAGGTTGCCCGCGCTTGCGACCGTGGTCGCGGCCCCCGCCCCCGGCCCCCCGCTTAAGTAGAAGATGGGGTCGGGAGCCGGGTTGTCGGAGATCGCGGGAATAACGACGATGTTCAATGCGATCTTGCGGCCCGCGCGCGCGCTGCGATCTTCGAAGACCTCATACGTGCCGCACCCGGCGGCCCCTGTCAAAAGGCTCGACGCGCAGGGCTTCAGTTGAACGCGCCCGCGAGCGAAAGGCCTGGCAGCCCTCTCCCTGCCCGCCCGGCGAAGAAGCAGCGGGATGGGATTGAGCCCCTGGACCCATTGCCCGTCGATCTCCGAGCCATCGAGACTGACCCAGCCCCTGTATACGGCCTTGATATTCTTCATCTCGAAATAAAAAGAGGAGTCCTTGAAGACAACCGTATCGACCGGCAGCCCCGTGGCTCCCTGATCGGGGCTGTCGAGGACGGCCTTGACCGTACCGTCCGAGGCTTTCGATAGCCTCAGTATCAAGCGCAGCCTGCCCGCGAGCGAGCCTTCCCATGTTCCCTCCAGTTTCCCCTCCATCTCGCGGCTTGCCGAGTCAGGCGAGGCCGGGCCGGTCTGCCCGGCCGAAGCCGGCGTCGCGGCGAGAATAAGAAAGACCGCTGCCGCAAGCAGGGGCGTGAGCGTGGCTGTTAAACCGAAGCGTCGCATTTGAATAGTCTCTCCTGGTCGATGTCTCCGCTAAATCTACCTTCCCGACCCCATCTTCTCCCGAAGGAACCCGGTTGCGATCGCAAGCTGTCCGCAGTAATACGTGGCCCACACGAGGTAATTGGCGTGCTCGATCGGCATCTTGAATTTGGCGACGGCAATAAGCGAATCCGATAGCATGAAAAGCAGCGCGCCCGAGAGCACGAGACGAGTGCGAAATCCGGCCAGGATAGCGGTGAGGCACATGGCCGAGATCGCGCTCATATAGAAGATGACCGGAACCGCGAGCGGCCCGAGGGACGGCCCGAGCCACGCCGTCATAGACGCGCTGTAGAGCAGCAGGAGGAATATGAGCAGCTTACTTCCCATACGCAGGTCGAGCGGGCGCGGCAGATTACGCGTGAAGAGGGCCACGTAGAAGAGGTGCGCGATCAGAAAAGAGCCGAGGCCATACGTGAAAAGATTCTCCCCCTCGATGCCGAGGAACATATCTCCCAGGCCGGAGAAGGCGAGCGCCAGGCCGAGCAGCAGGCCATCTCCCCCGCGGAGCGCGCGAAATGCGAGGAGCGCGAGCGGAAAGATCGCGAGCTGCTTGATGACGACGCTGCCCGTATAAGGCCGGAGGCTCTGCGTGACCAGATATAGCGCCCCGCAGGCGATCGATACGAACAGGAGCGCGCGGTCGAAAGAACCGAGCCCGGGGCTCGAACCGCTCCTGACTAAGCCAGTGCTCATACTTCCTCCCGGTCCGTTGCGCTTTGAGTGAACCTCTTTAAGTGATCTCGGGGGCGGAAGTCGTGATGCTAAACCAACCGCCGGTTTATTTCCACCTAAATATCTTCGGAAGGCCGAAGGTCGAAAAATAATCCGGCGGCGCGGGAATCTCGCTTTGAATCGGGCGCATCAACTCGTAGTATTAAGGTAATTTGATGATCGCGCGCATCGGAAACGGGCGCGCAAATATAGAAGATGATCGAGGATGGTGGCTTATGAAATCGTTAACTAAAGCTTGCTTGCTTGCCGTAGCATTCAGCATGGTGCTACAGGGAGGCTTCGCCCGCAATCGGAAGGAATCACGGATGCCCGTAAAAGAGGATAAGAACTCTGCCGCGACGCTCGCGGCGAAGATAAAGCGATTCGCCCCGACGGCCGTGTCGGCCGATCTCTCCGGCCTGGAGGCGGGCGACCGCAAAGCCCTCGATAAGATCATCCAGGCGTCGGAGCTGCTGGACCCCATATACCTTCGCCAGGTCTGGAGCGGCAACGTGGCTCTCAATAAGAAGCTGAAAGCGGACACGACGCCCGAGGGACGCCTGCGCTTTCATTATTTTTTGATAAACATGGGGCCGTGGGACAGGCTCGATAAGAACGAGCCCTTCGTCGAAGGGGCGCCGCACGAGAAGCCTTCCCGGGGCAGTTTTTATCCCGAAGACATGACCAGGGAAGAGTTTGAAAAATGGGTCGCGGGATTGCCCGAAGACGAAAAGGCGCGCGCTACAGGCTTCTTCCACGTTATCAGGCGAGGGGCGGACGGCAAGCTCAAGAACGTGCCCTACAGCCAGGAATACCGAGAGTTCCTCGAACCCGCGGCGAAGCTCCTGCGCGAAGCCGCGGCCCTGGCGACGAACCGGACCCTAAAGGATTTCCTGTCCAAACGGGCCGACGCATTCCTGTCGAACGATTACTATGCGAGCGATGTCGCATGGATGGACCTCGACTCTCCCATCGAAGTCACGATCGGCCCCTATGAAACGTACGAGGACGAGCTCTTCAATTACAAGGCCTCCTTCGAAGCCTTCATCACGCTTCGCGATCAGTCGGAATCCGACAAGCTCGCGAAATTCAGCGGCTACCTTCAAGAGATCGAAAACAACCTGCCCATCGATCCGCGCTACCGTAACCCGAAGCTCGGAGCTGCCGCGCCCATCCGCGTCGTCGACGAGGTCTTCGCCTCGGGCGACGGCAACCGGGGAGTGCAGACGGCCGCGTTCAACCTGCCCAATGACGAAAAGGTCGTACAGGAAAAAGGCTCCAAGCGCGTGATGATCAAGAACGTGCAGCAGGCCAAGTTCGACAAAGTGCTCGTGCCGATCTCGAACCTCCTCATCGCGCCTTCGGACCGGAAGAACATCTCGTTCGACGCCTTCTTCACGCATATCCTCGCGCACGAGC
>DATLMR010000035.1:0-6442 GCA_035537555.1 Blastocatellia bacterium
AGGTGCCGTCTCGCTTGGTGTTGGTCGGGTAGTAGCCGATCGTGTACTGCGTGCGAAGGTCGGTGGATATCTGCTGAGCGATGGTGTGTACTTCCGACAGCTCGCGCGGGAAGAAAGCCCGGCCTCCGGTTTCGGAAGCCAGCTTGTTCAGCAGCCCCTCGGCCTTATCCTTGGGGCTCTTTGAAAAGACCCAGCCGCCGCCTTTTTCGAGGTCATTGGTGAAGCCTATAAGGTATATCTGCACGTCGGCTTCGCGAAGGTGATCGACCACCTCGTCGAGCTTGTACTGGCTGTCTTTATCCTCGCCGTCGGTCACGATGATGACGGCCTTGCGCCGGTTCTTGCCCTCTTTATGCGCGTAATCGGCGGCCAGGTAGAGCGCGTCGAGCATCGCCGTCTGGCTCCGGGCCACCATCCCTTCGAGGGCGTAGATGGCGTCGTTGATGTCGTTTGTGAACTCTTCGAGGAGGACCGGCTCTTCCTTGAATTCGATCACGGCGACCTCGTCGCCCTGGCGGCTCGCTTTTATGAGGTTGGTCGAGGCCTTGATGACGGTGTCGAGCTTGGCCCTCATCGAACCCGACGTGTCGATGGTGAAGACGAGAGAGACCGGCACCTGCTCCTTGGTGAAGAACTCGACCTTCTGCGGGATCTTGTCTTCGAAGATCTGGAACTGGTCCTGATTCAGGTCCATTATGGGCTTGTTGGCCGAATCCACCACGGTCACGTCGAGCACGACCAGCTCCGTGCCGAGGCGGATCGGCGAGTCGTCCGGGTCGTGAGGCTCCTGGTTTCGAGGCGGCTGCGGGCTCTGCGGCTGGGGCTTCTGCTGTTGCCCCGTATCGCTCGTGGTCGCGCCCGCGCGCGCGCCGAACGGTAATCCATTGATCAGGAACGCTGCGATAATAGCAACGACGGCAAACACCCTCTTCGGTAAGAATCTCATAGTAGAATTCTACTCCGCAGCTCAGATTTTTAAAACCGCCCGCCCTCTCACTCTTTAAACGGACGAGTACAATGGCTGGGATGCGCGAATGAGGCTCATTCGTTGCCGGTAGAACGTGGAGTTGAAGAGGGCTTGCGCCCGCTGGTGAGGAAGACCGCTCGAAACGCCGGAAACGTTCCCGTCCGGCCCGCTATTTCTTGAATGACTGGTAGCCGTCTCTGTAGCTGAGCGAAAGCCGGCCGAGGCCCTTCGGGGGATTCACCTTGACCTGAACCTTGTGCCACTTGGCGGCCGCCGCGAGATCGCTCGGGTAAAAGCCGATGGAGTACTGGTGGCGCAGCTCCAGGGCTATTCGCGTGCAGATCTCGACCAGCTCCGGCTCGTTGTAAGCGTTCGGGAAGAAGGCGCGGCCGCCCGTCATGCGCGTGATCTCTTCGAGGTTGGCGCGCCCGAATCCGGAGAGGGAGTCGTTGAAGTCGGTGATTCCGATGGCGTAAATCTGGACGTCGGCCTCTTTGACCCTGTTGCGGAGCTCTTTGTAAGTATACCGGCTGTTGTTGTCCTGGCCGTCTGAGATGACCAGCAAAGCCTTCTTCGTGTGCCGCCCCTGCTGTATCTTCTCGACCGCGAGGTAGGCGGCATCGTAGAGCGCCGTCTGCCCTTTGGGCTGCACGAACATGAGCTTGCTGAGCGTCTGCTCGGCCGACGTGGTGAAGTCCTGGACCAGTTTCGCGCGGTCGTTGAAGCCGATCAGAAATATGTCGTCGTCGTCGTGCGAAGTCTCCACGAATCGCGTGAGGGCGCGAATCGACCTGCCTATGCGCGCGCTCATGGAGCCGGAGACATCGTAGACTATGCCGAGCGAAACGGGAGAGTCGTCGTCCGTGAAGTGCGCGATCTCCTGCTTGACCTTGTCGTCGAAAACATCGAAGTGCTCTTTCTTGAGGCCGGTCACGAACCTGCCATAGGGATCGGTCACGGTCACGGTAAGGCTCACGATGCCCGTGCTGAGAACGATCTTGTCATCGGGCAGAACCCGGCCCGGCTTGAGCGGCTCGGGCCGCGTGACGGTCGTCTTGTCGTCGGGGGCGCCGGTCGGGACGGTTGCCTTGGCTTTCGCCGCCTCGTTGAGCGGCGTCTGCGGGGCCTGAGATTGGCTTTCCTGCGACGTGTTCTTATTCTCCTGCTGAGAAACCGCGTTGCCGATGGGAGATAAAGTGACTGCAAGAACTACAGCCATAAGCGAGCGAGCGAAACACTGTTTCATGACGTTTGGCCCCCGGGCGATTGCACTACATCTATGTGACTGACCGATCTGGTTCGGTTCACGGGTTGCCGATAGACCGGCACGTGTCGACGCATCCTACTCATTCTGGAAACGATTCGGATTGTTGCTGTACAGAGAGGCTGTGCTCGTTGTCTCTGCACAACCGTTAGCTGTTGTGCGTCCAACGATTTCCATTCTAACACAAAATACTTTCGAGGCAAGCGACCTGCCCGCCCGGTCGCCTTCATCCCCGTCCGGGCGATCTCACGCGGCCCGGCGGAAACAGGAGCCTTCGAGAAAAGGAAAGACTACCAGCCGAAGAACCTTTATGCTATATTCAGTCGTCGCGCCCCTTGGGCCGCGATCAGATATATGGCATGGCTCCTGTCAATAATCATTCCCGCATTTAATGAAGAGAAGAGGATCGGCCGGTCTCTTGACGAGATCCTGAATTTTCTCTCATCCGAGCGGTACCCGGCTGAAGTCATCGTCATCGACGATGGCTCACGGGACAGGACTGTCGAGGTGGTCGAGAGCCGCGCCGGGTGGTACCGCGCGGCCGGAATCGAGCTCCGCGTGATAACCAATCAGCCGAACAGGGGGAAAGGGTACAGCGTCAAGCGCGGCATCAGCAGCGCCCGAGGCGATATCGTCCTTTTTACCGATGCAGACCTCTCGTCGCCCATCGGCGAAGCGCCCAAGCTCATCGATCCCATCGCCGAAGGGCGCGTCGATCTCTCTTTCGGGTCGCGGGCGCTCAATCGAAAGCTCGTGGGCGTGCACCAGTCTTTCATCCGCGAGATGGGCGGCCGTACCTTCAACGTCTTCGTCAGGGCCGTCACGGGCCTCAAGTATAAAGATACCCAGTGCGGCTTCAAGGCTTTCCGGCGCGAGCCGGCCCTGCCGGTCTTTCATCTTCAGAGGATCGAGCGGTTCGGCTTTGACCCGGAAGTGCTCTACATCGCGCGCAAGCGCGGATTGCGATTGCTGGAAGTCCCGGTCAAGTGGAACCATGTCGAAGAGAGCAAGGTCAGCTACTTCAGCGATTCGATGAATATGTTCATCGACCTGGCTCGAATTCGCTTGAACGACCTCCGGGGGCGCTACAGCAACGCGCCCGAAGCTTACCCTGTCGAGGAGCAACAGGCCGCCGAAAGCGCTGCAAAACAGCCCTGAGCCTCGGCGCGCCGAGGGTGACCCCGAGCGATGATCCGTCTGAACGTAAACATAGACCATATCGCCACCTTGAGGCAGGCGCGAAGGACCTTCGAGCCGAGCGTGGTGGCCGCGGCGGTGCTCGCGGACCTGGCCGGAGCGAGCGGCATCACCATCCACCTGCGCGGCGACCGGCGGCATATCCAGGACGACGACCTGCGGGCACTGCGGGCAGTCGTGAAGACCCATCTGAATCTTGAGATGGCGGCGACCAGAGAGATGCTAGACATCGCGCTTGAGACCCGCCCCGACACCGTTACGCTCGTGCCGGAAAGGCCGGACGAGATCACGACCGAAGGCGGGCTGGATGCGGTCGCGCACGAAGAGGCGATTCGCTCGTGCGCGGGGGAGCTCGCGAAGGCGGGAATACTCGTGAGCCTCTTCATAGATCCGCTCCCCGAGCAGATAGAGGCGTCCCGCCGCGCGGGCGCGGGGCAGATCGAGATATGTACCGCGCGATACGCCGAGCTGACTGATCCGACCCGGCACGCGACGGCGGGGGAAGTGGAAGAGGAGCTGGGCCGCATCGCCGACTCGGCGAGAAGGGCGGGCGACCTCGCTTTGAAAGTCGCCGCGGGCCACGGCCTGACCTATCGGAACGTCTCGGCCATCGCCGAAATCTACCCCGTCGAAGAGTTGAATATCGGCCACAACGTCGTCGCGCGGGCGGCTCTCGTCGGCATGGAGCGCGCGGTCCGCGAGATGATCTCGGCCATCGAGTCCCCGCGCTGATATGCGCCGCCGATAAGGGCCCGGCCCACCGGGTTCGAGCCTCGCGGTCCTCTCATTGCCTCGGCTGGTAGCTCGTCAGGTTTCGCGACTTGTCCTTATGCCTCTCGATAGCCAGGGCGATCAGCCTGTCGATCAACTCTCCATACCCGATGCCGCTCGCCTCCCACATCTTCGCGTACATGCTGATGGTCGTGAACCCGGGCATCGTATTGATCTCGTTTATGAGGACGCGGTTCGTCTTGCCCTCGACGAAGAAGTCCACGCGCGCCAGCCCCGAGCCGTCGATAGCCTGGAACGCTACGAGGGCCGCGCGCTGGATTTGCTCGATGATCTTCTTCGGCAGCTTCGCCGGGACTTGCGTCCTGGACCTGTTGTCGATGTATTTATCTTCGTAATCATAAAACTCGTGGCCGACTATGATCTCCCCGGGGAGGCTCGCGATGGGGCGCTCGTTTCCGAGTATGCTCACCTCGACCTCTCGCCCGGTCACGCCGCGTTCGACGATGATGCGCCGGTCGTATCGCGCGGCGTCCTTGATCGCTTCGCGCAGCTCCTTCCTGTCGTCGGCCCTTGAGATGCCGACCGAAGAGCCGAGGTTCGCGGGCTTGACGAATACGGGGAATTCCAGCGCGCGAGCGACCCGCCTGATCACGGCTTCGGGGTTCTCTTCCCAGGCCGACCTCAAGAACCAGTCGTAAGGCGTGACTTCGAGGCCCGCCCGCTCGAACAACTGCTTCATGACGATCTTGTCCATGCCGGTCGAAGATGCCAGCACGCCGCAGCCGACATATGGGACTCCGGCCATCTCGAGGAGCCCCTGTATCGTGCCGTCCTCTCCGTATGTGCCGTGCAGAACGGGGAAGATCACGTCGAGGGCCTCGCTGCGCCCGGCCTCGGAATCGTTGCCGAGCCGGGTCAATCCCCGGCGCGTAGGATCTCCGATGATCGCTACCGGCTCGTGATGGTTCGAAGACATTATGGCCTGGGGAAGGAGGGCGTTCGCGTTGCCGGAGACGAGCCATCTCCCCGTCTGCGTTATGGCGATGGGGACGACCTCGTACTTCGTTTTATCCATCGCGTGGATGATAGATTCGGCCGACCTGAGCGACACTTCGTGCTCTCCCGACCGGCCGCCAAAGATCACACCGACTCTAATTTTCTTGGCCAAATGTTAGGTCCGCTCTCTTTTCTTAAATGGCCTGCCGCGCGGTGAGCTCAAAGGATCTTCTTGCCGAGCGCCGACAGGATCAGTTCGACGGCAAGCTGGGCCGTCTGGTTGGCTGTGTCGAATAAAGGATTGACTTCGGCGAGCTCAACAGCAAGCACTTTGCCCGAGTCCGCCATCTTTTCCATGGCAAGGTGGCTCTCGCGATAGGTCGCGCCTCCGCGCTCGGGAGTGCCGACGCCCGGCGCGTAAAAGGGGTCCATGAAATCCATGTCGAAGGTGACGTGAATTCCCGCCGTGTTTCGGGAGGCGATTTCGATGGCCTCCTGGACGACGGGCCCCATGCCGCGCTCGTCAAGCTCGCTCATGGTGAAGACCCGAATGTTGAGGGTCTTCAGGATCTCTCGCTCTCCGGGATCGACGCTGCGCGCCCCGATTATGGCGGTATTTTCGGGCAGGACCTTGGGAGCGAACCCCGCCACGTCGGTCAGCTCCTTCGCCCCGTGCCCGAGCAGAGCGGCGAGCGGCATGCCGTGGATGTTCCCCGAAGGGGAGTCGAGCGGGGTGTTGATGTCGGAATGGGCGTCGAGCCAGATGATGCCGACTCTCTGGCTGCGCTTGCGGTAGTAGGCCGCGAGCCCGGCGACGCTGCCTATGGCGATCGAATGGTCCCCGCCGAGGACGACCGGCAGCGCGCCGTCTTCGAGCGCCTCTTCGACGCGCACGGCGAGCTCTTCACAGGCCGCGGATATCTCCGGCAGATAACGCGCGCGGGCGCTCTCCTGCGGGATCGACTCGGCCGGGGCGACGTGTACGTTGCCTATATCGCTCACCTGATGACCGAGCAGGGCGATTGCCTGGTTGAGCCCCGCTATCCTGATCGCGGACGGGCCCATATCGACGCCTCGACGCCCCGCGCCAAGGTCCATGGGGACACCGATGATCTTCACTCTCTTTTTCATAAAACCTCTCGGGCGTTATCTTCAGGCAATATTCTCACACTCCAGCCACGGACCCGCAAGATAAGGGGCGGGAACTTGGGCCGGAGATGGCATGACGGCTTTCGTCAGGCCCGCGGGGGGCGGGCGGCTTATGGATGCATCTCGGCTGAAAGAAG
>DATLMR010000036.1:0-11956 GCA_035537555.1 Blastocatellia bacterium
ATGCGGACGCCGTGATGAACTTCGTAGCGCTCGCGCAGCCCCCTGAGAATGGAGATCGTGTCTTCGACCGTGGGCTGATCTACCATGACGGGCTGGAAGCGGCGTTCGAGGGCCGCGTCTTTCTCCACGTGCTTCCTGTACTCGTCGAGCGTGGTCGCCCCGATGCAGTGCAGCTCTCCGCGCGCAAGCATCGGCTTGAGCAGGTTGGACGCGTCGACCGCCCCTTCAGCCGCGCCCGCGCCCACTATAGTGTGCATCTCGTCGATGAAGAGAATTATATCGCCTTCAGACGACTGGACCTCCTTGAGCACGGCCTTGAGCCGCTCTTCGAACTCTCCGCGATATTTCGCGCCCGCGACCAGAGCGCCCATGTCGAGCGTGACTATGCGCTTGTTCTTCAGGCTCTCGGGCACGTCTCCGCGAATAATTCGTTGCGCGAGCCCTTCGACTATGGCGGTCTTGCCGACTCCGGGCTCGCCGATAAGGACCGGATTGTTCTTCGTGCGCCGCGAGAGGACCTGAATGACGCGGCGGATCTCGTCGTCGCGCCCGATTACAGGGTCCAGCTTACCCTGGCGCGCCATCTTCGTGAGGTCGCGGCCATATCGCTCCAGGGCCTCGTAGGTGGCCTCGGGGTTTTGCGACGTGACCTTCTGCCGGCCGCGAATCTGGACCATCGCCTGCATCACGCGGTCGCGCGAAGCGCCCGCGGTCTTCAAAGCTCGCGAGGCGGGCCCGCCTTCATCTATGATCGCGAGCAACAGGTGCTCGACGCTCACGTAATCGTCCTTAAGCCTCTTCGCTTCGTCCTCCGCCGAGACGAAAGCCTTGTTCAGTCGCGCCGTGATGTAGACCTGATCTACCGGGCCTGACGGGCCGGTGACTTTGGGCATTCGATTGATCTCGGCTTCGACAGCCGCCGTGAGGGGCTCGACGTTGACGCCCGCCCTCGTGAGTATCGACGGCACGAGGCCGCCCTCCTGCTCAAGGAGAGCGAGCAGCAGGTGCTCTACTTCTATCTGCTGGTTGCTGTACCTTGTGGCGAGAGTCTGAGCGGCGCGAACTGCCTCCTGCGCCTTTTCGGTAAACCTGTTAATGTCCATTGCGTTCCCTCCCAAAACCCGGCTGCAAGCTCCGGTCATTACATATTTATGATTCCCTTCCAGCTTGAGAACCCCGCATCATTCCTTCACGCTTCGCGGATTGAACCGGCTCGCTTCGGACAGCTCTTCGTATAACCGCTTCTCCCGGTCCGAAATATTGCCCGGCACGACTATCCTGAGCTTCACGTACTGGTCTCCGCGCCCGCCCCCGCGCTTGCTCAAGCCCTGGCCGCGCAAGCGAAAGCGCTGGCCGCCCTGCGCGGCGGCGGGAACTTTCATCTCTATTGACTTCGCCTCGATTGTCGGGACCTCGACGCTGGCTCCGAGCACCGCTTCCCACGGCGCGACGGGAAGCTCGACCGTAAGGTCGTCGCCCGAAACCGAAAAAAGGGCGTGGGGCTTGATCCTCAGCCGCACGAAAAGGTCTCCGGCTTCGCCCCCGGCCTGGCCCGGTTCGCCCTGTCGAGCGAGCTTTATCACGGAGCCGTCGCGCGCGCCGGGCGGAATCTTGACATCGAGGGTCCGGGGGCTCATGACCTGGCCCGCGCCCCTGCACGTCGCACAGACTACGCCGCCCGTCGTGCCTTTACCCTCGCAGGCGGGGCAGGGGCGGGCCCCCTGTATGGAGATCCTTTGAATGCCGCCCCGGTGAGCGTCCTCGAGCGATATGGAGAGCTCGGCTTCGGTGTCCTTACCCTGCGAACGCGAACGGCCGCGCGGCCTCTGTGTCTGCCGGGCCGAAGTCCTGCCGCCTCCGAAAAGCGTCTCGAAAAAATCGCTGAAGCCGCCGCCGCCGAATACGTCGCTAAGGTCTCCATACTCGACGTTCACCTGACCCCAGCCGGGCGGAGGATTGAAGTCAGCCCCGTTCTTCCAATTCGCTCCAAGCTGGTCGTATCGCTTCCGCTTCTCGCCGTCGGAGAGCACCTCGTAAGCCTCGTTTATCTCCTTGAATCTCTCTTCCGATTGCTTGTCGCCCGGGTTGAGGTCCGGGTGATGCTTGCGCGCGAGCTTGCGATACGCCTGCCGTATCTGATCCTCCGTCGCATCCCGCTTTACACCCAGCAGCTCGTAGTAATCTTTGAACTTCACCCCCATCAATCCCCTCGCTTATCACTAGATATTGAACCATCTCCCCCTGCCCTTTGATCCCCTGTAGCTCGCCTTAAATCTTCGCCGGAATAGATCATAAAATATGAGCGCAATATTGTCAACTTTATTTCTTGAGACTTTAGAACGAGGAGTTTAGCCGGCGCGGGCGGGTCTTGAAGAGGAGGCCGTAGAGTCGAAGATCGGGGGCGGGAGTTAGAGATTCATAGACTGAAATCTGTTGTTGCGCTATTCTAATGGCGTTTTTTTCGCCCGAGCTTAAAAGGAAGGAGGTGTTACCATTCCAAAAGATGAGATGATTCCCGTCGACGGGACGGTGACTGATTCCCTGCCCAATGCGACCTTTAAAGTACAGATAGGCGAAGGGCACCAGATTCTGGCGCATCTATCCGGGAAGATGCGAAAGAACTTTATCAAGGTTCTTCCAGGCGACAAGGTGACGGTCGAGCTTTCGCCTTACGACCTCACAAAAGGACGCATAACCTACAGGCATCGCAGCTAGTCAGATCGAGACCGCGGCCAATAACGACCCATCGCGTTCGAGCACTGCGGCAGATGTGTGCGCGCTCAGGGGCGGAAGGGCAGGAAGGCTTGCGGGAGCGAAAATAAAGGGCCGCCTTCGGCAGACGGCCCCTTAAGCTCAGCGATCCGGTTCCGGGCTCGCGTCAACGCAGAGCGATCTTCCGGATTCGGAAATTTTCGTAATCGGCCACATAGAGAATTCCGTGCAGGCGGTCGATAACGATGCCTCTCGGATCATTGAAAGTGGCTCTGGCGCCCGAGCCGTCGCGGAACTTGGTGCTGCTGCCCCCGGCCAGAGTCGTCACGTTCCCTTCCGTATCGATGCGGCGAATTCGCGCGCCCGTGACTTCGGCGACGTAGAGAGTGCCGTCCAGGTCCAGAGCCAGTCCGACGGGCCGAATGAAGGACGCCTGCCCCGCGGGGCCGTCGTCTCCATTGATCCTGCCGCTGCCCGCGAGGGTCTCCACGCGCCCGGTCAGGAGATTTACGACCCTGATTCGATTATTGGCCGTATCCGCCACGTAGAGAAAATTGCCGTCGAGAGAGAGCGCGAGGCCCGTGGGCGTATTGAACCTGGCGTTCTCCGAAACTCCGTCGGCGAAGCCCGGCACTCCCGTGCCCGCGACCGTCTCCACCCTCACGTCGTTGCCGTTTCGGGTTATGCGGCGGATCGAGTGATTGAAGGCATCGGCCACGTAGAACGATCCGTCGGGCGCGATGACGATGTCGTCCGGGAGCCGGAAAGCGGAGTCGCGCGCTTCTCCGTCCCGGAAGCCGTCGAGGCCGACCAGGGTACTGTTAAGGCGGCGCTGCCTGCCCCTATCGGCTATGGTATTGGCCGTGCCCGCGAAAGTATCGACCGTGGCCGCGCCCGCGTTTGCGACGATCCGGCGAACTACGTTGTTGCCGTTCTCGGTCACGTAGATCACGCCGTTACCGTCCACGGCTATCCCGTTAGGATAGGAGAAGGTCGGAGCGAAACCGGCCGTATTTCCCGAATCGCTGTAGCCTGGAAGTCCGGTGCCGGAGATCGTGCAGACCTGATTAGTATTGAAGTCGATGGCCCTTATCGCGTGGTTCTGCTGGTCGGTGAGGTAAAGCCGCCCGTCCGGCCCGAGCGCCATTCGCCTCGGCCTCCGGAACCGCGCGTCGTCAAGGCTGACGCAGGCTGAATCGGCGTTGAACCCTTCGCGGTCCGCTCCGGCGACCGTGCTCACGATTACGTCCGGGACCACCTGGAAGGAAGCGATATTGGAGACCCGGCCTTCTTTGTCCCTGACCTGAATATTGTGGGTGCCGACGCTGTTGAGCAGCTCGGCCGTGACGATGACGGTGATGCGGGATTGAGACTCGTTCTTGACCCTGGCCTCCTGCCCGTCGATCAGCACCACGTCCTTGCTTCCCAGGTTGGCTCCGACAATGTCTATGCTCTCTTTATCTTCTCCGAGTCGGACCTTGTTGGGAGAGATGGTGAAGATGAAGGGGTCATCGCTCGGGCTGACGGTCAGAATTTCATCCGCGGACTGAATGCCGTTCTGCTCCACGCGAATGATCAATTGGCCGGGAGTGGAGCGGAACGAAGCGGGAACGGTGGCTTCAAGCCTGCCTTCCCTCTGCTTCGTCGTCTCAAGAACGGTGATCTCTCCGTTCGGCTTCTTGATGAGAATCTTCGCGTCGGAATTGAAATTGTCTCCCGTGAGCTTGAGCTCGAAATCCTCCGCCCCGACCTTGATCGAGTCGGGGTCGAGGGCATTTAGCCTCGCCGGGGCCGGAACTACGAAGAATATGTCCAGGTTCGAGAGCCTCCCGTTCCCGCTTCGCAGGAGGATCGGTATGCGGGCGGGCTCGGTCGTGAATTTGATGGGCATCTCGAAGGTAAGGCGCGAATCGCTCAGCACGTTGGTAACGGCCGGGGTACGCCCCCAGATGAGCACTTTGGTATTGGCTCCGAAATCGCTGCCCCTGACTTCGACCAGCAGGACCTGATTGATATCTTCCTGCACGGCGTTCCCCTGAAGCCTGAGCTGCAATTCCGCATCGGGCGCCACCACGGTGAGCGTGACCGGAGCAGTCGGCGCGCCGCCCGGATTGACCGCCTGTATCGTATGCGTGCCGACGCTGTCTATAGCGTCGGAAGGGATCTCCGCCAACAGCAGCTTGCCTTTCTTATTGGTCCTTGAAGAGTCGAGTGGCGCGCCGTCGAGCAGCACGGTTGCTCCCTGGGCAAAATTACTTCCTTCGATCCTAACGGTGAACGTCGCCCCCCCTGCCGTAACCGTAGACGGGGACATGCGGTTGATCTCAGGCGTTGCCTGCTGCGCCTGAACAGCGTAATATCCCGCCTGGCCGGGCAAAAGCATCCATGACAGAGCGAGGGCTACTGTCAGCGAATACGCGATCACTTTCCTCATCAGATGATTCTCCTTGACTGCTCTCGCGCGGACTGAAACCGTTTCAAATCGCCCTGTTCCGACCTTGAATCTTCAATTCACCCCGCCGACGGGTCGCAAGCCGCGCATTAAATTCCCGATACCCTACTGGCTCGATCTATGGTCCGCCATAACTATAGAAGTCGTTTCAGGCGAAACCTTGCATTGTTAAATCCGCTAATCGGTAGGACTTCAGGCCCCTCCCATTACCGCCCCCGAGGGTTAAAGAGCGACTGTAAATTATAACCGTCCGTCTCCGCGTTTAACAAGATGAATCTGCTCGGGCGCAAGCGGTGTAAATAACTTACAACAATTGCGGCGCGGGCGCGCTCAGGAGGGGGGGTTCAATCGCGCGAGCGCGTTGCGGTATGCGGCCTCGACCGCGTCCCTGCCCTTTGAGAGGTCACGCGGGCTCAAACGCGGCACCTCGGGCTCTATCCATTCGATCCTCTTTAGGGCCTCTCCCAGCGAGTTGAGGCGGTGCCGCTCGATCTCTTTTCGCGCGGCGGTGAGGGCGGTGTCCATCAAAGCGAAGGCGGACCACCTGCGCTCGTCGAACTTCACCTGCTCCGCGCGCGCGGGCAGGTAATGTATCAATACGCGGTCAGGCCGCTCGGCCTCGAGCATGGTTTCAAGAGGTATCTTGGCCAGGAATCCGCCGTCCCAGTAATGCTGGCCGTCGATGACTTTGGGCGCCATCAGAAAGGGATAGCTGCACGAGGCGCGTACTTTATCGGCAATCGTGCCCGCTCTGAAAGTCTCGTCGATCCCCCTGGTCAAATTGAACGCGGTGATGTAGACGGAGCGGGGGCATTCGGCGAAGGTCTTCACGCGAAGGTGCCGCTCGATCAGGCTCTCGAAGAGGTCTCCACGCAGGAGGCCCGTCCAGCCGCGCCCTCGCCTGGCGATCGCTGCGAGAATTCCCCGGACGCCGTCGCTGTCCCAGAAATCCTTGCGGCGCAAGCTTGAGAGCACTTCGACTATCTCGGCCGCGGGCACTCCCGACCCGTGCAGCGCGGCGACAATCGCTCCCGCGCTCGATCCCGCAATCGCGTGATAGTCGAGGCCGAGCTCTTCGACCGCAAGCATGAAGCCCGCGTGCGCGAAGAAGCCGAAGTACCCGGCCGAAAGCACGACCGCCACGCGCGTGCGGGACGAGGCTCTGTCAGAGGAGGGCGAGCCGGACGGATCACCGGCAGGATTCCCGGTGGAATCGCCCGTAGAGCCTTTCGGATGGGGCGCGGGCGTGTTCGCTTCCTCGCTGCTACGTTCGCTCATAAAGAGGCTCGCTCGTAAGGGCATCTCACTCCGGGGCGGGCAGGCAATCTCGTTGCGCGGGGGTAGTATGCCCCCGCGCATCTACATCCATCAAGCCGCGAGGGCACGGGAGACATTATATTTTCCGGCGGGCTTGATTTGCTGACGCCCGCTGCTACAATTTGAGCTTTTCCGGCTCTGCGCTCTATTTCCCCGCAGCCAGTTTTTCGACCCAAAAGGAGGAGTCGAGCTTGTTCAAGGTCGCTCTCGTCGGCACGCATGGCGTTAACAAGACAACGATAGCCTATGAGCTTGCAGGCATGATCAAGCGAAAGGGCGGGACGGTAGAGTTGCTGACCGAGATCGCCAGAGAGTGCCCGTTCCCTCTAAACGAGCAGGCGACTCGCGAGGCCTACCAGTGGATAATCGCGCGGCAGATACAACTGGAGATCGAGAAATCGCCTCGCGCGCACGTGCTCATCTGTGACCGCTCCGTCCTGGACAACTTCGCCTACTTCGTCAGGCGGTACGGAGCGACCGGCCCGTACAGCGAATCTCTCGGCGCTTACTGTTTATCGTGGATGAACACTTACGACCTGCTCGTGCGGCTCCCCATCACGCGCCCGCTCACCGATGACGGCTTCCGCTCCACGGACGCTTCGTTCCAGAGCGAGGTGGACCTGTTATGCGATAACCTCTTCGAGAGCCGCTACGATAAAGGGACGCGGCCCGCTTACGTGCGCGGGCCGCTGTCGGCCGAAGAGATCGCTGAAATCGTTCTCAGGTAGTTGCCTGCCGGCAGCCCGGGCAGGCGCTTAACAGAAGCAGTCCGGCGTGCTACGGTTGAGGTCGAATGACGATTACGGAAGCCATAAAGAAGGCAGTCGACCGCCGGGACCTGACGGACGCGGAAGCCGAGTCCACCCTCGAACAGATAATGAGCGGCGCCTGCACGGACGCGCAGATAGCTTCCCTCCTCACGGCCCTCCGGATGAAGGGCGAGACCGCTGACGAGCTGGCCGGGTTCGCCAGAGTCATGCGCCGGAAAGCCGCTCCGGTGCGGCCGGAGTCGCTCGTGACCGCGGCGATCGGCGGCACGGAGCGCGAAGCCTTGATCGACACCTGCGGCACCGGCGGAGACGTGAGCGGCAGCTTCAACGTCTCGACCGCCACGGCCTTCGTCGTCGCGGGCGCGGGCGTGCGCGTCGCAAAGCACGGCAACAGGTCCGTCTCCAGCCAGTGCGGGAGCGCGGACGTGGTCGAGGCGCTGGGAGTCAGGATCGAGCTCTCGCCTGAGCTCATCGCCCGAAGCATAGATCAGGTCGGCATAGGATTTCTCCACGCGCCCCTGCTCCACGAAGCGATGAAATACGTGGCGCTCGCGCGTAAACAGATGGGCATACGGACCATATTCAACTTGCTCGGCCCCCTCACCAACCCGGCGGGCGCCGACACTCAGGTCATCGGAGTCTACGCGCCCCATCTCACGGAATTGCTCGCCGAAGTCCTCAGACGCCTGGGCAGCGTGCGCGCTATGGTCGTCCACGGGGCCGACGGGCTCGACGAGATCAGCATAACGGGCGAGAGCAAAGTCACGGAGCTTGACCGCGGGCAGATCGCGTCTTACACGGTGCGACCCGAAGATTTCGGGTTGAGGCGCGCATCGCTCGGGGAGATACGGGGCGGAGACGCGCGAAAAAATGCGGGCATCATCCTGCGCGTGCTCGAAGCGGAGCCGGGGCCGTGTCGCGATATAGTCTTACTTAACGCGGCGGCGGGCCTGGTGGCCAGCGGCAAAGCCGGGAATATGGAAGAGGGCGTCCGCGCCGCCTCCCATTCGATCGACAGCGGCAAGGCCCTGGCGAAGCTTCAGAGCCTGATAGCCTTCACGAACGCCTAAAAGAAGAACCACCTCTTGCGCTTCTGCGGCAGAGAGGCGAGGGGCCGCACCGGGATCGAGTTTCCTTCGATGACCGCCCGCGGGTTCGCGTCGGCCATCGCTCCGGCGTAATCGTCGCCGACGAGCTTCGCGATCTCCGCCACGGCAGCAGACATCCCCGGCAGCCTGTTTCGAGTATTGTGGCAATCGCTCGCGACCATGTGAAGCAGCCCGTTTTCAAGCATTATCTCGACGGTCTGCTTCACCTTCTTTCCGAACTGCCCGGTGAACGATCCGGTGTCCGCCTGCCCGAGAGCGCCCATTTCGACCAGCTCGTAGAAACGCTCGGGCTCTGCCATCAGAGAGTGATTTCGCTCGGGATGCGCGATGACCGGCCTGATCTGGTTGCTCAGCAACTCGAAGAGCGCCCGCTCGCTGCCCGGCGGCACGACCGTATGCGGGAACTCGACCAGCACGTACGGGCCTCCCGCAAGCGTGGGCGCGCTCTTGCTGACGCAGACCTGTCTGACCACATCGTGCGTGAAGCGAAGCTCGCAGCCCAGCTCGACTCTCGGGCGCCCGCCGAGCCTCCGGTTCAGCTCCTCTACCTTCTGCCGCAGGAAGGCCGGGTCGTGAGTCCTGTGCACGCCGTCGTGCGCGTGCGGGGTCGCGACCATCACCTCGACGCCGTCGTCCGCCGAGATGCGGCACATCTCGATCGATTCATCGAGGCTGCGCGCGCCGTCATCCGTCTCCGACAAAATGTGTGTGTGAATATCGATCATTAAAGTCAGCCGGGAAATTATCGCCGCTTCGCCCGGGTCTATTTCGGTCCCAATCGAACCGCTCGAATATATTATTATCGGGACATTAAGGATACTACGGCAACGGGCCTGTATCGACAATTCTAATTTCATCGGGGATCATCGGGCGCGAAACGGGCGGGGCGGCGTTAATGTTATTGTGTTGTCTTTCTGATACAAGCGGCTAAAGTCTTGACACCAAAATTTATGGGCAGTTATCATCTCAATGAGATTCAACGACGCGACCCGTAAACCGCGAGCGCTCTTCAGGAGACTAAGGGCTCAACACTCATGGCGACCGAATAAGCAAGCCTCTCGATCAGGAAAACTTATGAAGCAATTTTTTCTCTCACTCCTTTTGATCAGCCTGTTGACCGGCATGACCGGCGCGAGCGCGCTCGGATCGGACCGGAAGCCGGCCTTAAACAACGCGAACTTCATGCCGCTCGAAGATGTTCGTCCCGGCATGAAGGGCTATGGCTTCAGTGTCTTTCAAGGCAGCAAGCCCGAGCGCTTCGAGGTCGAGATACTCGGACTGCTCGACGGGATGAACAACCCGAAGCAGAGCATAATCATCGCCCGGCTCGGCGGGCCGCTCGTAGCCCGGACCAGCGTATTCGCGGGGATGAGCGGCAGCCCCGTCTACATCGACGGCAAGCTCGTGGGCGCCGTCGCTTACGCCTTTCCTTTCTCCAAAGAGCCGATCGCCGGGATTCAGCCGATCAAGTATATGGTCGACATATTCGAGCGGAGCGAAGACCCGGCGCCGGGCACAAGCACGCGGGTCAGCTTTAACACGTTGATGTCCTCGGCTGAAAACGGCTCCAGGAGCCTTCCCGAGGTCGTGACGGCCCAGGTCGGCGCGCGCGCGGCGAGCAGCGCGGCGATGATCCCTTACGTCGGCCAGACCGTCGTGCCGATTGCCACGCCCGTCACCTTCTCGGGCATTCCGCAATCCGTCGTTGATATGTTCGCCTCGGACCTCAAGAAGGTCGGCATTCAGCCCATAGCGGGCATCGGCGGAGGGTCGAGCCTGGCTCCGATGGTGCCGTTCGGCGAGACGACGCTCGCGCCCGGATCGAGCGTGAGCGTGCAGCTCGTGCGCGGAGACTTCACCGTCGACGCGGCGGGCACGGTGACCTACAGGGACGGCGAGCACATTTACGCCTTCGGCCATCCCTTTCTCGCCTCGGGACAGACCTCGTGGCCGATGGCCGAATCCTCAGTCGTCACGGTCATCCCGAGCCTGAACAACTCGTTCAAGCTCTCGGTGGGCGGCAATCTTGTCGGCTCTATAAGCCAGGACAGGTCGACCGGCGTCTTCGGAAGGCTCGGAGAGCAGCCGCGCATGGTCCCGGTTCGGATGAAGGTGCGGACCAGCCGCAACAAGGTCGAAGACTATAATTTCGAGATCGTCTCCGATTCCTTCCTCACGCCTCTGCTGATGAAGATCGCGATGTTTTCCGCGATAATGGCGACGGAGCGACAGGTCGGGAACCAGACGATCAAGCTGAGCGGCCGCATATCCGTAAACGGCCAGCCGGACATAGTCCTCGACAACAGCTTCTCCCTGCCTAACGGCGCGTCGTTTTTCGCGGTCTCGGCGGTCGAGCGGCCTCTCTCGATAATCTTCAACAGCGGCTTCGACGCCATAGACCTGAGCGGGATCGACGTAGAAATCTCGTCTTCCGACAACCGGTCGAGCGGCATGCTCAGCCGGTTGTGGATCGACAAGACCGAAGTGCGCAGGGGCGAGAGCATCGAGATTCAGGCCTTCGCGCGCAACGACAACGGAGCCGAGTTCGTCGAGCGAATACCGTTCGAGATCCCCGCCGACGCCCCGGCCGGCCCCCTGGTCATCATCATCGGCGACGGCGCGTCGATCAACCAGACGGAGCGCTCGCAGCCGTCGGCTGACTTCGTTCCCAAGGACCTCGGCCAGCTCGTCCGCGCGATCAACAAGCTGAAGAAGAACAACCGGCTCTATATGAAGGCGATTTACTCGGGCACGGGCGCAATCGTCAATAACGAAGAGATGCCCACGCTGCCGCCTTCGGTGCTCGCCACCCTCGGCTCGCAGCGCACGTCCGGCGGCTACACGGCCCTGTCGGTCGCGACCCTCGCCGAGCGCGAGCTTCCGCCTTCGCAGTTCATCGTAAGCGGGCAACAGTCGATCACCATCAACGTCGTAAGATAGCTGAAGCGAGGCGGGCGGCCGAGGGTCGCCCGCCCCAAGATCGATGTCAGGAACCGAAAGAGCCCGCACCGGTCGCGGGCCTTATTTTTCATCCGCCCAAGGCGGATGATTTGAGTTTGCGGCGAAAGGAATTCTCGAATGTTTAGACGTTCGGCCTCGATCAAGGCCGCTATTATCTTTCTTCTGCTGGCGTTCGCGCCCGGCCCCGCCTCGGCCGGCGGCCCGGTCTTTTGGGAAACCTCCAAGCAACAGGATATCGTGAAGGGCGACGCGCGCGGCGTCTCCATAGCCGACAACGGCACCATCATGCTTGCCCCGGCTTTCGCCCTCGTATATGACACGAAGGAGGCATACATCTGGTCCAGCGCCTCCGACAGCGCGGGCAATATCTACCTTGGCACCGGGCACGAGGGGCGCATCTTCAAGGTCGAGCCGGGCGGCGCGGGCCGCCTGCTCTACGACGCGGGCGAGCTCGACGTGACGGCGCTCGCGACCGACTCGCAGGGCAACCTGTACGCCGGCACTTCTCCCGACGGAAAGATTTATAAGATCGCTCCCGACGGCCGCCAGTCCATCTTCTACGATCCTCCCGACAAGTACATATGGTCTCTCATCATCGATCAGGCGACTTCGACTCTTTACGCCGGGACCGGAGA
>DATLMR010000037.1:0-3453 GCA_035537555.1 Blastocatellia bacterium
CACGACATCGGCAAGATCGGCGTGCCGGATGCAATCCTGCTCAAGCGCGGCGCGCTCACCGAAGAGGAGTGGTCTTACATGCGCCGCCACGTCGAGTACGGATCGCAGATATTGAACGGGATAGACTTTCTCTCGGGGGCCTCTCAGATAGTCGCCGAGCACCACGAGCGCTACGACGGCAGCGGGTACCCGAGCCGGCTTGAAGGCGACCGGATATGCCTCGGCGCTCGCATATTCGCCGTCGCCGACGCGGTGGACGCGATCACTTCGAATCGGCCTTACAGGAAGGGGCGCCCGATCGAAGCGGCCGCGGACGAGCTCGCCCATTGCGCCGGAAAGCAGTTCGATCCCGAAGTGGTCAAGGCCTTTCTCACGGTTCCGCTGGATTCCTGGGCGGAGATTCGCCAGGCGACAACCGAGCCCGGGTTAATGATGAGAGAAGATGCAACCGGCCGCGAGAGCCGGTATTCAACCCCGCTCACGAGCGGGGACCGCGGCATGTAGATCGCGGTTGACACGCGCGCGCGAAGGCCGGACCGGCAGACTTGCCTGCCTGCGGTGAAGCTCCCTTAAAGCGAAAAGACCCTCATCGCGGAATCCGATTAAAATCATTATGACGATCGTTTCTTCCATTACGAGAAGACTATTTTCCGAAGGCGGCGACACCTCACGCTACTGGTCGCTCGTCAACCGTCTCGGCACGGCATCCGTCTCTTCGATCGAGATCGATTCGGTGCTCAATACCTGCGTGGTCGAGCTGGGCGCTTCTCTCGATGCCGTGCGCTGCGCGGTAGTCTTGCAGCACAAGGACGGCGTGAGAAGCCGCGCGGCCTTCTGCTCCCCTTCCATCGACGTGGAGAGCCGCGACCGCCTCGCCCTGGTCGATGTCAAGATCGCGCGCGGCATCGGCGACCGGTCGTCGGTGACGGAGATCGGGGACGTGGCGGCCGACCTGAAGATCGGCGACCTGCTCTCGCGCGGCCTGGAAGGACTGACGAGCGGCCTGAACCTCAAGTCGATCCTGATTGCGCCGCTCAACCTCGGGGCGCACGAGATGGGCGCGGTCATACTCTACCGGAACAAGAGGCGGCGATGGTCCGACCACGAAAAGCAGTTCGTGCAGGCCGTCGCCTCCCTGCTCGCCCTGACCATTCAGCAGGCCGAGGCGAGAGAGAAGGCGCGGAGCGTGCAGGAGCGCGAAGCTCTCATCAGTAAGATAAGCTCGGCCGTTCACAGCTCGCTCGATTCGGATGCGGTGCTGAACGCCATCGTGAGCGAGCTCGGCGCGGCGCTCTCAGCGTGCAGGTGCAGGCTCGCCCTGCTGACCGACCCCCTGCCGGATCTGGTGGAGGTCACACACGAATACGTGTCGGAGTGCTGTCGCCAGAGGCCGCCTCTCCCCGGAAAGATTCCAGGGGGCGGGAATCCACATCTTCAGGCGCTTCTCGCCTACGGGAGCCCCATCGCGTCGGAGGACGTGGGGGCCGACCCGAGGCTGGCGTTCTTCAAGGAATACCTCACCCGGAGCGGAGTCAAGTCCATGCTTGCCACCGTGATACGCCTGGGCGGGCGTCCCATCGGGTTCATCGTTCTTCAACACTGCGAAGACCACCGCTCGTGGACCCAGTGGGAGATGGACGTGCTGCAGTCGGTCGCGGAGCAGGCGGCGGTCGCCATTCGACAGGCCGAGCTCTATAAGGAAGCCCGGGAATCGGCCACCAGAGCCGCTCTCGTCAATCAGATAGTCGCCTCGATCCGCCGCTCGCTCGACCTCAACGAGACCCTCGAGGTCGCCGTGGAAGAAGTCGGCAGGGCGCTGGGAGCCAGCCGCACGAGCTTTCGCAAAATGACCGGCGATAAACTGGTGATCGTGGCCGAACACCTCAGCGATCCGGCGCAATCGATGCTCGACGTTCCGATAATGGCTGAAAGCTACATATTCAGTTATCTCAACGAGACTCGCGGCACCCTGGTCATAGACGATGTCCGGGGCTTCGCCGCCGCCAACCCAGGGCTCGCGGCCACGGTCAAAGGTTGGCACGTACAGCCTTATTGCCTCTCGCAGATCGTCTGTCCCATCCTGATAAATGATTCGGTTTGGGGCACTCTCTCGATCAGTCAGACGGACCGGAAACGCAAGTGGACCGCCAACGAGATCGCCCTGGTCGAAGCGGTCACGGCTCAGATAGAGGTTGCCGTCAGCCACAGCAGGCTCTTCGAGGATGCCAAGCAGGCGGCCCGCATGGAGGCGTTGATCAGCCAGATCATCCACGGCATCAACCAGTCGAACCGGCTCGACGAGATATTCCCACTCGTCGCCTGCGAGCTCGGCGAGCACCTGGGCGCGGACTCGATATCGATAGCGAGAGCCGACGACAGCCTGGAAGTGTGGACGGTCGAGTGCGAATACAGCGACGGGAGCTTCAGCAAGCCGAACAGGTCTTACAACTTCCGCGACTTCGATGGCCTGCGGGCCCTGGCGAGTGAAGGCGTCATAGCGTGCCACGACGCGGAGGGCGACCCGCGATTCGCCCCGTACCTCGACCTGATGATTCGCCCGGAGGGCGCCAGGGCCTTCCTCACCGTCCAGGTCTATTTCAAGGATCGGCCGCGCCTGGCGATCACGGCGAAGATGAAGGATCGGCCCCGGCTCTGGTCCGGTGACGAGATCGAAGTCATGCGCGCGGCGGGCGGGCAGATACTGATCGCGCTCGAACGCGCGGAGCTGTTCGAGCAGGTCTCGCGGGGCAAGGTGCAATGGGAAGCCACGTTCGACGCGCTTACGGACGGAATATTCATCTTCGACCAGCGCGGGCTCCTGAGGAGAGCCAATAAAGCGGCGGCGGCCTTCGAAGGGGCGGAGACGGCCGACCTGATAGGCAGGCGGTGCTGCACCCTTCTTCAGGGGATCGAAGGCGATGGCTGTCGCGTCGCCCAGGTCATAAAGAGCGGCCGTCCGGTGACGTTCGAGCTGGTCCCCGAAAGAATGGAGCGCTCGGTTCTCGTCACCATCGCGCCGCTAACCAACTTCTACGGCGACCTCACGGAGGGCGAAGAGCCCCCGACCGGCGAGGCGGCCGAAGCAATCGGGTCGAATGTGGGCATAGGCGCGGTCTGCATCGTGCGCGACCTGTCGGAGCTGCGCGCGGCGGAGGCCATCGCCCGCGAGCAGAGGGGCTTTCTCGTAAAGCTGATCGAGCACGCGAACGATGCGATATTCGCCTTATCGCCCGAAGGGCGTTTCATCTGGTTCAACGAGCAGTTGATCAAGCTGTCCGGCTACTCGCGCGAGGACCTGTCGGAAAGCGACTACCGCAAGTTCATCCCCCAGTACGACAAGAAGACCGCGGTAGAGAGGTTCGCTCGCGCGCTCGCGGGCGAGGCCCAGACGTTCGAGATGCGGGGGGTCAGCAAGGCCGGGGAAGCGCGCCTCCTGCTCGTCACCTACACTCC
>DATLMR010000038.1:0-4582 GCA_035537555.1 Blastocatellia bacterium
AGCGAACTACACGCGGGCTCTGGGCCAGAACGGGAGTGAAGAGAAATAGGAGAGCGAGATAAATGAGGGGCTGAGAAACTTTGATGGTCATACCTTCCTCCGGCTTACAAATTGGCACGGGTGGATCGGAGCTCAACAGGACGTGAATTTTGCGTCTGTGCGCGGAGACCTCGGCGAGGAAGCTGTAAGTCTCCCCGCGACGAGGCCATTATAGTCCCACCCGGTTTCCGAAACAAGATGGGCGGAAGTAAGAAATAATACGTTTGCATTCCCGTAATTTCATCAATCGGGTCAGAGCGGCTTCGCGCCGGTCGCGCCGTGTTTGCGGAGTATCTCTAAGGTTTGCCCAAGGGGAAGGGCCTCGACGGTTCGGCCGCGCCCCGTGACGGTCGTGGCGCGAAACAGAGAGTTGTATATCGCCTCTTCGGTCGCTTCGATGACTGCCAAAAAGAGCGGCGACATCGCGTCATTTCCGACGACGTTCGCATCGCGAAGGCCAGGCTTCCCTGTCTGAGAGCCTCCGCCAATCCTCACTTCGCGGGCGGTCGAAAATGCGATCGCGTAGTCTCCGCTTCCGTTCGTTCCCGCCGCTCCCGTCCTCGCCAGACCCATCATCGACCGCGCTCCCATCCTTCTCAGGTTCCGCTCATCGAGTGGAGCGTCCGTCGCGATCACGATGATTACAGAGCCGTCGGCCACATCCCGAGCGCCCCGGGCAAGCTCTTGGCCTGCGGTCTTCCTCTCTTCCCCTTTATCGTTCACGGGCTTGTCGGAGCCGGACCGCTCCAGCTCTTCTTTCAGGAAATAACGCCCCAGCTCTCGCCCGACCGGCACGCCCGCGATGGAGAGAATGCCGCCGTAGTTCGTCTGCACGAGAACGCCGACGGTGTAGCCTCCGAGGCTCGCGGGCAGGCGGCGCGAAGAGGTGCCGATGCCTCCCTTGAACCCGAAAGCCACGCAGCCGGTCCCGGCGCCTACCGACCCTTCATCGACCGCGCCGCCCCTGGCGCTCCTGATCGCTCGGAATACGTCCTCGCGGGTTACGTGTCGGCCGCGAATGTCGTTGAGATAGCCGTCGTTCGTCTCTGCGACCAGAGGGTTGATCGATTGCACGGACTCGTTTCCCGGCAGGGCGAGCATGTAATCGACTACCGCATCGGCCACACGCCAGACGTTCAGCGTGGAGGTCAGGAGGATCGGCGTCTCGATCTCGCCAAGCTCGTTCACCTGAGTCGAGCCGGCGAGCTTGCCGAAGGCGTTTCCTATGAAGACCGCGCCCGGCACCTTGTCGCGAAAGAGATTGCCCTCGTGCGGCAGCACGACGGTAACTCCCGTCCGAATATCGTCTCCGCTGACGAGGGTCGCGTGCCCCACGCGAACGCCCGCGACATCGGTGATCGAGTTGAGCGGGCCGGCCGGGAGCACGCCCACCTTCAACCCGGCTTCGCGCGCGCGCGGCCGCTCATTTTTTTGAGCAATCTGTCCCATTACCGTAACGCAAAGAATAAGGCCGAAGAGTAGTGCTTTCAATCTGTCCTCACTCGCTTCGATATGGAGAGGGATTCCCGCGCGCGAAACCGAGCAAATCTTCCGCGCGATAATAGCATTAAAGCAATTCGCAATCAGCCTCCCAGAGTCAGGCGGGAGCTGGGAGGCTCTTCGGTCCCGGCCCCCGCGACCTGACGACGGATGTGGACCCAGCCTTGCATTTATGAACGTCTCCGGCGGCTACAAAGCGAGCCGCCCTGATTGAAACCGGCGGGAGGATTTATGATCGACGAGCGAAGACAGCACCTCGAACTTGTGGCGGCCAGCCTGACGAAAGCCTATTATTCGGTGCACACGGGAGGCAGCCCGGACCATCGCGACATTCTCGAGACGTACAAATTCCTGCTCGAAGCTCTGGTAGAGCAAGACAGCTTGAGGCCGGGCCAGTCCCCTCTTCAGCCCGGCGATACGCTCGCCCCATTCATGGAAGGCGAGCGTTAACCCTGTGATCGTTTTTTTGGGAGCGCGGCCGACGAGCCGGGGGCGGGCTTATTTCTCAGCGTCAGGATTTCCTTTGTCCTATGGCCGCGGCCATCGGTCGGCCCGTCGGCCGCGCTCCCGAAATCGATACATCGGCGCTGGTATCTTATGATCTCTAATTTCTCCGCTCTCCTTCACTTCTCTATGAGGCCAGCAGGCTTCTAAGCATCCACGCGGTCTTCTCGTGGACCTGCATGCGCTGGGTCAGGAGGTCCGCCGTAGGCTCATCATTCACCTTTTCGACCGAAGGGAAGACCGAGCGGGCTGTGCGCACGACCGTCTCCTGGCCTTCCACCAGCAAGCGAATCATATCTTCGGCGTTCGGCACGCCGTCTTCTTCTTTTATCGTGGAGAGACGGGAAAACTCCTTATAGGTTCCGGGGGCGGGAAAACCGAGAGCGCGAATTCGCTCGGCTATCAGGTCTACGGCCAGGGCAAGCTCGTTATACTGCGCCTCGAACATCAGGTGCAAAGTCTGAAACATGGGTCCCGTGACGTTCCAGTGAAAATTATGAGTCTTGAGGTAGAGCGTATAAGTATCGCCCAGCAGTTTGGAAAGTCCCTCGGCGATCTCGCGCCGGTCGTTCTCTTCTATTCCGATGTTGATTGGCATGGCCTTCATTGCGGCTCCGACATTCTTTGCCATAGATTCAGGTCTCCTTATGATTCCACTCGTTGCTTACCCCAAGCAATCCACCCTGGAAGTATAGCAACTATTCCGGCGGAAGGGAGAGGCTCGCGCTTTCGAGGCGCGAAGCCTCCGGAAATGGCCGTTTTATTCGAACCCGAGCCGGAAACAATCAATGCCCGCGCAGCTTCGAGGGCCTCACGCGAATCGCAACCGAGTAGGCCAGGGCGAAGCTTTCGGGGGTCATTTGAATGCGGGTGAATCCTTCCCGATAGCGCTCCACGTATCGGGCGACTTCGTTGGCGGGCGGCGCAGATTCGTCTATTCGCGCTTCGCCCGTAAAGATCACGATGTCTCCGCCGATTCCGTCGCCGTCGAAGTGAAGGGCCACTTTCGGATTCCGCGCTATGTTGCGAAGCTTCGGCGCGCCGGGGCGGCTGTAGATCAGGAACTGCTCTCCGTCCCAGACGAACCACACGGGGCTCGGCTGGGGAGTGAGGTCGGCTCCGACCGAGACGAGCCAGATGATCCGCTCTTTGTCGAGGCGTCCAGCCACGTGCGCCCCGAATTCAGTGCTCAGGTCCAGCATAAAAAAGCTCCTTTCCGACTCTCTTGACGATACTCCCGTGGGGCGGATATTTCCAGGCAAGCGCCGGTCAAGGCGTCCGGTCGCGGCGGAGATTTAACATGAGCCGCATCCATCCCTCTTGTGCTGTAGATAGCCGGAATGGTATCTGTTGTTCGGCTGAAGACGGCAATACTCTGATTCGAACGGAAGATCATCATGGTCGATTACAACGAAATGAGCCCGGCCGACCGCGAGAAGCTATGGCCTGCCCTGCCCCTTGAAGAGTGGAAAGATACCTACGCGACTCTTCATATGTGGACCCAGATCGTCGGAAAGATTCGCCTGACACAGAGCGCGCACGTGAACCACTGGTGGCACGCGCCACTTTATGTCAGCCCGCGCGGGCTGACCACTTCGCCCATGCCGTACGGGCACAATTTGTTCGAGATAGAATTCGATTTCATCGATCACAGGCTCGCCATCCGGACCGACTACGATCAGAGCGCCGAGCTTGCGCTGGAGCCGCGCCCGGTGGCCGATTTCTACCGCGAGTTGATGGCGAAACTTGGCTCTTTAGGTATCGAGGTAAAGATCCGCGCCATACCGGATGAGGTAGCCGACCCCATTCCGTTCGCTGAGGATCACCAGCACGCCTCGTACGATCCGGCATATGCTAACCGGTTCTGGCGAATTCTGACGCAGGTTGACAGGGTGTTCAAGGAATTCAGGTCCGGGTTCATAGGCAAAAGCAGCCCGGTGCATTTCTTCTGGGGAAGCTTCGATCACGCGGTAACCCGTTTTTCCGGACGGCGCGCTCCTGAGCGGCCGGGGGCCGACTCAATAACTCGCGAGGCTTACTCTCACGAAGTGATAAGCTGCGGCTTCTGGCCCGGCAGCGGCCCTATAACGGCGCCTGCGTTCTACTGCTATGCCGCGCCGGAGCCTCCCGGCCTGAGCAAGGAGCCGGTAGGACCTGAGGGCGCTTTCTACAGCACCGAGCTGTCGGAGTTCCTGCTCTATTACGACGACGTGCGGAAGGCGAGCTCGCCCGACAAGGCCCTGATGGAGTTCCTGGAGAGCACCTATGAAGCCGGAGCGAGGCTCGGCAACTGGGACCGGCATGAATTGGAGCGGGCGGCTGCAAGAGGGTAAGCCCTCTTTTTAAGACCCGTTGAAACGATCAATCCATCGAAACTCCCGGGCGGCGGCGGCCGGAAGGGTGTGCGAAGTGAAAGTTGGCAGAAAGAGGTCATAGGGAATAGATTTCACAAGACAACCATATCTTGAAAGGAATCTACCCCTTATGACCTTACTTCAATCCATTATAGAAACTGTCCAGCATTGGAACCAGCAAATTG
>DATLMR010000039.1:0-8741 GCA_035537555.1 Blastocatellia bacterium
CTGGATCTGCCTGCTCGACGTGACGGTCGAGCGAATGCGCCCGAAAGAGGACAGAGGCTTTTCGGGCACCCTCTGCCCGTTCACTATCTGGTCGGGCGCGCCGGCGAATGCGAGCAGGCCGGGGTTGCCGAAATTGGCGCGATTGAAAAGATTGAAGGCCTCGATGCGGAACTCGATGTCCGTGTTTTCGCCCAGCCTCGCCCAGCGAGTCTTCTTCTTGGCCGACAGGTCGAAGGTCCGCAGGTTCGGGCCGATGAGCGCGCCGCGCCCTATGTTGCCGAGCGTGCCCTCGGGCTGAAGCTCGAAGGCCGAGGGATCGAAATACTGGTCGGGGCCGCCCAGGACCGCGTCCTCGTAGGTCCGGCCCGGCGCGAGGCTCGGCCTGTCGAAGCCGATGCCGGGACCGAGCGACGGCGACCAGAGCGAGCGCGAGCGGTTGCGCTGCACGAAGACCGTGAGCGGGTTGCCGCTGCGCATCTGGGCGATGCCCGCGAGCTGCCACCCGTCGAGCAGCTTGCCCCATGCGCCCTCGACGTTCTTCGCGAAGGGAACCTCCCACGAGAAATTGACGACCCAGTTGTGCTTGGCGTGGTAATCCGAGAGGCCCTTATTGTAATCGAAGCCCGGAAATTCCGGGAACGCGGTCGTCGTCCCGTTGGTCGCGTCGGAGAAAAACGTCGAGGCCTGCGTCGTGTCGATGTTGCGCGAAAAGGTGTAGGACGACTGGAAATTGAACCCCGAGCTCCACCGCTTTCGCACTTCGAGGATCATGGCGTTGTACCACGAGTTCCCGTCGCTGCTCTTCAGCTCTATCGTGGAGAATTTAGTGTTGGGCCTCGGCGCTCCGGCAGGGAAGCAGAGGGTGCCGGCGGGAAGGACGGGCCCGTTGGGCGAGCAGCTCGTTCCGCCCGGGAGCACTACCGGCTGCGGAGTGTTGACGTCATTGCTCCTGAGCAGGTGAATGCCGCGCGAGCCCGCGTAGCCGATCGTCACAACCGTATCGAACCAGAGCTCGCGCTGGAGGCTCATGTTGAATACGTGGAGGTAGGGGTTCTCGAGGTCCCACTGGACCGGGCGGATCGAGTTGCCGACGCCCCGCTCGAACGGCGCGTTGGGAAAGATCGGGGCGAAGGTCGGATTGGCGATGATGATGCGCGGCGTGGCCGGAGGATTCGTCACCGTCACTATCAGGGTCTGCTGGTTGTTCGTGTTGAAATAGAGGCCGTACCCTCCGCGCAGGCTCGTCCTGCCGTCTCCGAAGACGTCGTAGGCGAACCCCACGCGCGGAGAGATGTTCTTGTAGGTGGGATTCTTGTAGAGCTCGCCGACCAGAGGCTCGGGATCGCTCAGGCGGATCAGGGCCGAGTCGCGGCCGTAGATGTCTACCGGCATCGTGCTGAACTCGTACCTCAGGCCCGCGTTTACGTTCAGGCGCGGGCTCACCTTGATGCTGTCTTGCAGGTAGAAGCCGAAGAGCGTGAAGCGCCAGTAGCGGTCCAGCTCGCCTTCGGGCGAGAGGCCGAGGAATCGCTGCGGGCGATTTCGCAGAAAGTCGCTCAGGCTGGTGAAGGTCCAGATGCCGAGCCCGAAGGTCGGGTTGTACATGTTGTCCTGGTAGTGCTCGGCCAGCCCGCCCATCTTCAAGAGGTGCCTGCCGCGCGTGTGCGTGAGACCGTGCTCGAAGCTGAAGACGTTTTGCCGGAGCGATACGTTGACGGATGTCTGCGGGCCGAATCTCGGTATCCCGCCGATGTCGATGTTGCCGACCAGGTCCCTCCCGGGGATGAAGGGCTGCAAGGCCGAAGAGGCGCTCGATTCCACTTCCTGCCCGATGCGCGTGCGGCTGAAGCCGAGGCGGAAGATGTTGAGGGTCCGCGAGGAGACGATGTTGCGATACTCGCCCGTGAAGAACTGGTTGCGCGATACGAACGAGCGCGGGAACTGCGGGAAATCGGTCGGCAGGAACTGCTTCGCGTCGTCGAATGTATAGCGAGCGAAGAACTGGTCGTCCGCCCCCACGTTCTGGTCGAACCTGACCTGCGCGAAGTCCTGGTCGATCTGCTGGCCGAATCCGAAGTTGAAGGCCGCGAGCCCTCCGCCGAGGCTCGGCCCGTTGGGCAGGGGGAATTCGTCGAGGTAAGGCCTCACGAGCGGGTTGACCTGCACGGTGATGGTCCGGCCGGGATTGTTGGGATCGGGCAGAATGCCCTGCCGCGCGGCGAAGTCCGGGACGACGGTCGAGATGGTTCGCCCGAGCCGCTCTCGCAGCGCTTCATAACCGCCGAAGATGAAAGAGCGGTCCCGCTTGATCGGCCCCCCGAGGCTGATTCCAAACTGGTTGCGCTTGAACTCCGGCTTGCGCGAGGGATCGAAGAAGTTCCTCGCGTCGAAGTTGTCGTTGCGATGAAAGTGGTAGAGGCTGCCGTGAAGCTCGTTCGTGCCGGGCTTGGTGACGACGACGATCTGGCCCCCGGAGTTGCGCCCGAACTCGGCGCCGTAGGTGTTCGTCTCGACGCGGAATTCGCGAATCGTCTCGATGCCGAGGGCCGTGCCGGCGGCGCTCCCGGCCGGGCCGTTGGTGAAATCGTTCTGGATCGTTCCGTCGAGCAGGTAGACGTTCGATCTCGGGTCCTGCCCGTTTATGCTCGCGCCGAGCCCGTGCGCCACGACCGAGCCCCCGTCTCTGTGCGGGTAGGCTATGACTCCGGGCTGGAGGAGCGCGAGGTCCGTGTAGTTCCTTCCGTTGAGCGGCAGCTCTTCGATGGCCTTCTGGCTGACGAGGTAGCTGAGCTCCGGCGACTGAGTGTTGACCAGGGGCGGCCCGCCCGAGATCGTCACTTCCTGGTCAAGCGCGCCCACCTCCATCACGAGGTCGAGGACGGCCGTCTCTCCAATCGTGACCCTTATTCCCTGCCTGAGCAGAGGGCGGAAACCTTCCCGCTCGGCCCGAATCTCGTAGGCTCCCACGGGCAGCTCGGGAAAGACGAATCGCCCGTCGGCTTCGCTGATAGTCGCCCGCGTGTGCCCCGTGTCCACGTAGCGCGCGGAGATTTTTACTCCGTCGAGGACGGCGCCGGTCCCGTCCCTGACGGTCCCGACGATAGTGCTCGTCGTCTGGGCGCGGGAGGCCGAAGGGACGCCGAGCAGCAGGAGGCATATGAACAGGGCCTTGATCGTTCCCGATATGTTCGCGAATGAATTGCCAGCAGGACTCATAATGAAATTGGTACTCCCTTTCGATTTATGTGCCGGGGCCGGACATTTTAACAACCGCCATGCTGCTTTGCAAAAGCGGCCCGTCCCGCCCCCGAGCGTTTTACAATCCGGCGACAAGTTTTACCGATGTTTTACCTTTTTCCCCGATGACTTTCGGCCCCCTCCGTCGTTAACTCAATGTCGCGCAGATTTCGGGGCGGGTTTGCGCCGCTCACGCCGGATTCAAAAATTCGGATTTCTCATCTGGGTTCGAGCGGTGATCTTTCAAGAATTCTGACCCATGCCCCGCTGTTGCAATTTGTTCGATCGCTGTGCGATAGTACGCTCGGATTTGACCACTGGTTGCAAACAAAGACGAGATGAAAAAACTGATACTTGTGCTCGTAGTCATCGCTCTGTACGTACTGCACCAGGACATCTGGTTTTGGCGCACGCCCAATCCACTGGTCTTCGGCTTCCTGCCCATAGGCCTCTTTTATCACGCGGCATTTTCCGTCGCGGCGGCGCTCGTCATGTGGATGCTGGTCACGTACGCGTGGCCCTCGCACCTGGAAGACGAGGTGGAGCACCGCGAGCCTGAGGAGGGTTGATCCTTTGATCCCGGCACTGGTCGTCTTTGCCTATCTCGCCGTAGTGGTCTATATCGGCATATTCGCGTTCCGCAAATCGACGGGGCGCGAAAAGGCCGAGGATTACTTCCTCGCGAGCCGCTCGCTCGGGCCGTTCGTCTTCCTGCTCTCCCTGTTCGGCACGAACATGACGGCCTTCGCCATCCTCGGATCATCCGGCCATGCCTTCACCAACGGCATCGTAACGTTCGGCCTGATGGCCTCTTCTTCGGGGCTCGTCATACCTCTCACGATATTCCTGATAGGCACCAGAGTCTGGGCGCTCGGCAAGAAGTTCGGCTTCATGACCCCCGTGCAGATATTTCGGGACCGGTGGGAATGCGGACACATCGGCACGGTCATCTTCTTCGTGCAGGCGCTGCTGCTGCTGCCTTATATCATCATAGGAGTGATGGGCGGCGGGACCACCCTTAACGCGATCAGCGGCGGGTGGGTGCCTTTCTGGTTCGGCGGGGCGATAGTCGCGCTCGTCGTGATGAGCTACGTCTTTTTCGGAGGCATGCGCGGCACCGCGTGGGTGAATACCTTTCAGACGATACTCTTCCTCTGCTTCGGCGCCGTCGCGGTCGTCGTGATCGGGTCAGGCATGGGAGGATTCAGCAACGCCGTCCAGCAGATGCAGGCTTCGCCCGCTTTCGCTCCGCTGCTTACGCGCGAGCGCATCTCGCCCTACTATTTCTTCAGCTACACGTTCATCCCGCTTTCGGCCATCGCCTTCCCGCACATCGCCATCTTCTGCCTGACCGCGAAGAAGATGACGCAGTTCAAGAAGACCGTCATCTTCTATCCCATCTGCATAATGCTGATCTGGCTGCCCTCGGTCTTCCTGGGCGTGATGGCGAATCGCGTGACCGACGTTCCGAAGATTCAGGAGAAGATAGAAGCCCGCAGAACGCTCGCGACCCAGGGCGCGCAGATGACGCCCGAGCAGAGGGACGAGCTTTTAGAGAAGCGCGCGGGCGACGACGTGATCCTTCTCCTGCTCGAACGCTACGCGCCTTTCTGGCTGGCGGGGCTGCTCGGCGCGGGCATTATGGCGGCGGTGATGGCGAGCGATTCGCAGATACTCGCGCTCTCGACGATGTTCACCGAGGACATCTTCGCCTTCTACGGAGGCAAGCGGCGATTCGGCGAGGCAGTACAGGTGCAGACCGGGAGAGTATTCGTGATCCTGCTGACCGTCTTCGCCTACGTCGTCGCGCTCCAGGCCCCCGAGACTATATTCGAGCTGGCGATTCAATACGCCTTCTCGGGCTACGCCGCGCTCGCGCCCCTGCTCGTGGCGGCGCTGTTCTGGAAGGGAAGCACGAAGTGGGGCGCGCTCGCCACCACGGTCTGGACCGCCGCCTCGGTCGTGGCCGTCGCGGTCTTTCAATCCATCGTGCCTGCTCCCGCGCCCGGACCTTCGACCGTCTTCTACTCGCTCGGAGGAGTCGAGGCCCTCTCGCGAACTCCGGGAGGCACGGCCGTCTTCGGCTTTATGCCTGTCGTGCCGATGGTACTCATCTCGGCCCTGTTGATGGTAATCGTCTCGTGGCTCACTTCGAAGCCGAGCCGGACGACTATAGAGAGGTACTTCCCCCGGAAAGAGACCCGGCCCTCGGAACGCGTAGCCACGGGAGTCGGCCAGGCCGGGGCGTAAGAGTAGCTAAATGTAGAGCGCCGAATGCGGGCCGCCGCGCTCGCATCTCCCGACGGGCACCCTTGCCCGAAGCCATCTAGCACATCGTTCCGGAGGTGCCCGCGAGGCGAATCTCTCGCGGCTTGCCCGGAGGCGATTCATAAAGCAATTTCTCGCTGGCTTTATTTGAAAATAACTTTACAATATCGCGTGAGAGTTACGATCTGTGACCCCGGCCGCAAGCTGGCGCTTTACTGAAGCCGGAGGCGGAAGGTCCTTATCTCTCGGCCAGCTTGCCGAACGTCCCGTTTCAAGATCATTTGCCGTCCCGGCAATGCGGCGTAATCTGAGCAGAGCATCGGCACGAAAAATTTACTTGCATCCGCCAGGTGAGACCCATGGAGATGACCCCGGAGAGATTTGACGCGCTCGTCAAGCGTCTCGAAGAACTCGCGGCGCGCAGGCCCGGAACGTATAAGCTGAGGGTCTTCCTGCTCGCCCTGCTCGGGTATCTCTACATCTTTTCGGTGATCGCCGTGCTGCTCGTTCTCTCGGGCTTCCTTCTGCGGGCAATGCTGTCGGGCGGCGTCGGATTGAACTGGCTGGTCATAAAACTGTCTATCGGCCTGCTCGCCCTCGGAGGCATTATACTGCGCGCGCTCTGGGTGCGGATGGCTCCGCCCGAGGGGCTCAGATTGGAGCGAAAAGACGAAGAGACGCTCTTCGCGATGATCGACTCTATCCAGGAGACCTTGAAAGCGCCGAGAGTTCACGAGATTCTGCTCACCGATGATTTCAACGCGTCCGTCTCGCAGGTGCCGCGCCTGGGAATTTTGGGATGGCACAAGAACTACCTCGCTCTGGGCTTGCCTCTGATGCAGGCCCTCCCGCCGAAACAGTTTCGGGCCGTGCTCGCTCACGAGTTCGGCCATCTGTCCGGAGCGCATGGAAGGTTCAGCAGCTGGATATATCGAGTCCGCGTGAGCTGGTACCGGTTGATGACCCAGCTCGATGCGCGCGAGCATTGGGGGGCGATCGTCTTCGCGCGATTCTTCCAGTGGTATGCCCCTTATTTCGAGGCTTACTCTTTCGTTCTGGCGAGAGCCCAGGAGTACGAGGCCGACCGGCTCGCGGCCGAAATCGCCGGGAGCAAGGAGATGGCCGATACGCTCGTTAACCTCGAAATAAGCAGAGCCTACTTTCAAGAAGCGTTCTGGCCGTCGCTTTATCAAAGGGCCAACACGGAGGCCCAGCCCTCTTCGGCCCCCTTCACGGAGATGCAGATCGACCTGCATTCGGGCTGGAGGCCCGAACAGGCTCGGAAGTGGCTCAGGTGGGCGCTGGCGCTCCAGACCGACAACCTCGACACTCATCCCTCTTTATCGGCCCGCCTGTCCGCGCTGGGCCAGGAGGCGCGGCTTCCCGCGTGTGTGAAGGAGAGCGCCGCCGAGTATTTTATGAAAAATTCTCTCGTAAGACTCACGGCGTGCCTGAACAGCAAGTGGAAGGCCGGAATGATCGATGCGTGGAAAGAGCGCTATAAGCATGCGCAGCAATCCCGGCAGCACCTGCTCGAGCTGGAGCGAAAAGCTCGAAGCGGCCCGCTCACGCTTGAAGATGCCTGGCAGCGGGCCACCCTGACCGAAGAGCTTTACGAAAGCCAGGCCGCTCTTCCGCTCTTTCAACAGGTGTTGGACCTGAAGCCCGACCACGCCGGAGCCCTCTTCTCCGTGGGGCGCATCCTCCTGTCGCGGGATCAGGCCGGAGGCATAGACTATATTAAGAATGCGATGCGACTCGACAACGAGCACGCCTTGAACGGCTACTATCTGGTCTGCGCTTTCTTGATCGGGAACGGGAGAGCGGACGAAGCCAAAGCCTTTTATGACTCCTCGAAGGGCGAGCCTTCCGAGCTTTCGAGGGCCGGGTGATCAAGGACCCTCTCTCATCCTTGAGCCTTAAAATGGGGCTCGACGAAAATTCAGCTCGGCAATCGGGCTGACGCGTGCTTTAACCCCGTCGCGCAGGGATCGCGACCCATTGGCTCGCGGGCCGTGTGTCGCGAGGAGCCCGGATGGCGTATAGTATGGTGTTGCCCGAAAGAGATGTGTAGACCGGAGGTGATTTATGAGACATGAGAGCCCGGCCCGGCCGTTTTCGCGAGAGAAGCGCGCGCGCCTTTTGATGATCTGCGCCTTATCGATCCTTTGTCTTTCGCAATCATTGCTGGCGCAGTCAGGGCGCCGCCCGATCAAGAAGGACCCTCCACCCCCGCCTGCTCCTGCCGAGACCAGGCCCGAGCCCGCTCCTCCGGCAGAGAAGCCCGCCCCGGCCGCGTACCTCATAGTGGGCGCCGACAGGCTCGGCTCTTCCATGTACATTCTGCCCGGCTATGTCGACGAGGCCGTGGACGCCTGCGTCAAGAGGTTGAAAAAGTCTCCGAGCCTCGATACGAGGGGCGGCGGCACGATGACGAGGAAAGACGCCATCGATAGAGCCAGGAAAGAGAAAGACGCGTATGTCGTGTGGCTCGAGGTGAACGTGGAGCAGAATGGCGCAGAGGGCGTGTCGATCGGGTATACCATCTTCAAGCCGGAGACGGCGCAGGTAAAGACCTCGGGGCGCGTTTACCTCTCCGGCAGCCGCATGGGTCGGGGCGGGGTCGGGGTCGGCGTGCCCTCGGTCAACAGGCGCCTGCCGCCTGAGTACCTGATGCGGGAAGGCGGGCAAGATGTCGCCGACCGCGTCATGGGTAATTTCCACGTCCCGTTGCCGAGCCGGTAACCTGAGGACCGCCGCGTTATGAAAGCAGTAAGGCTGGAACTCTTCCTCGAGTAAGCTCGACCTTTCCGCCGGCTGGCGGAGACGGCCCTCCGCTTCCCGGGAAGCGCCTGACTAACAACCTGATGTACCAGAAGCCGTAAGCGGGCCTTGAAGGCTCGCTTCGCGCTTGCATTGGCCGGGCAGGTTTTCGTAATCCTAACCCCTTGTGATACCTTCATACGGCCGTGAGGATAGACAAATACGAAATAATAGAAGAGGTGGGATCGGGCGGGATGGGGGCCGTCTATAAAGCCATCCATCCTCAATTCAAGAAGTATGTAGCCATAAAAGAGATCAGGGCCGAGCTGGCGAGCAACCGCGACATCCAGCGCCGCTTCGAAAAAGAGGCCGAGCTGCTCGCGCAACTGCCTCCGCACCCGAATATCGTGACCGTTCGCGATGCTCTCGTCGAAGGCGGCAACCTCTACCTCGTGATGGATTACATCGAGGGG
>DATLMR010000040.1:0-22221 GCA_035537555.1 Blastocatellia bacterium
CAATTTGCTGGTTCCAATGCTGGACAGTTTCTATAATGGATTGAAGTAAGGTCATAAGGGGTAGATTCCTTTCAAGATATGGTTGTCTTGTGAAATCTATTCCCTATGACCTCTTTCTGCCAACTTTCACTTCGCACACCCACGCCTGCCTGCTGGGTCCATTCATTCTTCCAGATCGATCCCCACGGCTGCCAGCGCCAAGCCTGCCGCGCTGCATAGCGCCGACACGCTTATGTCCTGTGCTTACCGTCGAGATTTCCAGAGAAGATCACGAGGGAGACGGGGTCAAGGGCTTCGCGTGACAGGCAGGCTACGGATAACACTACAACGACGATAAGGCCCAGGCCGTGAACATAAAGAGGCCGATCATATAGACCAGGTAGAGCAGGGCTCGCCGGTTGCCGAGGTTTATCGTGTATCCGAGGCCAACCATCTTCTCGACGAAGACCGCCGGGTCTTCGGGGTTGAAGTAAATGAGCCCGCCGCCGTACCACCGGGCCGCGTCCGTCTCTCTCTGCACGTAGACGCGCCCCGTGGCCTTCTTCGTCTTCTTATTCACTTCACTTATCCGATAAAGGAAGTGGGCCGCGCACAGCACCATCAAAAAGGCGATGATGAGCGTTGCCTTGAAGACATATGTCCGCAAAAAGCGCTCGTGCCCGGAGCCGGCCAGTATCATAGTCGTCGAAAGCGCGGTCAGGAGAAGAGCGCACAAGAGGCTCATCCAGTCCATCAGCGAAACCGTGAGTTTGAGCGTCTCTTCCTTGTAGCGCAAATACTGTTCGGCGTGCTCCGCCGGAAGCGTGATCTTTACTTCGAGGAGCCCTCGGGTCAGGAGCAGGAACAGCCCCTGGAGGTATACGGACATCACCGGCAAGACCAGGACCGACGAGATGCTCTTGCGCGCCCAGCCGTCCACTTCGCCGCGCAAGTTCCAGTGGACCGGGATCCTCTCGGGCATGCTCGGGTAGAAGAAGTAGAGAAGTATAAATGGAATCGCGAGTATGATGATCAGTATGAGGTTAAGTAATATGCCTCGGCTCTCTTTGAGGCTTCGCGGCTTGAGCGAAAGCGCGAAGCGCTGGTTCTCGCCGCGTAACTCAAAGGGCCTGACGCGCCTGTACGAATAGATATAGAGCGCGGTCGCCGCCACCATCATCACAAAGAACATAGCTGCGTGCGACAGGGGCTCTCGCTCGACCAGCTGCGATAGGGCCAGCACGAGCGCCTCGCTTATGATTAGCGTGGCCGCGAGCCCCAGCCGGTAGGCGCGCAAGATTTTCCGGCCCGGGCCTTCATAAAACTCGCGCCCGACCCTGACGCCGAAGAATGCTTCCTCTCCACGCAGCACGGGCATGACCGCGAGGCCCGCCATCAATATCAGGTCTACCACCAGACGGTATATCAAAGCTGCCTTCATTTTTACCTCGCTCTTCGACCCGCCCGCTCTCCCTCGCCCTGTCGCCCGCGGATAAAAACAGGCCGTCGCGCCGACAGGCCCCTGAGGTTACCGGGCCCCCTTCAGCATTCCCCGTAATTCCTCAGACACCATGCTCATGATCTCTCTGCGAGGAATCCCGGCCAGCACCAGCTGCGTGAGCGCGGTCCTGAGCGGCCCGCGCAGCTCATCTTCGGTCTTTTCGTTGATGGTAAGCGAGGCCACTACCGCCCCCGCTCCATGCCGCACCGTAATCAACCCTTCGCTTTGAAGCTCGCGGTATGCTGTCGCAATCGTGTTCAGGTTCACGCCCAGGTCGGCGGCAAGCTGCCGCACGGGAGGAAGCGCCGCCCCTTCGACCAGCTCGCCTCTGGCGATAAGAGTCTTTATCCCGTCCGCCACCTGCCGGTAAACGGGCCGCCTGTCTTCACCATCAACCGTTATGAACATCTACCACCCTTGCCTGAATTGTACGGTGTTTCTATACACTAGACAATCTCGAATGTCAACAGGATCTTTTGGAGAGCTTCGGATACGGCCGGCTCGCGGTGCCGGGGACTCTCATATTTTCTTTATGGCGACGATGCGCGGTATGCCCTGGAGGTCTTCGCGGACGTCCTCGAGCCGCCACCGGGCCGGGTCGATCATTTCCTGGACGGGGGTAAGCTGGCCGTAGCCGATCTCGCAGACGAGATGGCCTCCCTGTTTCAAGTAGGCCGGCGCATCCCGGAGCAGGCGGCGATAGAAGATCAGGCCGTCTCGACCCGCGAACAGAGCGAGCCCGGGCTCCCAGTCCCGCACCTCGCGCTGCAAGCTGCGCCGGTCGCCTTCGGGAACGTAAGGCGGGTTTGAAGCTATGAAATCTACTCTACCTTCGATGCCGCGACCGGAGAGAGGTTCGAGTAAGTCACCCTCGAGGAACTCGATGCGTGATTCGACGCCGTGGAGCGCGGCGTTCGAGCGCGCCACGGCGAGCGCGGGCCGGGAAATATCGGTGGCGATGACGCGGGCTCCCGGAATCTGCGCGGACAGGGCCACGGCAATGCAACCGGAGCCGGTGCCCGCGTCCGCGATGAGCGGGCCGCTTTCGCCCGCCGGTCGCGAATCCTTGAGCGCCCGCTCGATTATCCATTCGACCAGAAACTCCGTCTCGGGCCTCGGGATCAGCACGGCCGGCGTGACCTCGAAGTCGAGGCCGAAGAACCCCTGGCGGCCCGTGATGTACTGCGCGGGCTCGCCCGAGGCGCGCCGTTCGATCATTGCGAGATAGGCTTGAAAGCGAGCCTCGTCGATCTGCTCCGACGGGCGGGTGAGCAGGTGGATGCGCTCGACATCGAGCGCGCGGCAGAGCAGGAGGCTCGCCGCGCGGCGCTCGTCGCCGATCCCGGCGGCGCCAAGCGTCCGCGCGCCCTGAGCGATTGCTTCGGCTATGGTAGTCAAGGCGATTTATTGAAAGGGGACTTTTTATAATCAGGCCGGAGCTTGAGTATCGGCTTTCAGCTCCTGGGCCTGGTAATGCGAGACCAGAGCGTCTATCAGCTCGCCGATCGCGCCTTCCATGAAGAGGTCGAGCTGGTGCGCGGTGTAGCCTATGCGATGGTCCGTGACGCGATTGTCCTTGAAATTATATGTGCGAATCTTCTCGGAGCGGTCGCCCGAGCCGACCATGGAGCGGCGCTCGCTTGCGATCGCTTCGTGCTGCTTATCCTGTTCCATTTCGAGCAGGCGGGAGCGCAGGACTCGCATGGCCTTCTCGCGGTTCTTGATCTGCGACTTCTCGTCCTGCATCGACACGACCGTGTTCGTCGGCAGGTGAGTTATGCGGACGGCGGAGTAGGTGGTGTTGACGGACTGGCCGCCCGGACCTGAAGAACAGAAGGTGTCGATGCGGAGGTCCTTGGCGTCGATCTTGATGTCCACCTCTTCGGCCTCGGGCAAGACGGCGACCGTGACCGCCGACGTGTGAATGCGCCCGGAGGCTTCGGTCTGAGGCACGCGCTGAACGCGGTGCACGCCCGATTCGTGCTTGAGCTTCGAAAAGACTCTTTCGCCTTCGATCAGCAGAATGCCTTCCTTGATGCCTCCGATCCCGGACTCCGAAACGTCGAGCGTCTGAACGCGCCACTTCTGGCGCTCCGCGTACCGCGTGTACATTCGGAGGATCTCCGCGGCGAAAAGGGTAGCTTCGTCTCCGCCCGTGCCCGCCCGAATCTCCAGGATGACGTTCTTTTCGTCGTTCGGGTCTCTGGGCAGCAACAGGATCCGCAGCTCGGCTTCGACCTGGTCGCGGCGCTGTTCGAGCTCGGCAAGCTCGGCGCGGGCGAGCTCGAGCATCTCTTCGTCCTCTTCCAGCTCGAGCATCTCGCGAGTCTCTTTCGTGCCCTGGCTGAGCGACTTGAACTCGCGATATTTCGCGACCATCTCTTCGAGCTCCCTGTGCTGCCTGGCGACTTTGGTGTAGCTCTGCTGGTCCGCGAGCAACTCGGAATCGCCCAGCTGCCTTGAGAGCTCTTCGTACTTCTCTTCTATCGTGTCGAGTTTCTCGAACATAAAAACCTCTGTAATCGCTCCAGGCGCCGCCCGGCCGGAGGAGGCCAGGATCGGCTTCCATAGCCCGTTTCGTCACGCCGCGACGGCGGCCTCCGGGGCGGGCTCCAGCTTCAACGACTCTTTGAGGGCGAAGATCGCGACTTCAAGCTGCGAATCGTCCGGCTCCCGGGTCGTCAGGTTCTGGAGCCACAGGCCGGGGCGCGTGATGATGGAGAAAAACCATTGGGCGCGACTGCGCGCCGAAGCGCGAATTATCTCGTACGAGACTCCCGCTACGACCGGAATCAGGACCACTCGCACCAGGAAATTGAATAGCAGCGAATCGAACTTCACGATTGAGAAAGCGATTATGGAGACCAGCATTACTATCATCAGAAAGCTTGTGCCGCAGCGCGGGTGCTGGCGCTGCTTCCTCCGCGCATTCTCGACCGTGAGGTCTTCGCCCGCTTCCCACGTGTAGACGACCTTGTGCTCCGCGCCGTGATACTCGAAGACCCGGCGAATGTCGCTCTGGAACGTGAAGGTGACGATCATGATCAGAAAGAAGCTCATGCGGATCAATCCGTCGATCAGATTGAACGCGACCGAAGGCCGCACGGGATGAAGCGCCGCGCGAATCCAGGACCAGGCCTGCGCGTACCACGCGCCGTCCGTAGCCTGAGCGTGTATCGCGCCGCCGTCGAGCCATACGAAGAGCGCGTTCGTGAGCAGCAGCGGCAGCACGATGAAAAGCAGCACGTTGAATAAAAGGGCAAAGACCAGAGAGCCCGCCGCCGCGGTCGTCGATTTACCGTAGCCCTTTTCTGCCCCGGGCTCCACCTCGACGGCTTCGACGGGCGAAACGGGTCGCGCCACGCGGCCGCCCGCTCCCACGGCCAGGGCCTTCGGCGCTTCCTTGATGCCCGGCGCGCCCGACTCTTTCTCCGATTCATCGAAGGCGACCGAGGCCGAAAAGTTCAGGGCCTTGATGCCGAGGATCATGGAATGGACGAGCACCACCGCGCCGCGCAGCACCGGCAGCTTCAATAACGGGTATCGCTCGGCGAAAGAAGGCAATCGCTCGCCCCGAGCCACGATCCGCCCGTCGGGGCGGCGCACGGCGACCGCGTACGAATGCGGCGCGCGCATCATCACCCCTTCGATGACCGCCTGCCCGCCCACTATGATTTCGGACTCTTTCATAACCGGCCTTCCACAGCGTCGCTCGGGCGCTGATTCCAAGCTCCTCTAAGGGGCGAGCCCCCGGCCCGGAGTGGCTGCCTCTCGCCAATGGATCGATACAAAAAAAACCGGTCGCCGGAGTCCGCTTACTTCGTCGCATCCGGGCTGCTCGCTGCTCTTGAAATAGGCGTCAGAGCGGTCAGCGGCCAGGGCGACCGGGCGGTCCCGGCAACCAGTTCCTTACTGTCGATTTGTTAAGCTTCGGTCTTGCGTCCGTACTTGCGATTGAACCGCTCGACGCGGCCCGCGGTATCGATGAGCTTCTGCTTGCCCGTGAAGAACGGGTGGCAATTGGAACAGATCTCAAGCCTGATCTCAGGCTTGACCGACCTCGTCTTCCAGGTCTCGCCGCACGCGCAATGCACGTCCGCTACTTGGTATTTCGGATGGATGTCTGGCTTCACCTTCTCACTTGCTCCTGTAACGAATTTGTCCTCAAAAGAAACACTAAAGGTTAACCGATTGGCTTTGACCCTGTCAAGGTTGCTCCCCGCGGCCTCCCGCCCCGCCCCCCGAGCTGCGGAAGGCCGCGCAATCGAAGTGCCCGGCCTTCCGCTCAATAGAATCTGCTTAATATATCTCTAATAAGGATATTACTGCTCGCGCGAGTAGAGGAGGTTGACGTTGCCCGAGACGGACTTCATGCTCAGCTGTCGGGCGCCGGAGCCGAGGCGGGCGTGGGCCGAGCTGCCCGAGCCGTATCTCTTCTTCTTTATCTCGACAGGGAAATCCGAGGTGAGATCGCCGCTGAAGCTCGACATATCGACGTTGGCGTCGAGGCTCGACGGCATTCGCACGTTAACGTTGCCGCTCACGGAAGAGAACTCAAGGTCGTCCGACCCGTCGAGCCGGTTCACTTCGACGTCGACGTTGCCTGAGACGCTGGTGGCGCTCACGTGGCCCGTGACCCCCTTGACCCGCACGTTGCCTGAGACGCTTGAGGCTTCCACCTTGCCCATGACGTCGAACAGGTCCACGTTGCCGCTCACCGAAGAGATGCGGTCGTATTCGAAGCGCACCGAGCGGGGAACCTGCACCTCGAAATTCACGCTCGCTTCGCAGTTGCAATTCTTGGGGTATTGGACGCCTATTTCCACCGAGTTGCCGGTGCTCTCGTCCTCGATCTCAAGCTTATCCTGGTCGCGGCCCTTCTTGATCCCGGTGACGATGACCTCGCTGCCGTTATAGCCTTTAACCGACACGTTTCCTGATATATTACTTACGCGAATCTGACCTCCCGCGCCCAGGTTGTAAGACTTCTTGAAGTCCTGGGCCGCGGCCGTTGTAATCATAACCAGGCTTAAGAAAGCCGATAGCGCGACGAAGCGAATGAGCGGTTTAATCATCAGAGTAGTAACTCCTTTCGAGATAGTTAAATGTCGTTACGCTCAGTGAGTGACGGCTCGAATAAAAAGGTTGCAGCATTGTGGAATATTAATTTCCGCGCGTGCCGGGGCCTGGAATCGAGACGCGGCCGACGTTCGAAGATAGGAAAGAGAACAATATGGCAAGAGCTATCCTTCTCATTCTGGCTTTAACGATCATGCCCGCTTGCACCGGCGGCGCTCCGCCCCCGACTCGCGGAAACCTCCAATCGTTCAAGATCCTTTCCGAGCAGGCGGACCCTTCCGCCGGCTCGCTCACGGTCCATATACAGATAATCGAGCCCGTGTCGCGCGAGAGCGTCAGGTCGGCCGCCGAATCGGTCATCGAGAGCTTCAAGAGCCAGTACCGGAGCATTACGATCAATTCATATGCCGGGAGCTCCGGCGCGGAAGACCCGCCTTACGCCGTATCAAAGCTCGAGGGCGGGGAAGTGACGCACAAATTCAGCCCCGAATCCGGGACAACAAAAATACCCACTCATTAGCATTCGTCTTTACTGACCTCTGCCGCCCGCAGTAGATAGATGTCTATTGTCGTATAAACGCGCCTGGAGATTTCGCGCGCCCGGGCGACAGTTCTCGACCTGCTTGAAATTTGCGCGGCTTTCATGCCCTCGCGGCGTGGCACGGTTCTCGCTCTACGACTGAAGGCGCGATAAACTTTATAGACTTACGCCTACGAGCTGCCGGGAGAAGAGTGGAATTGGAGTCAATCACCGCAATCAAGCATCGCATACAAGCCTGGCAGGCCGCCCTGTGCGCGAGTATCTGCGGATACCTGGCGCTGGGCGCCGCCACTCACACATTGAAGGCTTATCACTGGTTGCTGCTCGCTCTGATTCCGGGCGCGTGGCTTTACGGCGAGCGCCTTCGCAGGTTCTTTCTGGACTGGGCCCCGATGATCGCTTTCTGGATCGTGTATGACCGGTTGCGGCTGGTGCAGCCTCTGCTGCTGTCGCGTGTTTCGGTCGAGCCTGTCTACGAGATCGAGCGATGGGCGTTCGGGTGGATAGGGGGAGGCGCGATACCCGCGCACGCCGGGCGGGCGTGGCTCGCCGCGCACGCCGGCCTTCCGGCGGGGAGCTTTCTCGGCTGGGCGGCGCAGATTATCTACTTTTCGCACCTCTTCTTCGTCCCCGTATTGATGCTCTCGTGGTGGGCGAGCGGCAAGCATGGGCCGCGCTTCGCCGCGCACGTGAAGGCTTTCGCGGTGCTGCACGGGCTCGCGATTCTGCTCTACCTGCTCCTGCCCGTGGCGCCGCCCTGGTGGGTGAGCCTGCACGGGACGGAGCACCCGACGGCCGAGTTGCTCGCGCAAAGCCGCATCGCGGACGCGATGGACGGGGCGCTGGTCCAGAGAATGATCAAGACGGCTTCGTTATATTTCGCGGCCGTGCCGTCGCTTCACGGCGCCTACCCGGTGCTGCTCTTCCTGCTCGCGTTGAAAGATCGCGGCCGGTGGAAGCCCGCCGCGCTGGCCCTTTACGGCGTCGCGATGTGGACCGCCACGGTCGTCCTCAACCAGCACTACGTCGTGGACCTCCTGGCGGGCGGGCTCCTGTCGCTCGCGGCCTACTGGGTCATGGGCCGCTCTCGCAGAGCTTCTACATCCGACATTACGGGCTGCGGCACCCAGAATACCACCAGAGATTTCCAGAGCACTTCAAGCCATCCGTAAGAGCGATAGGGCAGCCCCTGCTCCCGGCAAAACTGCTCGACGAGTTTGCTCATCTTCGAATAATGAACGTGGCTCACGCCGGGAAACATGTGGTGCTCGATCTGATATTGCAGGCCCGAGCAGATCAGAGAGCCGAAGAAGCCCGCGCGAAAATTCACGGTGCTGAGGGTCTGTAGCAGGTAGTGGTCCGAGCATCTCTGATCATCCTTGATGCGAACGGCCTCGGGCGGGAAGTGGCCCGGCGCGAAGACCGCGAACATCGCGTAGCCGATCAGCCCTATCCGTATCACGTAAAAGACCAGAACGTTCGCGACCGGAAAGAAGAGGCACGGCACGGCCACCCATGCCGTGAAGTAGAGAATCAGCGCCGCCAGGTCCGCCCCGAGCGCCTTGCCCCTGCGCCTCGTCGGCAGGAACGCGCCCAGAACGTATTCCCACCCCGCCCTCTGCATATTCAGGCCGTTCAGCACCAGCGCGAACGGGAGCAGAGCCCATTGCAGCCTTTTATAATAGAACCGGCGAAGCCCCCGGGCCTGATTCACTTCATCCTGCGTGAGGGCGAACCACGGGTAGAAATCCGAATCCTTGTCCACGCCCACGATATTGGGCGCGGAATGGTGAAGGCTCAGGTGCTTGTACCGCCAGAAGGTCGCCGACAGGCCCAGAAAGAAAGGGTGGCCGAAGTAGGTCAGCAGCTCGTTGACCCATCTCTTTCGGCTGGCCGCGTAATGCGAAGCGGTGTGCGCGCCCGTGCCTACTCCCATCGAGCCGGCGGTCGAGACGAGCATCGCCGCGCCCCGGATGAGAGGGTCCTCCGCGGCCAGGAAAACGATTATTCCCGAAAGGGCCAGAAACAGGTTGAAAGCAAGCTCGACCATTATCCGGCCCGTCGGCCTTTCGTACCAGCCGCGCTTCGCAAACTCTTTGCGAAGCGCGGCGACCGCCTCGGTCGCTCTGATTGCAGTCTGTATCATCGTCGTCTTTCTGCGAGAAGCCCGCCCGCGCTCCCGGGCTAAACGCGATGAAGCGGCATCGGGGCCGCGCAGTCTTTGGTGAAGAGTACCTGATATACGGCCGAGTCCGAGGCTCGCGCCGCCGCGATGCCGCAGGCGAAGTAGTACTCCCACATCCGGTTGAACCGCTCGTCGTACTTCGCCCGGTCGAGCCGGTGGCGGTTGCGCCGGAACTCTTCCAGCCAGCGCAGCACCGTGTGGCCGTAATGCCTCACGATATTCTCCACGTCGAGAATGCCCAGGCGATTTCGTTCGAGATGGCTCGCGATCTCCGACAGGCGGGGCTGGTTGGAGGCCGGGAAGATATACTTCTGGATGAAGGGGTCGTGCTCGTTCCTGATCGTATTGCAGCCGATCGTGTGGACCAGCCCTCTGCCCTGGGGAGCGAGCACGCGGGCCACGTTCTTGAAGTAGCGCCCGTACTGCGAGCGCGGGACGTGCTCCATCATCCCGACGCTCACCACCTTATCGAACTCACCTTCGACGGAGCGGAAATCCTGAAACACCACGCGGACGCTCCCTGCGAGGCCCGCTTCCGAGACGCGCTCGCCCGCGCGCTCCGAGTGCCTTCGACTGATCGTGATGCCCGTGCCCGTGACGCCGAAGTTTTTCGCGGCGTGGATGAGCAGCCCTCCGAAGCCGCAGCCTATGTCGAGCAGGCGGTCGCCCGGCCTAAGATCCAGCTTACGGCAGATGCGGTCCAGCTTGTTGAGCTGAAGGCGCTCCAGGTCGTCGTCTGCCGCCCCGGCGTAGCCGCACGAGTAAGTCAGAGTGGGATCGAGGAAGGTCTCGAATAGATCGTCTCCGATGTCGTAATGGCTCTGGACGTTCCCCTCTTTTCCGCGAAGGGCGTTAGCCAGCCTGGTGCCCAGGATTCTCAAGGCTAGTCTCGGGTCGCTTTTAACCCTGCGGTCGAGCCGGTTTCTAAGCAGGACGTGCAGGAGGTCATGCAGGTTGCCCAGCTCGACATCGAAGTCCCCATCCATGAAGGATTCGCCCATGCCGAGGTTGCCGTAGCAGAGCACGCGAGAGAAGAACCGCTCCCTGTGCACCCTGACGACGATCTCGCACTCGCGCTCCGAGTTGCCGGCAAAGAGCTCCGCGTCCCCGGCGCGAAAAAGAATTCTCGCGTCGACAACAGAGGCATTCAGCAATTTAAGAAAGAGATCCCGAGCCATTAAGAGTTTAGGATGGGTGTGAATCCTTCTTCATTTCTTCGAAGTCGATGGGCCGAAGTCCCCGAACGGCTCATCGCGCTCCCGGACCGCCTGCTTGAATCCGGCCTCCGCCGCGCGCTGCTGGAACTGGTAGCCCTCTTTCGTGTGCCTGGCAAGCCCGTCGAAGACGGTGCCGCAAATCTGCGAAGAGAAGAGTCCCTGATTCATCATGGTCTGGTTCACCAGAAGCTTCATCATCATCAATTGATTGACCGGCATGCGGGCTATTCTTTCCAGGAGGCTCTCGAACCTGCCGTCGAGCTGATCCGCGCTCGCCGATTCCGACGCCAGTCCCCACTCGACCGCCTCGGTCCCGGACAGGCTGTCGCCGGTAAAAAGCAGCCTCTTGGCCTTCTCGGCCCCGACGCGAAAGACCCAGAGGGCGGTGGTGGGAACGCCCCAGACCCGCGCGGGCGGGTAGCCGATCTTCGCTTTGTCTTCGATTATGAGAAGGTCTGAGCAGAGAGCCATGTCGGTGCCGCCCGCGACGCAGAAGCCGTGCACCTTGCAGACGACCGGCTTGTCGCTATGAAAGAGGCTCATAAATCCCCGCACGTTGCGGCTCATCATCGCGTAATCGACCATCGGGTCCCACGTGCCCCGCGGGTCGTGGTTCGCCTGCTGCACGGCCGGGTCCATCGGCGAGCCTTCGGGCCAGGCGGCGGTCTGCCCTTCGTCGGCCATTCGCTGTTCGGCCGACGTTACCAGATCGTAGCCGCCGCAGAAGCCCTTCCCGTTGCCCGAGAGGGCGATGACGTGTATCTCGGGATCGAGATTGGCCCGCTCGACGCACGCGGCGAGCTCGACGGGCATGTCGAGCGTGATGCCGTTGCCGCGCTCCGGCCTGTTGAGTGTTATGCGCGCGATGCGGCCGGTCGTGTGGTAAGTAAGGGTCTTCAGGCTTGACATGCCACCTCTCTGAATCGAGGATCACGAATCGGGATCGAGCGCGAAGCCGGGCGCAAGCATCCGGGTCATTCGCGCGGGGTTCTTTATCGTCTGGCTTTTCATCCAGAGGTCGCTTCTCAGGATGAGCTCGTTGCCCCGGTCTCCGCCGAGGATTCGCCCTAATTGTCTCCGCGAGGCCGCCGCGTAAAGCTTCATGTCGGCCGCGTCGAAGCCTTCGGCCGCTTCCAGCAGTAAGGTAGACGCTCTGCCGTGGTCTCCGCGAACGCCGGACATCCCCGCGCGCAGGAGCGAGACGAAAGGCCGCGTCCAGTGCATGCGCTCGCGAGCCAGGCGGCCGGCGAAGTGCTCGGCCATCTTCAGGAAATTATCGTCCCTCTGCTCGCGGGCGGCGGCGAGCGCGGAACGCCCCTGGAGGTAGAGGGCCTCCACGCGCAGAATCTGGATTCGCAGGAGCATCGACTTCCGTATCGTCTCCCACTGTCCCGTGATGTGCTTCCAGGCCACCACCCCGTCGCCCGTGTATAGCTCTATCTGGGTCAAGGCCTGAAGCGAGTTGTAGTGCTGGACGTGAAACCCGCCCTGCGACCATTCCAGCAGGGCCGCGATGACCTCTTCGCGCGCTCCGTCGGGATCGTCCGCGGCGAGCCACATGATATTCAACCGGGTGCGCAGGTCGGTCGCGGCGTAGAGGTTGCCCTGTTCCTTGGCGGCCGCGAGCAAGCCGGGCAGCCTGCGCGAGATCTCGCCCAGCTCTCCCATGAGCATGAAAGACGCGAGCGTTATTCGCTGCGCGCTGCTCAATTCCCACACCGCTCCGGTGCAGCGGTCGCGCAGTATCTCCGAGGCCTGGTCGCCGAGCCGGGCGGCCTTCTTCCACTCGCCCATAAGGTACGCGGACATCCCCTCCGTGAACGTGACGAGGCCCATCGCGTGCGGGTCGTCTACCTTTTGAGCCAGGACCTCGGCGGCCTTGAGGAACCGGGCGGGCCGTTTCCGGCCCGGCCCTCCGGGGCTTGCCGAGAAGGCGGCCTCGAAAGCCAGGGCCCGCGCGATGCGGTACGGCTCGCCCGCTCGGAGCGCGAGCAGCAGGTGGCGAGTCTGGAAGTCCGCCGCGCGAATATTATCCACCATGCCGAGCCCTGCCGCGACCGACCAGCAGATGTCGATCTTCAGCAGTTCGTCGGTGGGCACGCGAGCTTTGGGGCGCTCTTTGAAATCGATGCCCCTGAGCTTCAATTGCGCGCGACGAGCGATCAGCGAAAGGAGCGCGCGTTTAGGTCCGGCCGCCATCTTCAAGCCCACGGCGTCGAGCAGGGTCCGGATCACGTCGAGCCCTTCGTCGATGTGCCCGCCCATAAGGAGCTGGGCCGAGGCGCGCCTCTGGAAATCGAGTCCTCTCCCGGCGTCCGAATCGAGAGCGGCTTCGAGGTAGGCTTCGGCCGCCTCGGTCGAGCGCCCGGCGCTGGCGAGCGCGTCGCCCAGGCTGCCCTTTATGTCGACGATATTCGCGCCTTTGACCGCGCCGAGCTGAAGCGCCTTGCGGTAGAAGAGGGCCGCGCGGTCGAAGGCGAGGGCCGCGTCGGCCCTCTTCGCCGCAAGCAACGCCTGCGCGGCCGCGAGCCTCCGCTCCCCGGCTCCGAGATAATGCTCGAAGAGCGCCTCGGGATCTTCGATGCCTCTGGACTCAAGAGTACTCGCGAGCGCCGAGTGAATGTGGCGGACCCTGCCCGGGTCGAGCAGGGAGGTCAGGGTCTCGCGAATACGGTCGTGGTAAAGCTCGATGAGCTGGGCCGAGCCGCTGCTGCGGAGGAAGTGGGACGCGCGCAGAGATGTGACGAGCGCGTGCGCGTCTCCATCCAGGCCCGCCGCCTCGAAGACGACATCGGGATCGACGGGCCGGCCCGCCACGGCGAGAGTCTCCAACAACTCGCGCGCGCCGGCCGGGAGCCGGCTGAGTCCCGCGTCGAGCATCTCCGCCAGGGATATTCCCGTGGTGGCTGCCCGCTCGCTTGTCAGGGCGTACCGGGTCAATTGCTCGACGAAGAACGGACTGCCGCCCGCTTCGCGGACGATGGCCTCTACGAAATGTCCGGCCCCGGGCATATCCTGCGGAAGGAGCGCGTGGGCCAGGTCGCGCGCTTCGTCTCTTGTGAGGGGATCGACTTCTATCGCGCGAAAATCCTCGCTCCCGGCCCGCGCCAGCATCAGTTTCAGGAACGGTTTCGATTCGATCTCCTCGCTGCGAAAGCTGGCGATGAGCAGAAGCCGGGGAGGGTCGGGGGGCCGCAACAGGTCTTCGAGCAGGGCCGTGCTGTCGGCGTCGGCCCATTGCAGATCATCTATGTAGATGACGAGCGCCTGGCGGTCCGCGAGCCGGGCGAGCAACTCCCTGAGCGACGCGAAAGCGCGGCGGCGCAGGGCGAGGGGGTCGGAAATCTCCTGCTCGCGATACGGCGCGGCGGCCACGGCGTCGACTCGCAGCATCACGGGAAACAGTCGCGACAGCGCGAGCACATCGCGAGGCATGAGGGCTTCGGCCTTCACGTTCGGGAGCGACATCAGGTACCTGCTCAACCCGTCGATCACCCCGTCGAGCGCCTTGTACGGAACGGACTCGCGCTCGTAGCAGCGGCCTGAGACGACGACCGTCTCCTTGCTCTGCTGCAAGTCTTCGAGAAAGCGCCTGACCAGGGCGCTCTTGCCCATGCCGGACTGGCCGTGAATATAAAGCGTGACGGTGCGGCCCGCCTTGGTGGCGAGGAAGGCGGCCTCGATCTCTGACATCTGGCGCTCGCGCCCGACGAAGGGAAGGGCGCGGGCCGTCGCCGTTTGCGCGCGGGCGAGTGCCGCATCTTCCGTCCGGACAACTCCGAGGCGCTTGAGAACTTCGCTGCCCGAAGGCCGCGCCGAAGGGTCGCGGCGCAGCAGGTCTCTACAAAGCAGGTCGAGGTCTTCGGGTATCTCCGAGACGAGCTGAGAAGGCGGCGGCGGCTCGAACTTCTGTTTGTTGAGCAGCACCTCGACATACTGCCCGGTGAAGGGGAGCCGCCCCGTGAGGGCTTCGTACAGGATGACCCCTACGCTGTACCAGTCGCTCGCGTCCGAGATGGCCTGCCCCGCCCCCTGCTCGGGCGACATATAAGCCGGGGTGCCCACGACCTGGAGGCTGTGGGTGTCGCCTTCGGCGACCATCTCCATGATGAGCCCGAAATCGAGAATCACCACGCGGCCTCCCCTGGTCACGAGGACGTTTGAAGGCTTGATGTCCCTGTGCAGCTTTCCCATGCGGTGAAGCGCGCAGACGCCTTCGGCCAGTTGCAGGAGGGCCGGGCGCAGCTTCTCGATATTCGCGGGAGGAGGCGGCAGAGCGGGCCGCGCGAGGTTGTTGAAGCTCTGCCCGGACCTCTCCATCTCCTGAAGGTCCAGCGTCACGCCGCCCTCGGGAAACGCGCTCAGCTCCGAGCCCGGCATGGTCTCGGCCCTTCCGGCGGGCATCGTCTCTCCGTCGTGGCCGGACAGGGTCGGGACTTTCGCCATCTCCGTGTTTGAGTCCTCCACCTTCACGGGGGTCACGTATTGCAGGAAGTTGACACCCTCGACCATCTCCATCGTGAAGAACCAGAAGTCGCCTTCGGCGACGAGCTCGTACAGGGAGACGAGGTTCGGGTGCGACACGTCCGCCAGGGAGCGGAACTCTTTCTTGAACCTGTAGATGGCCGAAGCATCCGCGCGGAGGAGAGTCTTCAGGGCGACGACCTTATCCCGCTCGCGGTCGTAGACTTCATACACGACCCCCATCCCGCCCGCGCCGACCCGGCGGCGGATCGAGAATCGCTCGGTGCCGAAGAATTCACCGCTGGAGCTGCTCATTCCAATCATTCCAATGCCCGGTCGTCAACGCCGCGCCCGCCCGCCCGCGACCCCGAAGAGGAGCCTTCCACAGCCGGGCTCCTGATGGCCGATGCGTTTGCGAGTGTTGTTAATCCAAACAAATTTAAGCCAGGCGAGGCCCGCGGCCTGGCGCGGCGGTCGCTAAGATCGCTGTCGGGTATACACACAGGCCCGAGGAAAGCTGTCGGATTCATAAACCGGCTTTCTCCAGGCTCGTCTATAATGCAATAAACGCTGATAGGAACCCGCGATTTCGATAGCCATAGCGTGACCGCCGTGCGGGCAGGATTATATCACGGCAGGAAGGTAGTTATACAGTTTGCGGTCTTCGGTTTTGAGATGCCCCGGAGCGCGGGCAGACGGCCCTCACGCCTCGATCGCGCGCGTCGATCGAGGCGTGAGGCGCACTGCCGAGTAGGGCTGAGTAAGGTACTCGCCGGGTCTGTGCGCGCGGGAGCGCAGCCTGCCCGCGCGCGCAGACCCGCGCCTCATTCGTAACGCAGCGCGATCATCGGATCTACTTTCGCCGCGCGGCGCGCGGGCACGAAATTGGCCAGCAGAGCCACTCCCAGCAGCAGGAGCGAGATCACGATGAACGTAGTGGGGTCGGTAGCGCTCACTTCGTAGAGCAGGGTCTTCATCACTCGCGAGAGCGCCACGGCGGCTATCAGGCCTATCGCTATCCCGATAATCGCAAGCAGCATGCCCTGCCTGACTACCAGCTTGAGCACGTCCCCGGTTTGCGCCCCGAGGGCCATACGTATGCCTATCTCGTGCGTGCGCTGGGTCACGGCATAAGACATCACTCCGTAGATCCCGACCATCGAGAGTACGAGGGCGACTCCGGCAAAGAGGCCGAACAGGACCATCGACAGGCGGCGCGGGGCGACCGATTCGGAGAGCACGTCATCCATCACCTTCGCGTTGAAGATCGGCTGGTCCTTATCGACGGCCTGAATCTCGCGCCGCGCGGCCGAGGTCAGGGACGCGGCATCGCCTTTCGCGCGCAGGGCGATCACCGAATAGCCCCACGGGTTCTGCGCGTAAGGCGAGTACGATTCCATGGACGGCTCCGCCTCGAGGCCGTTGTGCTTCACGTCCCCGACCACGCCCACGACCTCGTCGTAAGGGCCGTCGTTGTTGAATCGGATGCGCTTGCCGAGCGGGTCCTCACCCGGCCAGAGAGTTCGCGCCGCGGTCTCGTTGACTATTATCACTCGCGGCGCGCCTTCGATGTCCCGGTCCGTGAAAGCGCGGCCTCTCAGAAGGGGTATGCCCATCGCCCCGAAGTACTCGTGATTGATCACGTGCTGGCCCACGAGGAGCTCCTCGCCTGGAGGGAAAGGGGGCTTCCCTTCGAGAGTCGGGTTGCTCGTTGTGTCGACGCCGTTGATCGGGAGGTCGTTCGACAGGGCGACCGCCTCGACTCCGGGCAAGGCCTTGAGCCGGTCGAGCACCTGCTGGAAGAAGATCACGCGCGCGGCGCCGTCTTTGTATTTGTCCCCCGAAGGCGTCAGCTCGAACGTCAGCAGGTTCGCCGGGTCGAATCCCATCCTCACCTCGCGCAATCGCACGAAGCTCTTGACGAGCAATCCCGCGCCCGCAAGCAGCACGAGCGACAGGGCGACCTCGGAGACGACCAGCAGACTGCGCGCGCGGTTGCGCGCCGCGCCCGCGCCTCCGGACTTGCCTCCCTCTTTGAGCACCGAGTTCAGGTCGGGCTTCGACGCCTGTAGCGCGGGAACCAGGCCGAAGACGAGCCCCGTGACGACCGATATCAAGAGGGTGAAGAGAAGGACCTGCCGGTCGATGCCGACCGTGGCTAGCCGGGGCGTGTCCTGGGGGCTCACGGCCACGAGCATCTTCACTCCGAGCCACGCGATCAGGACGGCGAGCGCCCCGCTCACCACCGAGAGCAGCAGGCTTTCGGTCAGCAACTGGCGGATCACCCGCCCGCGCCGGGCGCCGAGCGCCGTCCGGATGGCGATCTCTTTATAGCGCGCGGTGGCGCGCGCGAGCATCAGGTTCGAGACGTTGGCGCAGGCGATCAGAAGCACCAGCCCTACGGCGCCGAGCAGCACGAGGAGCGCGGAGCGAACGCTGCCCGTGATCTGCTCGTGCAGAGAGATCAGACGCACGCTGTGATTGGCGTTGGAAGTATACTGCTCCTGAAGGCGGCCGACGATCGTGTCTATGTCGGTCTGGGCCTGCGGTATGGATACGCCGGGCTTGAGCCGCCCGATCACCCTGAGGTAATGCATGCCCCGGTTCGTGAGGTGGTCGGCCCTGAAGCCCAGAAACGGCTCCGGGACCACGCGCCGGGGATTCACCCATACTTCCGAGCGGCTGTTGAATTTGAAGTCGGGGGCCAGGATGCCCACGACCGGCACCGACTCTCCGCTCAGGGTGATGCTCTTGCCTATTATATCGGGATCGCTTCCGAACCTGTTCTGCCACGAGCTATGGGTGAGTATGGCGACGCGGGGCGCTCCGGCCGCCCCGTCTTCGGGTAGAAAGAGGCGTCCCGAAAACGGCTGAGCCTTCATCATGGATAAGAAGTTGACCGTGCTGATATTTCCGAGGATCAGCTCCGGCTGCTCTCTCCCGGTGAGGTTGAAGCTCATATATCTGAGTGCCGCCACATCCTCGAACGACTGATTCTGCGACTGGTAATCGAGGAAGTCAGCGGCCGAAAACGGGGCCGTCTCGAGCTGGGGCTGTCTCTCCCAGAACCAGACGAGGCGATCAGGCTCGGGGTAGGGCAGGGGCCGGAAGAGGATCGCGTTGACCACGCTGAAGATGGCTGTGTTCGCGCCTATCCCGAGCGCGAGGGTGAGTACCGCGATGACCGTGAAGCCGGGCCGCTTGATCAGCAAGCGCGCGCCCTGGCGAATATCCTGCCACAGGCTTTCCATTATGCTACCTCCGCCATCTCTTCTACCACGCGCCCGTCAAACAGGTGGAGCGCCTTTCCCGCGTGGTTTACGTATCTTTGATCGTGCGTCACCATGCAGATGGTCGATCCCGACTTATGCAGCTGGTCGAGTAGCTCCATGACCGCCTCGCCGTTTATGGAATCGAGATTTCCCGTGGGCTCGTCGGCGAGCAGCATGAGGGGCTCGCCCGCGATGGCGCGCGCGACGGCCACGCGCTGCTGCTGTCCTCCCGAAAGCTGGGCGGGCAGGTGCCTCGCGCGGTGCGACATGCCGACCCTTTCGAGCGCCTCCGTCACCTTCTTCTTTCGCTCGAAAGATCTCATGCCGCGATAAGTCAGCGGAAGCTCGACGTTTTCATAGACGGAGAGGTCTCCGATCAGATTGAAGCTTTGAAAAATAAAGCCGATCTCTCTGTTGCGTATGCGGGCGCGGTCGGAGAGGGAGATGTCCGATACGCGGTTGCCGTTGAGCCAGTACGTGCCGCTCGTGGGCGTGTCGAGAAGCCCGAGTATGGATAGCAGGGTCGACTTGCCGCAGCCGGACGGCCCCGCTATCGCGACGTAATCTCCCCTGTCGATGCTCAGGCTAACATCTGCCAGTGCGTGGGTCTCCACTTCATCCGTGAGAAAGACCCTGGATAATCCTTCGAGTCGGATCAGCGGGTGGTCGCTTTCGTGCATAGCTTTACCTTTCGAGAATTGATCTGTCGCTTCATCCCAAATCGCCGGTATGGACGGGCGCGTCCGCGCGCTCGTCTCGTCGTAATTGAAAGACGCTTTCGCCGGACGGATCGTTAACAGCCTGCGGGAAAGAAAAGGACGCCCTGGAGCTAATCCCGGGCGGGCTCGCGGGGGATCGCGACTTCGACCTCGGCTACCGGAATGGCGGAGCGCAAATCGCGCGGGTCGATCTCGACTAGAAACCCGCGCTTGCCTCCGTTGATGTAGATTCGAGGGAGATCGAAGATCGACTTTTCCGCGTACACGGGCAGGCGCGACCGCGTGCCGAATGGGCTGGTCCCGCCCACCTGATAGCCCGTGTGTTTCTGGGCGACGCCCGCGTCACAGGAGGTTACGGATTTGACGCCGAGCGCCCGCGCGAGCTGTTTCGTCGAGACTTCGCAATCTCCGTGCATGAGAATGATGAAGGGCTCGCGCGGCGACGATTCCATCACGAGGGTCTTGATGACCGAATGCTCCGCGACTCCGAGCGCTTCCGACGAGCGGCGCGTGCCGCCTCGCTCCTCATAGTCATACAGGTGCGGCTCGAAAGCGACCTTCTTCTCGCGCAGTAATCTGACGGCCGGCGTTATGGGGTAATCCGGTTTGGCCAACGTCCAGGCTCCTGAGGCTCTCGTCTTTTTCGCGCCCGCTCGCCCGCCGGGGCATTCGGGTCGCCCTTCATTCTTGATTATTTCTTCCCGTTTTATCAACCGCACCGATAGAGGTAAAATCCGGTATGCCCGAAAATCGCAAATGCGTGATCGTCGACATCGACGGCACCCTCGCCGATGTCGAGCATCGCCTGCACCACATTAGAGGCAGGCGCAAGAACTGGAAGAAATTCTTTGCCCTGATGTCGAAAGACGATCCCATAAAAGAAGTGATAGACCAGGTGAAGGAGCTGGCGAAAGATCACGACATCTACCTCGTGAGCGGGAGGCCCGACGATTATTTAGAAGTGACCCTCGCGTGGCTGGAGCTTCATCAAGTCCCGTTCAAAGATTTATACATGCGGGAGTCAGGGGATTACAGGCCGGATTTCGTGGTCAAGCAGGAGATTCTCGACGCCCACTTCGATAAGGCCGCCGTGGCGCTCGTCATCGAAGACAGGCCCAGCGTCATACGAATGTGGAAGAGCAACGGGCTGAAGGTTCAGGAGGTAGGGACCGGGCGGGAGTTCTGATTCCGGGCATCCTCCCGCCCGTCTCTTTATGCCGGAATAGCCCGAGGCCTGCCGCCTACACCTTGACGACCAGCTTGCCCTTGTTCGACCCTTCGAAGAGCTTGTTGAGCGCCGCGGGCGCCTGGTCCAGCCCTTCGACGACGTCCACGCGGTATTTGATCTTTCCTTCCATGAGCCATTTGCCGAGATCGGCGACGGCCTCGTGAGCCCGGTTCATGTAATCGAGGACTATGAATCCTTCGAGGCGCGCCCGCCTGACCAGAATATTGATGAAGTTGTACGGCCCCGGCACGGGCTCCGTCGCGTTGTACTGCGAGATCATTCCGCAGAGCACTATGCGGGCTTTGAGCGCGAGATTGGCGAGCGCCGCATCGAGAATCTCGCCGCCGACGTTTTCGAAGTAGACGTTGATCCCCTCGGGGCAATGCTTCTTCAGGCCCTTGAAGACCGACTCGGACTTGTAATCGATGGCCGCGTCAAAGCCGAGCTCGTCGGTCAGCCAGCGGCATTTGTCCTGGCCGCCCGCGATGCCGACTACCCGACATCCTTTGATCTTCCCAATCTGACCCACTAGCGAGCCGGTCGCGCCCGCCGCTGCCGAGACGACGAGCGTGTCGCCTTCCTTCGGCTTGCCGATGTCGAGAAGGCCGAAATAGGCCGTGAGCCCGATGTGGCCCAATAGCCCCATGTAGGCCGTCAGGGGAATATTCGGATTGTCCGGCAACATCGTGAGGCCCGCGCCGCCCGACACCGCGTAGTCCTGCCATCCGAGCAAGCCCTGGACGTGAGCGCCTTCCGGAAACGCGGGATTGCTCGATTTCTCTATGACGCCTATGGTCCCGCCTCGCATCACGTCGCCTATCCCGACCGGCGGGAGATACGTCTCCTGCTCGCCCACCCACCCCCTGTTCGTGGGATCGATGGAGATATAGAGGTTGCGCACGAGGACTTCGCCGTCGCCGGGCACGGGGACCGGGGCTTCATGCCATTCGAAGTCCGTCTCTTTAAGAAAGCCTACTGGCCGCGCGGCAAGCCTCCACTGTCGATTAACGTCTGCTGCCATCCGAGCTCCCTCCTTTGCAAGTCGTAGTATGGGATTTCAACGGGCCGGGGATCAAAGCTCTGAACTCAAGTTTCGATGGGCCACGCACACTATAATCGAAATCCCTCTAAAAGACTACGCCCCGAAAATACCGCCGCCCCGGCGCACGTCTGACTCAACCTCACGCCCGAGAGCCGGTCGCCTGAGACTTCCCGCCCCGCTCAGACTCTTCTTTCCGGACCCCAATAATACTTCGCCGGCGCAAATAAGTTTCCTCTTGACAATCTACAAGAGCGGCCATATTATAGAGCCCCTGTAGACAATCTAGGAGAAGACATGGGCAAACCGAAGAGCGATCTCTTACAAGGAACATTAGACATGCTCATCCTGAAGACTCTGGCGCTCGAGCCGATGCACGGGTGGGGAATATCTCAAAGGATTCAGCAGGTATCACAGGGAGTGTTGTGCATAAACCAGGGGTCTCTTTACCCGGCTCTGCACAGGCTGGAGCAGCAAGGATGGATTGCCGCCGAATGGGGCAGCTCGGAAAATAACCGGCAGGCCAAGTTCTACAACCTGACCCGGGCCGGGCGGCAGCAACTGGACGAAGAGACGGAGAACTGGGAGCGCGTCTCTTTAGCTATCGCGCAGATATTGCAGACGACATAGCATGAGGTTTTATCTATGATCGCGAAACTTTCGCACGGCTTCCGAGCCCTCTTTGCCAGTCACCGGCTGGAAAAGCAGCTCGATGATGAGCTGAAATTCCATCTGGAGATGCAGATCCAGCAGAACATCGGACGAGGCATGTCGGCTGAGAAGGCTCGTTATGCGGCCCTGCAAAGTTTCGGAGGCGTAGAGCAGATCAAAGAGCGCTGCCGTGACGTGCGCGGCGCGAGGATGATCGAGGCTATCTGGCAGGACCTCCGGTACGGCTTTCGAATGCTAAGGGCGAGGCCGGGTTTCACCCTCGCCGCGCTGACGGTTCTCTCTCTGGGGATAGGGGCGAACACGGCGATCTTCAGCGTCATCTACG
>DATLMR010000041.1:0-10324 GCA_035537555.1 Blastocatellia bacterium
GTCTACGACGAGGTGCAGACCGGGATTGGAAGGACGGGCGAGCACTTCTTCGCGGGCCGCTTCGGAGTCGTCCCGGACATGATCTCGCTCGCCAAATCGATCGCGAGCGGAGTCCCGATGGGCGCGGTGCTTATGACGGAAGCGATCGCGGCCCATATAAAGACGGGCGACCTGGGGACCACTTTCGGAGGCGGGCCGCTCGCGGCCGCGGCCCTCGAAGCGACCATCGATGTGATCGTCGAAGAGGGCCTGTTGGAGAACGTGCGCGCGAACTCGGAGTACCTGCGCGCGGAGCTTTCAAAGCACGCCGACGTCGAAGAGGCGCGCGGGCTGGGCTATCTCGTGGGCGTTAAATTCAGGGGAGGCAGCGCAAAGCCGGTTCAGGCGCGGCTCCTCGAACGAAAGATCATCACCGGCCTTGCAGACGACGCGAGCGTCTTGAGACTGCTGCCGCCGCTTACCCTTCGGAGGCCCGAGATCGATCTCTTCCTGGAAGAGCTGTCTCGCATTCGCCTCTGAGCGATCCTGCCGGACGAGAGCAGGGCGACGGCGCATTATGCGCTTCGCGCGGCGCGGATCGGGGTGCCCGCTTGCGGGGCCTCCCCTGGAAGTGAAACGAGAACATGAATCTAAAAGGCAGGGATTTTTTGAGCACGGCGGATTTCTCTCGCGACGAGCTCACGGCGCTCATCGATCTGGCGGCCAGGTTCAAGGCAGAGGGGCACGGCGGAACGCTCGCGGGCCGCAGCGTCGCCCTCGTCTTCTTCAACCCGTCCTTGCGGACTCGAGCATCGATGGAGATCGCCATTCACGACCTCGGAGGCAACCCGGTGACGCTGGATGTCGGGAAGGGCACCTGGAGCCTCGAACACCGAGAGGGCGTGGTGATGGACGGGGACAAGACGGAGCACATAAAAGAGGCCGCCAGAGTACTTTCCAGGTATGTGTCGGCCATAGGGGTTCGCGCTTTCCCGGAGATGCGCGACTACTCCGAAGAGCTCTCGGACCCTGTCGTACGGGGCTTTGCGAAATACAGCGACGTGCCCGTCTTTAACCTCGAATCGTCTCGCCACCATCCGTTTCAGGCGCTGGCCGACGCGATGACTATGCGAGAGAAGCTCGGCTCGTTCAACGGGGATAGAGTCACTCTCTCGTGGGCCTATCATCCGAAGCCGCTCCCGATGGCCGTTCCCAACTCGTTCGCGCTCGTGGCCGCGCAGATGGGGCTCGATCTGACTATCGCCTGCCCCCGGGAGTACGACCTGGGCGATGAGGCGATGTCGGAGATCGAGCGGGCCGCTCAGTCATCCGGAGGCCGCCTGCATCTCTCCCGCGACCAGCGCGAGGCCTGCTCAGGCGCGCGCATAGTCTACGCGAAGAGCTGGGGCGGAAAAGATTTCTACGGCAATCCTGAAGAAGACATCAGGGTCCGCCAGAATCTCAAGGACTGGCGGATCGACGAGGATGTTATGAGCGCGACCGATGAAGGGTGGTTCATGCACTGCCTGCCCGTGCGCCGAAACGTAGTCGTAACGGACGGGGTGCTCGACGGACCGCGCAACGCCGCAATCGATGAGGCGGAAAACCGGCTCCACGTGCAAAAGGCCGTGCTCGCCTCAATACTTTGAAGATACTTTGAAGATACTTTGGACGGCTGAAAGCCTTGAGGTCTCAATGATGGATGAAAAGCTCGACCTGCTGCGGGAGGCGCTTCCGTACATACAGCGGTTCAAGAATCGCATATTCGTCGTGAAGCTCTCGGGCAAGATCACGGAAGATCCCGAGCAGCTCAACTCGCTGGCCGAAGAGATTACGCTTTGCCAGCAGGTCGGCATACGGGTCGCCGTCGTTCACGGAGGAGGCAAGCAGCTAACGGAGGTCGCCGAGCGGATGGGCATAGCCCAGAGGATAGTCAACGGCCGGCGAGTGACCGGCACCGACACGCTCGAAGTGGCCAAGATGGTCTTCGCGGGCCAGATCAATACCGACATCCTCTCCGCGCTCAGGCGCACGGGCGCGGAGACCGTCGGCATGTCGGGAGTCGACGGCAATACGATACAGGCCCGTCGCCGCGCGGTCCAAAACATTCACAATCAGGAGACCGGAGAGACCGAATCGGTCGATTTCGGGCACGTGGGCGACGTGGTCTCCATCAACGGCCGCCTCCTGAAGCTGCTCTTAGACAACGACTACATCCCCGTAGTGTCATCGCTCGGGGCCGACGAGCAGGGCAACATCTTCAACATCAACGCCGACACGATCGCGGCCGAGATCGCCGTTCACCTCCAGGCCGAAAAGCTGATCCTCATGACGGACATCGACGGAATACTCAGGGACGTGAAGGACCCTTCCTCGCGCATTTCCACTCTGACCGTCGAAGAGGCCGAGAGGCTGGTGCGGGACCGCGTCGTCTCTTCAGGTATGCTCCCGAAGATCGCCGCCATCGCACGCCTCGTCAGCCGGGGCGTCAAGAGTGCCCACATCGTCAACGGCTCGAAGCGCAACGCCCTGCTTCGCGAAGTCTTCACGGACGAAGGCGCGGGGACCATGATCACGAAGTAGCCCGCGAATTTCGGAGCCTCTCTTCGCCCCTCCCGGTTGGACGATGACGGGGATGTTGGTTTATCCTTCCAGACTCAATCCTCAGTGGAAGACTTTTATCAGGAGATAAGGAATGTTTAAGCATCGATTGCCCCCGGTGTGTTGTTTGATTTTTGCCCTGCTCATACCCGCGGCCGCGCAGAACGATCGCGCCGGGTCCGCGCCCGACGGAAATACTTTCGAGCGCCTCGAATGGCGCAGCATCGGACCGTCGAACATGGGAGGCCGCGCAACCGATGTCGAGGGCGTTCCCGGAAACCCCAATATAGTCTATGCGGCCACGGGCGCGGGCGGCCTCTGGAAGACCACGAACGGCGGAGTGACGTGGAAGCCCATCTTCGAGCGGCAGAACACCATCTCCATCGGAGACATAGCCCTTGAGCCCGACAATCCGGAGGTCATATGGGTGGGGACCGGCGAATCGAATACGCGAAACAGCGTCTCGTTCGGCGACGGAGTCTATAAATCGAACGACGGCGGCAAGACCTGGCAGCACATGGGCTTGAAAGATACCGAGCGCATATCGCGCGTCATCATCCATCCCAATAATCCCGACATAATCTATGTCGGAGCCCTCGGCCATGCATTCGGCCCCAACCCGGAGCGCGGAGTCTTCATGTCGACCGACGGCGGCAAGACCTGGCAGAAGACTCTCTACATCGACCCGGAGCACGGCGTCGCCGACCTCGACATCGACCCTTCCAATCCGAACATCCTCTACGCCGGGATGTGGAGCTTCGAGCGCAAGCCGTGGACGTTCAGGAGCGGCTCGGAGAAGGGCGGCGTCTTCAGGTCCATCGACGGCGGCCGTACGTGGAAGAAGATAACCGAAGGGCTGCCGAAGATGATCGGGCGCATCGGGATCAAAGTCGCGCCGAGCAACCCGAACGTCGTCTACGCGATGACGGAGGCGAAGGAAGGCACGCTCTACCGCTCCGACGACCGGGGCGAGACCTTCCGTAACGTGTCGAAGGCGACCAATATCGTTTCGCGCGGGTTCTACTACACCGACCTGAGAGTGGACCCGTCTAACGAGAACCGCGTGTACGCCGTCGCCTCGACGCTCAGCGTCTCTATCGACGGCGGGCGGACCTTTCGCCCCATCTCCGGCAAGACGCACATCGACTACCACGCGCTGTGGATCGACCCGAAGAACCCGAGCCGGATGTGGCAGGGGCAGGACGGAGGCTTCGCCGTTTCACACGACCAGGGGGCAACCTGGGAGTACATCAACAATATGCCGATCGGACAGTTCTATCACGTCTACGCCGACAACCGGCTTCCCTTTTACAACGTAATGGGCGGCCTCCAGGACAACGGGAGCTGGACCGGCCCCGGCCGGACTCGCGAGCCCGACGGCATACTGAACGACGACTGGAGAATGGTGAGCTTCGGAGACGGCTTCCGCGTATTCAATCACCCGGACGACCCCGAGCTCTACATCTCGGAATCTCAGGGCGGCAGCGTCGTGAGGACCGACCTCCGCACGCGCGAGCAGCAATCGACCGTGCCCGACGAGAGAGACGCAGGAGGCGGCCCCGCCTCGGACGTGAGGTACAGGTTCAACTGGAACGCGCCGCTCGTCTTGTCAGCCCACGACAAGAATACCCTCTATTTCGGCGCGAACGTCGTCTTCAAATCGACGGACTTCGGGAAGTCGTGGGAGGCGATCAGCCCTGACCTGACGACCAACGACAAAGAGAAGCAGAAAGACGCCGGGGGCCCGGTCGCGACTGAGAACACGACCGCCGAGTTTTACACGACTATCATAAGCCTCGGCGAATCGCCCCTGCGCGCGGGCCAGATATGGGCGGGCTCGGACGACGGCAACTTGCAGGTGACTCTCGACGGCGGCAAGACCTGGACCAACCTGACGAAGAACGTTCCCCGCATGCCCGCCAGCTCTCCCGTCTCGCACGTAGAGCCTTCGCGCGTGAGCGAGAGCACGGCCTACGTTTCATTCGAGCGGCACATGTTCGACGATTTCCGCCCCTACATCTTCAAGACGACGGACGGCGGGCGCAACTGGGCGAACATCTCCGGCAACCTGCCTGAAAAGGCCTACGTGCAGATAGTGCGGGAAGACCCGAAGAATACCAACCTGCTTTACGCCGGGACGGAGCTTGGCCTCTACGCTTCCTACAACGGCGGAAAGAACTGGGTCCCGCTCAACATGAAGAACATGCCGAACGTCGCCGTGCACGACATCTTCATCCATCCGAGAGAAAACGACCTGATCCTCGCCACGCACGGCCGCAGCATCTGGATATTCGATGACGCGACGCCCATCCAACAGATGAGCGAAGCGGTGATGGCCTCGGACGCGCACATGTTCGACATCCGCCCCGCGATGCGATACACGACGCGATTCACGCGATACGGCATCGGCGACAAGGTCTTCGCCGGGCCGAATCCGCCTTCCGGCGCGGTCGTCACCTACTACCTCAAGGAGAAGCCTGACGACAAGGCCCCCGTCAAGATTCAGGTGCTCGACGGCTCCGGCAAGGTTGTGCGGGAGCTGAGCCAGGTGCCGAAAGAGAAGGGTTTCAACCGCGCGACGTGGGACCTGCGCTACTCGGGGCCGAAGACCAGGCGACCGCCGCCGCCGGACGCTCCGCCATTCTTCGCCAACCCGATAGGCCCTCTCGTCCTGCCCGGCACTTATACGATCAGGCTTACGGTCGGACAGAAGAACGTCGAGAAGCGGGTAGAAGTGAAGATGGACCCGACGGTCGCCGTCAACGCGGCGGACTTGCAGGCCGCGCACGACCTTACGATCAGGCTTCGAGACATGCAATCGACCATGAACGAATCGCTTCATACCCTCGACAGCCTCAAGGAGCAGATCGAGCAGATCGAAAATACCGTGAAGGACCGCATGCCCGACGCGCCTAAGGAGCTGACCGATACGCTCTCTGAAAATAAGAAGCAGGTGGACGCCCTTCTGAACAGCCTGGCGAGACCCCAGACCCAGACCCTCGGATTCAGCGGCAGGTCGATGCTGGCCGACCGCTTGCTCGGCTTGCTCTTCACCATCGACGGGACCAACGCCGCTCCCACCAATCCCCAGAAAGCGCACTTCGCCGAGCTTCAGACGGAGTTCAACCAGAAGATGCCGGAGGTAAGCAAATATATCTCGCAGGGCGTCCCGAAGTTGAATGAGACGTTAAGGAAGCACAACGCTCCCACGGTGATCGCGGGGAAACCGCCGGAGCTTTCGAAGTAAAAACGGGGCACGGGGCCGCGACCGTCGGAGGATCGTGGCTCCGTGCCCCGTTTGTCTATCCGTCTCGATCCCGGTTAAGGCTGGTGCCGCTACGTGCCCTCTGCCCTGCTTTCCTCCTAGTTCTGGCGAAGGGGCGGCATCGGCAACGGGATGTTGTAGGTCGTAGCGCCGACCCCGACTCCCCCTTCACAACTGTTCGGGGGTATCGTGCAGACCCGCCTGGTCGAGGGGCACTCGGCTGCCCAGAACATATAGCCGAGCATTCCGCTTGTCGTCCCGGCTCCGTTTGGAGCCACGGTTCGAACATAGTTCCCGGTCGAGTTTATTAAAGAGCTGCTGAATGTCTGGCATTCAGGCGCGGCCCTCGTGCCCGTGACGATGTAGAGCGCGCCGGTGAATTTTGCCGGAGCAAGCGGTGGAATCGGAGGATTGAACTGCGGCTTCCCGTCAATATGCTCCTGCCAGTCGGCTTGAGCCGTGGCGGCGTTGGTCGGCTGCTTGCTCGGCACCATGGCGTTCGCATAGTCGAGCACGGGCGTGGCCGTCTTGAGCCAGTCGGCAGTAGCCTTGCGAGTCAGGGCAATCAGCCAGCGATCCCCCGCGGCCAGATCTATGGTCAAACGCGCGGCGTGGTTACTTCCGGTCGCGTCATATGGCAACACAGAGCGGTACGCGTCGATGAACGCCTGAAGCCCGGCAAGGTTGGGGCTCGTGTTCTCTTCATAATCTATCTCGATACCGACTCCGAGACGTTGCGCCACCTCTGCCGCATTGAGGCCGAATTGTGTCGGGTTCGTCGCCAGAGCCGTATTCCAGCCGTCGACGTATGTGATGCCGCCGATAGAGAGCGCGACGCGGACCCCTCTGTTCTTGAAATAGTTCACAACCTCTTGCGTCATGCCTCTCGGCACGCCCTGCAAGGTCGCGGCGTCGGTTGTCTTGTTGAGGAGTTTCAGCGGATGGACGAAGGACAGGACCACGAGATTGACGGACGGGGTGCCATTGCCTCTATCGATGAGCCAGTGGTTCTTGCTATCGAACTCGGTCATATCCCGGACGCTGCCCCAGGTGCAAAAATCGTTGCCGCTGTGCCACGCGCCGTAAACGGATACGGGAGTGGGACCGGGCGCTTGTAAGGCGCTTGTGGAAGGAGAAGGAAAGAGAACAGTTAACGCGAGAATACTCAGCAATACCGCTTTTCTTGCCATATCTAGCTCCTTTCTCGATTTAGGGGCCGATATTACCATACTTGGCCGGTTAATTGATCAAGTTGCGGGAAGATAAACGACCCGGCCCTGTCGCCCGCCCTTTACAGATCGCCTTTGCGCATTTCGTTAGAGAGATAATCCGTGGCGCGCCACGCCAGGGCCAGGATGGTCAGCGTAGGGTTCTTTTCGGATGCGGTCGTGAAAGCGCTGCCGTCCACGACGAACAGGTTGCCGACTTCGTGCATGCGGTTGAATCTGTTCAAGGCAGATCTCTTCGGATCGTCTCCCATCCGGCAGGTTCCGTGCTCATGGATGGCCGACCCGTTCCTATCGGTCTTCCCTCGCTTAAGCTCGATGGCTTCGCCTTTAGCCTCTTTCAATATCATCTCCACGGTGTCGTACATCTCGGAGACCATCTTGCGTTCATTATCGGCGGTCGAATATACGATATTGGCTATGGGGACGCCGTACTGGTCCGGAGGAGTTCCCTCTGTAGTCACGAGATTTTCAGCTCTGGGTATCGCTTCTCCGAAAGGATGCAGCTCCACGTACGCGGGGTAACGGCGGCGGACCTCTCTCTTAAACCCGGGGCCGAATCCGGTCAAATCATGCGCGAAATGGCCCGCGCCGGGATTCGTGCAGCCCGATCCCCAGAATTGAATGCCGAAGCCGCGCAGGTAATCTCGCTTCGCGCCGCGGTGATTGAAACGGGGCAGGTAGATGTGCTCGCCTCCGATCCCGTCGTCATTGGTGGTCTCCCGGCCGTATAGCTCGGGCAAAAATGCTTTGACGTTGACTCGCACCTGTTCGCAGAGGTACTTGCCGATCACGCCCGAGCCGTTTCCGATTCCGTTAGGGAAGACGTCTGATTTCGAGTTCAGCAGTATCCTCGTCGAATCTATGCAAGAGGCTCCGAGCACGACCACTCTGGCGCGCACCTGATACTCTTTTTTGCTGTACCTGTCGAAGTATTGAACGCCGCCCGCTTTTCCATTCTTGTCGGCCAGTATGCGCGCGACCACGGCATTGTTCCTAATCTCGAGCCTGCCGGTCTTCAACGCCGGATCGATCAGGTAGTCCGCCGCGTTGAAAAAGCTGGAGGTGTCACACCCGTCGCCGCACCGCCCGCAATAATGGCACCTGGCGAAGCCGTTGTGATGACGGGTGAGCACCGCCCTCCTCACGTTGACTACGGGAATGTCCAACCGCCCTGCCGCCTTCTTCAGCAGCACCTCTCCGCATCGAAGGTTCGGAGGGGGCAGGTGATACTTGCTGCCCGGGAGCACATCGGAGTGGTCGGCTCCGCCGCAAACGCCGATGAGCTGTTCTACCCTGTCATAATACGGAGCGACATCTGCATAACTGATAGGCCACGGGATCTCCCATCCGTCTCGCTCGGCCGATTTGAAATCGAGATCGGAATATCTGAGGCTCACTCTGCCCCATACATTCGTCTTGCCGCCTGTTCCCCACACCCGGACGAGATCGAAAGGCCGGTCGGGAGAACTCATGTAAGGCTGCTCCTTCGTATTCAAGAAGAAGTTCGGGGGGCGCTCGCCTCTACGAATCCGCTCGCGATACTCGTAGGGGAAAACGTGTGTCCAGAAATCGGCCTTCTTAAACCGCTGGCCCGCGTCGAGCAGCAATACCCGTATCCCTTTGCGCGTGAGGTTCCATGCGGCCATGCCACCCGATGCGCCGGAGCCGATCACGATGACATCGTACGTTCGGGCCTGTTTGATTACCTGCATCGGATTCTCCGCCTTCTTTGAGCCGTGCTTATTATATCTGGGATCAGCCTTTGAAACGGTGGCACATTATCACAGCGGGGCGGTTCATTCCAGGCTCGCGGAGGCCATCCGGGCATGAAGCGATCTCAGGAGCCGATCTTGTAAATATCCGGGCGACTCTCTACACTTTTCCCGTGAAAATCGATCGATTCTCTCTCGCCTTTGCCGCGGCTTTCCTGCTGCTCCTGCTCCCTCTTCGCGCGAGCGCGGACGATCCCGGGTGGTCCACGAAGCTCGACGGCCGCGTGAAGTTTTACCAGATGACGGAGATGGGGGTCTTCATCGTCGGCACCGAGAAGTCTCTCTACGCCGTGGATGGAGATGGCGGCGAGATACTCTGGAGGCGTAAGAACGCGCGGCTCGACGAGACGGACGTGGCCCCGATATCGGGGACCGACCTCGCCCTCCTGAGTTTTGAACAGAGCGACCGCACGCGGTTCGAGGCCGTGGACCTGCTCTCCGGCGATACCGTATGGCGCAGCGATAAAGTGAGCGGCGCGCCCATGCAGATGGCCCTGGACCTGGACCGGAACATCCTCGCCGTCGTGTCGGCAAAGAAGGCGAAGGGCGACCCGGGAAGCGGGCTCAAGCGCAAGCCGCTGGTCTACGTCTTCAGCCTGAGCGAAGGCGACCTGCTCTGGAAGCGCGAGGCCGAGCGTGAAGTGGAGATGATGCCCGCGCGATGGAACGGCGACGAAAGCGCGTACACGTTCGACAACTATCACCCTCCCCTGCTGCTCGACGGGCGGCTCTACCTCTTTTACGAGGGCGTGGTCTCGCTCGATGCGCGGACGGGAAAAGAGCGAATAAGCGAGCGCTACCGAGTGAACGAAGAAGGTCTGGCCCTCACCGAAGCCGACCCCGTTTACGACGAGCGGTCCATCTACACGTCGGGTCGCGGGCGAGTCCGCGCCGTCTCAAGAGACTCGGGCCGGATGCAGTGGGAATCGCAGGACCTCGGCCTCACGCCGGAGATGATGCTCTCCGGCGACGTGCTCTACGTGCGAACAGGCGGGCAGTTCACGAAGCTCGGGAACGGAGAGACCGCCGATCGCGGCGATTACGGAGTGAGCGCGATCGACCGCCGGACCGGCAAGACTCTATGGCGATACAAGGGCGCGGACAAGGGCATAACGAATATCCTGCCGTCGGACGGCTCCACGATATTGCTGGCCGACCGCGATGATCTAATCACGCTCGACGGGCGCACGGGCAAGAGGGCGAGCAAGGTTTCGCACGGGGTCAATCGCGCGGCCTTCGTGCTGATAAACGAGCGGAACGAAGCGGTAGTCGGCGGAACTGAAGAGATCGCGGCCTTCGATCCTTCGACGGGCAGGAGCGTGTGGCGAGCTCGTCACGCCCCTCCCTCGCGAGGGGCGCTCAGGATAATAGCGGCCGTCGCGCTGCGGGCGGCCTCGCTCTATTTCAGGTATGGAGGCATAGGCATGGCGGCCTATCGCGGGGCTCGCATCGCTCGGGCGGCGAGCACTCTGAGGTGG
>DATLMR010000042.1:0-29645 GCA_035537555.1 Blastocatellia bacterium
CATGCCGAACAGCCCGTTGAGCTGATCGCTGATCGCTTTCGCGTGCTCCGCCGTGTCATGGCGAAGGGTCGTGTTGATATCGATGGACGACGTGACATCGATCGTTCCAAAGACCATCTTGATCGACGAGAAATCGGGGAGAGGGACTCCGCCGGTTTGAATTCCCTGCGTCATGGCCGGAGTGACCTCGGCGGCGAACCGGATGGCGGCCGAAGGATTCTCGGCCAGCGCGGCTGCCAGCTTTGCATTTTGAGCGATGCTCGGCCTGGTTCCCGCGCGGGTGTCTATCGAGGCGCGCACGCCGTTGAGGTCGCCTATGACCGCGGTTCCGGCATCATAAAAGGCGAAGGCCATCTTATTATTGTTGCCCGACGGCTTCACGTCTGTCTGGGCGGCCGTCTTCGACACTTCGTTGACCTGGAATATCTCTACGTTCTTGTAGGTTTCGGAAAGGATTCTCAGGTCCGGTTTCGCGCGCAGGCGAGTGAGCAGCTCCGCCTGATTGAACGAACCGCTGACTACTCCGGTGAAATCCTTGGAGCCGCCCGAGGAGAAGGACACCGCGACCGTGCGCAGGTCGGACAATCTCAAGCCGACATTGGCGAATTCCGCGTGCACTTTTTCTATGGCGCTCCTGAACTTATCCTGTGAAGAAACGGTAGTCCAAAAACTGCTCGTAAGCGTTCTTTGAACGTCCACGACAGCGACGCCGCTACCGTCAGGCAGCAATCGCAGCAGGTCTCCGCCGGCCTGTACGCCGGCCCGGGCCGACGCCTGGTTGAAGCTGATGCTTACGGCGAGCGCCAGCATCAGTGACACAAAAGCGATTCTCTTCATTATAAACTCCCTTTCATCTCTTCTTTCGCAACCCTATCCGCTAACGCTTTCGACCCTGGAAATCCGATGATGTAATCAAATGACACCTTATTATATGCCCGAAAGCTCTCCGCTGGGAACTCTTCCTCGCAGAAAGTCAAATACTAGAACGTCGATACGGCGCCTCATGTTTACTTTAAGAGCGATTTTTCTTTCGCGGGCCGCGAATCGTGCCCGCCGCGGCCTTCCCCGCAGGTAAATCTAACCATCCGCCGTTGAGGGCTGCTATAATCTCCGGGCTGAAAACTACTCTAAAAGGCGGAATAGCACTGTGATAGAATCAATCGGCGTCGTCGGATCGGGCACAATGGGTAACGGCATCGCGCAGGTGGCGGCACGGTCCGGGCTTTCGGTGGTGATGCGCGATCTTTCGGACGAGTTTCTCAAGCGCGGTCTTTCGACCATAGATAAGAGTCTTCAGCGCGATGTCGACAAAGAGCGCCTCGCGCCCAAAGCGAAACAGGAAATAATTTCGCGCATCGAGCTGACGACAGAGATGGCGGACCTGAGCAACGTCGATTTTATCGTCGAAGCCGTCAGCGAAGATCTCGCGGTGAAAACCGATCTATTCCGCCAGCTCGATAAGATCACGCGGCCGGAGGTCATACTTGCCAGCAACACGAGCTCCATATCGATCACAAAGATCGCGGCGGTTACTTCACGTCCGGATCGCTTCATCGGCATGCACTTCATGAATCCGGTGCCCGTAATGAAGCTGGTCGAAATAATTCGCGGCGCGGCCACGTCGGACGAGACGTTCGGCCGGACGCGCGAGCTGGCCGAGAAGATGGAAAAGATTCCCGTGGAGGTGAACGACGCGCCGGGATTCGTATCGAATCGGGTGTTGATGCCGATGATAAACGAGGCCATATTCGCCCTCTACGAAGGGGTCGGGTCGGCCGAAGCGATAGACCAGATCATGAAGCTCGGCATGAACCATCCGATGGGGCCGCTTCAGCTCGCCGATTTTATCGGCCTTGATGTTTGCCTCGCGATAATGAATGTGCTATATGATGGCTTCAATGACTCGAAGTACAGGCCTTGCCCTTTGTTGAAAAAGTATGTCGACGCAGGATGGCTCGGCCGCAAAACAGGGAAAGGCTTTTACAGTTACTGAAGGTTGAGGGCGGGCGGCATCGTTTTCGATTCACTGCTGTGGCCAGGTTGGCAGTGCTTCTGTTGAAGGAAGATAGCAGCATCAGATAGGTGGCCTTATAAAATGATTTTCTGTCAGCAATGCACACACCCGAATCAGTATAACAGCGAAACCTGCTTCAAGTGCGGCACCCGCCTGATGGTCATTACCAGCACACGGGCGGCCTCGGCTTACGGAGGCATCGAGAGCCTGCTGAGGCCCACCCTCGAAGAACATTTACTCGAAAGGATAAGCGCGCTGGAGGCTTCTCTCCAGAGGGCGCACGACAGGCTCGAATTGATGCTGGACCTGGTCCACCGCCAGGCCACGAGCGGCCTCTACGATCACGCCATGCTGGACGCCCTGGTCGAGCATCTATCGGAGCGGGGGGCGGTAGAGGGCGGAACGCTGGAGACTCTCTGGAGGGACCGGATAGCCGAGCATTACGAGGATGCCAGCGGGCAGGAAGAGTTCGAGCATCGCGTGGAGCGAATGCTGGCCGCTTTCACCGGCGAGAACGTGGACCTCTTCTCCCGCCTGCTCGACACCGGCGCGGACCTCTTCATCTCGGGTAATTCGAAGCGGGGAGTGCGCTACTTCGAGAAGGCATTCGTGCTCGACCCGGCCAACGCGGTGCTCGCCTATTTCATCGGAGAGCACTTCTTCCGCATCAACAAGCCCGTGCTCGCCCGGGCCTACCTTGAGCGCGCGGTCGAGAAAGGACCCGGAAATCACCTCGCCATGCTGATGCTCGGCGTCATCTGCGGCGACGACGGCGACCTGGAATCGGCAAAGGACTACCTGAGCCACGCGCTGAAAATAAAGAAGAACTCCTTCACCGCTCATTACGGGTTGGGGCGCATACTCGTGAGCGAGGGCAGACTGCGCGAGGCCATCACGCACCTGAAGCGCGCGCTCACGATCAAACCCACGCCCGAGATGTACTATCTGGTCGGCCGCGCATATCTCGAAGACGGCCGGCCCGAAATCGCGTTGAGACACCTGAGACGCTGCGTCGAGCTCGATCCGAAATTCGATGCCGCGCTCTATCATCTCGGGCTGATATACCTCAGGCAGGAGAACATCCTGCTCGCACAGGAGCACTTCAAAGCCGCCTACGAGATCAACCCGCGCGAATCGCGCTATCGCGTCGCTCTTCGCGCGCGCAAAGCCGGCCGCCTGGCCCCCTTGCCCGTTTTCGGGCGCGCGGCCGTAGCGAGCCGCAAGGTAGTTACCAGCGGCGACGTGCGCCTGGTCGAGCTGCTGAGGAGCGATCTGCTGGATTCGCCGACGGCCGAAGCCAGGAAGGGGCAGAAGAGAAACTGAAGCGGTGGCGGATCAGCCCGGATAGAAAAAGGTTAAGGCCCCTTCCCTCAAATCTGTCGATGTAGATTTGAGGGAAGGGGCCTTAACCTTTTCCAGTCGATCAGTGCGCAGTAATGCTCTCGTGTGAGCGGCTGCCGTTGGGTAAAACCTCGACACTATGCGACGTAGTCTTAAAAGCCGCGCTGGTGTCCGAGGTCAAGCTATACGTATCAAATCCGAATGAATCCAGATATGTTGCGAGATCAGTGCTCGATGAAAGGTACAGAACAGGCTTGTGCCCGAAATAATCTGTAATCTCAAGGAGCCTCTCGATGACCTCGACCGGGGAAAATGTTCTTGCAGGGTCCCTGAAGCTAGCCATCACAAACTCCTTTCAACCTACTAATACGGAACAAGTCCACGATTAGTTTTACTGCAATTTGGATGCCCTCTTCTGCTTGCAGGGTTGTTTGGCGAAAGCTTTATCTTCGGCCCCTCGCATCCTGCTCACAGTTAAAGAACGAATCCGATCGAAAAAGCTTGCGGTAGATACAGCTCGACTTGATCGAGGAAGATTTCAAGAAATGCCTGCTGACCGGTTCAGGACATCAGCGGATTGACTGAGGTAAACGAAAAGCCGGTGATCTCACCGGCCTGCTAAACATTGTGACGATTCGAAGTTTAAATCGATCCGCGCTCGTCGAGGCTAATCAGACGACGCGCCCCCCGATTTTTCAGGGCCTTTTGCGGCCTTCTCTTTATCAGGGCCCTTGTCGGCCTTTTCCGCCTTCTCCGTGGACTTTGAAGGAGACTTGCTCGAATAGTCCGTGAGATACCAGCCCGATCCCTTGAGCTGAAAGCTCGTGCGAGAGACCACCTTTTCCAGCTTGCCCCGGCATTTTTTGCACCGTTTGAGCAGAGGATCTCCCACTTTTTGTATCGCTTCTATATGGTCGCCGCACTTTTCACAAACGTACTCGTAAATAGGCATCGTTCGTGACTCCTCCACTTCCTGAAATGCAAAATCGCGTTAATATAGTAGCACGCCTCCCATAGCACTACAAGATGTGGGCTTGACGGCCCGCCGCCCGGAATCTTAAATTAATCTTCGATATGAAGATGGAGCCGAAAAAGCCTCTATGGGACCTCAAAGCGCGCGGGAAGGTGAGGGGGCCGGAGACGTCAGACCGCTCCTGCTTCAGCGCGGGCCAGATGAGGCTGGTCCACTCGGCAAGAGCGCGCGCCGCAAGCCTCGTCTCCGATTATTATCGCGTAGCTCCGCGCGAATGGTGGCGAATGCCGTACGAGGTGAAGACCCTTCAGACGCTGAACTCATCAGAGATCACGGATTCGGCGCTCGCTCAGACCGTCTGCTACGACTTCAGGCGCGAAGCGGGTCCTGTGGTCATCGCCGAAGGCGAGTTGTACCGAATCTGCCTCCAGGACCACAGAATTCTACAGGCTGCCGGCGAGACGAGAGCGGGGCTCGGTCCCTTCCTCACCTACGTGATAACGCACGAGCTGGTCCACGTCGTCAGGTTCGGACAGAGGTTGCAGAGCATAGATCTTCCGCCCGAGCTTCGCCTGACCGAGGAACAGAGGGTCGAGCAGACGACTTGCCTCATCCTGAGAAAAACGGGAGACCGGGAGATCAATCGCATCATCTCGCGAAAAGCCGCGTCCGTAAATTGATCCGCTTGCAGGCGGGGGCCGGGTCCCCGCTCTTAAAGATGCTTGCGCAGATAATTCACTATCAGGTAGCCGTCATAATACTTGAATGGGAATTCGCCCGTGGTGTAATGACCCCACGGAACCAGGGCCTTATCGAACCGCACTCCATGACGGTCGCATTCCTCAAACAGGAGGTGGGAAAGCTCCGGGGTAAATGACAGATCGTAGCGCGCCGAAATGAACAGGCCTCGTCTCCGGTCTCCAACCATCCGGTTGATATAAGCATTGGGGCTGATCGCCATCCACGCCTGCCGCGCCTCCTCGCGATTGACCCCGGATTCGAGCCCTCGCCTCACGTGAGCGGTGCTGATGCCTTCCCATACCACATCTCCAAAGTAGCTCGACACGTGATTGAAGGCTCCGACCCGCAGGCGCTCATCGTGAACGAAGGCGAGAAACCCTATACAAGAGCCGATGCTCGTGCCCATTATGCCGATGCGCTCGTACCCTTGCTCGATGAGCCAGTCGGCGGCGGCCCGCACCTCCATTACGGCCTGGCGGCAGGCCTGGAGCGTGCGCCCGAGGTTGGCGCTCACCATGTACTCGGCCCGGGTGAATCCCGCGAGAAGCCGCCGGTCGTGATACGGCATGCTCAAGCGCAGGGATGCGATGCCGACGCGATTGATGAGCCTGCACAGGGCCACGTGACTTTCGCCGTCCGCGTTCCACTGCGGCAAGACGATTACGGCCCTGCCGCGCGCGCGCTCGACATCGGCGCCGGTGCCGCCCTTCCCGTTCTTAGATCGATCAGGCACGGGAAAGTAACGAGCGTGCACGGTGTTATTCTCGCGGTAAGGAGTCTGAAGAGGGCTCTCGAAAGAGAGCCGGTGCCCGTCGAAAGAGTAATGCCGGACCGGCTCATGCCGAAAGAACAGGTCGCTTTCTGCTATCGCCCGATTGTTGAATTCAAATAGAAAGTCCCCGCCTTTGCCCGGGCTCCCGTTCCCTGAATTCGCCTGCGACTTCGACGAGGCGGACCACCTGTGATCGAGAAATTCCAGGCCCCAGTCAAACGGCCACACCTTCCGGTTGTTGTCTCTCCTGGAAAGCTTCCGCTCCCAGCTATGAATCATTCGTTTAAACATAGGTAGCGCCAGATAAAAAGTTAAGCTCCTATTTTAAGGAAGTATGATCGAATTGCTCAAGAAGGTATCGAGTATGCCGCTCCCCCTATAATGTAACTGTTTCATCCTTTACGCTTAACCTTAGACCGACCGCCCGTGCGCCGCCCGGCGCGACAAAAAGTGAATCGGGAATTATCCTCGCGCGTTTTTACGTCTACAGAATATGGGATTGGACAATTATGATTCAACGAGTAAATATGACCGATCAGGATGGTAGGCCTCTGGCAGTCTGTATAAACGACTGTGAAATCGATTATGGTCAGCCCGGCACCGACCTGGCAAAGGTCTGTTTCCGTCTGGGTTGCGCTTTCGCGGAAATGCGATGGGGTAATTGTTTCGAGAAGACGGTGGCTGTAAACGAGAAGACCCGGCCCGTAGAACTCATCCCGGGGCAGAGCCGGGATCTCCTGGCCGAGTCCTGGTAAAGATAAAGACCGCTCCCGCGCGTACCTTCCCTGCGCTCCTCCAAACTCTATTCCTGCTTGAACGAAATCACCGCCCGGTCTGCCTGGTGCACTCGATCGAAGAAGGCCTTGGCAGCCGCGTATTGATCTACGGAGAAAATTATCGCATTGACGTTGAGGTGGCGCTCGTAGAGCACGCGCCGCCCTTCGAGGACGAAGCGGGCGCGGTACCGCGCCGCGCCTATGTCGATGTCCGCGGGGGCCGGAAGCTGTTCGACCGTATACCCGTCGGGCACGTCGATCGATACCTGCTCATCTTCCGACCAGGGATACCGGAAGTAGATGCTGTTCGAGCGCCGAGGAGAGACCAGCAGGCTCTCGTCCGGATGGCTGAGCAAGGCCGGCCTCAGCAGCAGCCGCTTCTCGGTTCGCAGAGCGAATTGCGGCGCGGAGAAGTTGTATGAGGCTGTCAGAGGGGCCGTCGCGGTCACGAGGCCCGAGATCGTTATAGATTCTTCGTCCACACCCGCGCCGGGCAGAAGCAGGCGCACATCTCCGCCGATTCGCTTGCGCTGCTCATCCTTGGTGGCCGCCGACATCTCATTTCGAAACTCAAGAGCGCGCTGCCCCGTGGTACGCGCCTCTACTCTTACGCTCACCCCTCCGTCGCCGGAAGGAGTGACGGCCAGCGTTCGGAAGTACTTATTTTGCGCCGCCTCCGTTATAGGAGTCTCGACAAAGAGCGAATCTCGCTTGCCGTAGACGAGCGCGGGGACAGACTCTTTCTCCCAGGACAGCATCCCCAGAGGGCAATACGCTGTTCCCGGGTCGTAAAACTGAACGGCCCCGTCGCGGCCGAGCACCGCCGTCACTTCGCTGTTAAACTGAAACGCATCGGGGAAGGAGTGATGAAAGAAGCTCTCGTCGCGAGTCGTGAGCTCGGCCACCCGCGCATCGAGTCCGGCGGCGCGCAGCATCGCGACGAACAGCCTGTTGATTTCGCGAGGAGTGCCATACCGGCGGCGTATGGTCTCGTCGGCGGTGTTATTCCGCTTCGGCTTCGCATCGTCGCCGGACCCCTCCTCTCCTTCCGCTCCCACCCCCACGTTCTGTATCTCGTTCTGAACGTAGTCGTAGATTCTGGCCACCTTCTCCCGCGAGCCTTCGGTAGAGAGGGTGATCGAGTCTACCACGCGGCGAATCGCGCGGCTCGGGAAGGTCTCGTTATTGGCGCGGTCGTGCGCCCGCTTCGCATAATCGCGCCAGTATTTGACCGGATCGGTCTCCGCCTCGTCCGAGTAGTAAAGCCATCCCCATATCTTCACGCTCTGCTCGGGCGGCATTAAAGACTCTCTCCGAAACGGAGGAATGTCTTCGACCTTGATGTCATACGTGTCGTTCAAGACGGGCGCGAACCGCTTCGGGTCCTGCGCGTTGAAGGTCACCCATCGCACGTCGAGCGCCGTCGTGAGGGGAGGCTGGATTCGATAGTAAAGCTCTTTGGTGAACAGGTCCGATTGAATATCCAGGGCGAAATAACGGAAGCCCTTCGGGTAGAGCTGGCGATAGCGGTACTCTATGATCGCGCCCTGCTCGACGGCGGGCATCGAAAAGACCTTCGTGCGCCAGACCCCGTGGCCGGTCTTTACAAGCAGTTTGTCGAATATATCCCTGCCCTGTACTTCGACGGGCGACCCGTCCGGGCGGATGGTGCGCGCGCGCACCTCGGTGATGCGGCCCAGCTCGGCCCTGTAAGGAAGCTGCACGTCCGCGTAACGGCGCCCGCGCTCGTTGAAGATCTTGATCCGAATGTAGACCCTCAGGCTCGTGCCTTCCGGGCTGCTGTCGTCGAGCTCGCCTTCGCGGAACAACATCACCGCTTCCGCTTCCGGGTCGCCGATGTCGGCCGCCGTTATCTTCAAATCCTGAGGAGTCACGGGCCGCCAGTTCGTCGAAGCGCGCGCCTGCTCTGCCAGAGCCATGAAGGCCAGCATGATTGCCAGAGGGATGTACCGGCGGAACATAGGCTATAACCTCGAGACTTTGGGTATGGATGTCCGAAACCGCGCGCGAGCCGAAAACAACTGAATTTTACGCCTGCCACTGCGCTTCGGCAATAGCACCCCTCGTCACCCGGCTCCACGACACCGGGGCGTCTTCTTTGCCGTCGGGCGGGACCGGAATCGCCAGCCCGCAAGCCATAATACTTACACTCTCTTCCTTCGCCGGGTAACGCTCGTGATGACGGTCGTGAGCTCGGCCAGTTCCACCGGTTTTGCCACGTGGGCGTCGAAGCCGGCCGACAGTGCCAGCAATCGGTCTTTAGGCTGCGCGTGTGCCGTGAGCGCGATGGCGGGTATCTCTCCCCCATTCGACTCCAGAGAGCGCACCTTGCGGATCAGGGAATAGCCGTCTTCTTCCCGCATCTCTATATCCGAAATCAGCACGTCGGCCTGCGTCTGTTCGAGCAGGTGGAGGCCTTCGGCGGCGCTTGCGGCCGTCGTCACCGTCGCGCGATCATGCATCATCCGAAGCTCGCTTCAAGAAATCCTGTTGACTCACTCTCCCGCGCGAGTATCGTTGCTGCCCCCCGACACCCGGCCGTGTTATTCTTCGATTGATTTTCAGACCAGACGCCGGAGGAACATATGAGGCTGATCGCGTTCGGTGCAGGCGTGCTTGCGGCTTTGCTCCTTAACAGCCCGGTATGGATGACTCATGCCGGGGTGCCCGAGTCGAGCGTGCGCGCTCACCGACAGGCTCACGAAGCCGAGATATTGGGCGAGCTCGCCGACCTGCTTTCCATACCCAATGTCGCTTCCGACACCGCCAATATTCGCCGTAACGCGGAGAGGCTTGTCTCGATGATGAGCCGCCGCGGCATCGAAACGAGAGTGCTTGAAGGCGACGGCCCGCCCGTAGTCTTCGGCGAGCTGAAGACGCCGGGGGCGACGCGCACGATAGCCTTCTACGCGCATTACGACGGACAGCCCGTCGATGCGTCGAAGTGGGCGACCGATCCGTTCAAGCCGGTCCTGCGAGACGGGCCGCTCGAAGCAGGCGGGCAGATCATCCCCCTTCCGCGCCCGGGACAAAAAATCGACCCCGAATGGCGGCTCTACGCGCGCTCGGCTTCGGACGATAAGGCTCCGATCATCGCGCTTATGGCCGCGCTCGACGCCGTCAAGGCGGCTAAACTCGCCCTGACCGCGAACCTGAAGTTCTTCTTCGAGGGGGAGGAAGAGGCGGGCTCGCGCAACCTCGAAGAGCTGGTAAAACGAAACGCGGCCCTGCTCGGCGCTGACGCGTGGATATGCGCCGACGGCCCCGTTCATCAGACCCGCCGGCAATTGCTTTACTTCGGCGTGCGCGGAGTGGTGACGGCCAACATCACGGTCTACGGCTCCAATCGCGGGCTTCACAGCGGGCATTACGGCAACTGGGCTCCCAATCCCGCCATGCGCCTCGCGAAATTGCTGGCCTCGATGAAAGACGATGCCGGGCGCGTGCTGATAGATGGCTTTTACGATGACGTGGTACCGCTCGGAGATATCGAAAAGCGAGCCCTCAAAGAGATGCCCGCGATCGACCGGGAATTGATGCGGGAGTACGGGCTCGCTCAAGCCGACGGCGGAGGCCGCTCCCTCGGCGAGCTTATCAACGAGCCGTCGCTCAACATCGACGGCCTACAGAGCGAATACGTGGGCAGAGAAGCCCGCACTATAATCCCTTCAGAGGCGACCGCCGCCGTGGATATGCGGCTCGTGAAGGGCATAGACCCGCGCCGCCAGGTCGAGCGCCTCATCGCTCATATAAGGAAGCAGGGCTACTTCGTCGCAGGCGATGAGCCGGACCGCGAGACGAGGCTCAAGCATCCCCTCATCGCCCGCGTGACGAGCAATGACGGCTACCGCGCCGTTCGCACTCCCATGAACCTGCCACTCGCGCAGAAGATCATCCGCGCGATCGAGCAATCCACGGGAGAGAGGCCCGTGCTCGCGCCCACGCTCGGCGGCAGCGTGCCCCTGTGGATATTCGATGACGCGACGAAAGCGCCTCAGATAGGCGTGCCCATAGTCAATCACGACAACAACCAGCACGCGGCCAATGAAAACCTGCGGCTCAAGAATTTGTGGGACGGGATCGAGATATTCGCGGCCATCATGACCATGAGGTGAAACGAATGGGCCTTCGCGATATTCGATCTCGCGAAGGCCCATTTCCGTTCCGTCAATCTACGCGGGTTCTATCGTTCGACGATGCCCGCTACGGGCCGCCCCGTAGTATTCAAGGCCCTTCGAATCGCGGCGGAGTCGTACTGCATAGTCGAGTTGCCGCCCCCGTCCGTATCGAACCACGGCGCGAGGAACCCTCCACCCGAGCGGTTGAACTTGGCGACGATGAGCGCGCCGTAGATATTCCCGCTGCCGCCGCCGTTGCGGTTCACGGTTCCGTCGCCCAGCACGAGGATGAGCCCGTTAAAGCTCGGGTTCCCGTTCATTTCGAGGTTGCCGGTGACGACCAGCAGCCCCGAGCCTCCGTCCAGCACGCAATCCCCATCGATGAATTTGAAAGCGGGCACGCTGGCGGTGCCCACCATCCCGTCGTAGTTGCCGTCGACATAGGACCCGTCGTTCGCGTCCTGGGCCATGCCCTGTAGAATGTTGAGTATCCTGCGGGCGTCGTCAGCCGTTTGCAGAAGCTCGGGCGTGATCACGGGCGTGGTATTGGCCCCGGTCGGAGTGCCGGTGGCCTCGACGTCGAGCACGCCGATCTGCACGTTGGTCCCGGTACGCGGCTCTATAGTGCCCGGCTTGCTTATCCCATGAATCATGTCCGATACGTCAGGCCCGGTGGTCGCGAACGCGGGCTTCTCCGCCTCATCGCCCGCGTGATCAGCCCCTTTATAATTCTTGGCGCCGCTTGAGCCGGTCGTAAAGTGCATCGCGCCGGTTCCGTCCGCTCCGCGCAGGGTGATCGTCGCCGGGGCCTGGAGCTCGAAGGCCGTCCTCTTGACCATCATCTGCAACCGCTTTATCGCCCCCCTCGGCCCGTAGCCTATGGAGGTGATGACCAGTCGATTCGGCTCGGTCGGGCTCGGCGTATTGTCCGGGTCCTTGACCTCGATGCTGTAGGCGCAATCGGTGAGCGGATTATAGGTGGAGCCCGCAGGCACCAGCGGGACGCGATTGGCGGAGGAAGGGTTGGTGCTTGAGGTAAGCCCCCCGGCCGGGAAAGAGTAAGGTATCCACGCGGAGAGCCTGCAAACCGGAGTCGTAAGCGTAGACATCGGATCGCCCGCTTTATTGGAAGTCGCGGGAACGACCGACGTGCGGAAATTCAGGCTCATCTTGGTGCCCGCGGCCACCCCGGAGCCCGCTTCGAGAGCCTTATTACCTCGAAGTATTCTAAGCGCCGTCTGTAACCCCGCCTCCGCGCTGTAATAAGCCTGCATCTCGGCGTTCGCATCATAAGAGGTCGTCGCGGTCATCGCCGTGGTCATTATCAGCGCGGCGCCGCCCCTCAATAGCAAGGTGGAAATCAGCAGAGTCGAAACGAGGGCGGCGCCGCGCTCGTCACCGCCGCTTCCGAGCCTCGCCAGTAATCTCAACATGGTTCGCATCATTCTTTACCTCCTCGATAAAGCGGGCTATCAATAAGCGCGCGAATTCTGATTGCGCAGCTCGATATCGGAGACCAGTTTCGCCACAGTCGCAGGCTGATAGCCGCTCCCGCCAGGCGTTCCCAGGGCCGGCAGTCTTACGCACGCGACGACTACCAAGTACTTGGCGTTGGCTTTGTTGGCTACTTCGGTGACCCCCGCCGGCAGGCTGATGTTGCAATCGTTCGTATCGGATGTGTAGTTCACACGCCCGCTGAAGTAACGAACCGATAGCGTGTCGATGCGGTTGGCCAGCACAGTCGTATCGTCCGCATTCACGTCGTAGCGCACCAGATACCGCTGCTGGTTCGCGTCGTCCACATAGAGCAGGTACTTCACGTCTTCGCCCGAATCATTCGTCGTCGCGCTCCCCGCCTCTCCGGCAAACGCGTTGAGGTTGGCTCGAAAGCGAATCAGCCGGACCTGGTGCTCGCCCGCGGCGTTTCCGTCGATCCCGCCGTCGGAGTCGCCCGCCACGATGCCGTTGCTCGTCAGACCGAATCCGGAATTGGCGATCTCGCGGGTCATTATGTTGAGCGCGCGTTGGACGTCGGCCAGGGCCTCCGACCGCTGGTTCTCTCGCGCTCGCAGGTTGAACGTGCCCGCGAGCATCTTGCTCGCTATCGCCAGAGAGACCAGCGCGATTGCCAGAGCGATCGTGACTTCCACAAGGGAAAAGCCTGACTCTTTCGAACTCGATGCTTTCTTAAGGTCATGCGTCCAGTTGAATTTCATAATGATTTCCGTGATCCCTTAGTTCGCGCCCAGCCCCGGGGCCGTGCGCTGAGTGCGAAGACTGACCTCTTTAACTTCACTCGTTTCCCCCTGCTTGTCGCGCTTGATGCTGGAAACTTCGACGGCTACCGTTTTGAGTACCGCCGTGCCCGCGGCAGGAGTGTTGGTTATCGTGGTCGTCACCTTGAACTGACGGCCTGCGCTAGTTACGACTTCCGATGTTCCGTTCGTCGCGTTAAGGCTCGCATCAGTAAAGGCGACGTCTCGCAGCCGCTCCATTCGCTTCTGGGCCACTGCAAGGGCTTGCTGGCGGGCATCCGCGCCGGAGTTATAGGTAACCGCGTAAGTGAACAGAGAAGCCATGCCCAGTATGGAGATGACCATTATCACGATTGAGATCATTGTCTCGATGAGCGTGAACCCGCGCTCGCCTCCGCGCGATCGTCCGCCACCGTCGATGGCTCCCGCGAGTTCTAGCCGGGCCGCCCTCTTGATCCGAGAATCAGATCTCTTTCTCTTTATGCTCCATAGCCTCATTCGAGATTCCTCCCTCAGTTCGTTACCGCCACCGTGACGCTCGCGCCTCCGCAAGGAGAGCTGAAAGTCACAGTAAAGTTTCCGCGGCTATTGTTGTTTGAAGTAATCGTGAACGACGCGGAGCCATTCCCGGAGATCGTGCGCGAAGCCGGAGAAATCGTGAGATTGCCCGGCCCCGAAGCCGTGATACTGCTGTTGGCCGACCCTCCGGTCAGAGAGACGGTCACGCTTCCCGATCCGCCGTTCTTGCGGATAGAGAGCGAGCTCGGGCTCACGCTTACGGTGCAAGGTGTCGGGCTCGGCGTCGGCGTCGGAGTCGGAGTCGGCGTCGGCGTCGGCGTGGGGCTCGGCGTCGGTGTAGGCGTCGGAGTCGGAGTCGGTGTCGGGCTCGGAGTCGGAGTCGGTGTAGGCGTCGGAGTCGGAGTGGGCGACGCGACGGGAGTAGGCGATGCTCCTGGCGCCGGCGATCCGTCCGGCGTCGGGGAGGGCACGGGAGTCGGCGAACCATGGGGAGTAGGCGACGGCGACGGCGTCGTACCTCCCACGACCACGGACGAATCTCCGTCAGCCGGGAGAGATCCCGCTCCGACTATGATCGCAGGAACGTAATCATCAAGACTGACTTCGCTGTTAAGGGTCACGTCGCCGGAGCCGGTCACGTCGACGCTTCTGCGAGCCCCTTCATCGCTTCCATCTCCATAGACCAGAGCGATGGTAGTGGCGGTGGCGCGACCGCGCCAGTCGAAGGTGAGCGTCACGGGATCGGTCGTTATGGCTACGCCGTTCGCGACTCTGAAAGTTCGGGTCTCGGTCGCGCCGTCGCCGCTGAAGTCCATCGTCACGCGGTAAGTAGTGCCGTCGACCATCTCCACGTTCGATGTCGCATGCCGTCGAATGGCGTCGACTCGCGCTTTTTCCAGATACCCGGCTATCTCCCGCGCCGAGCTGGATACAGCCATGCGCCGGCGCACTGCCGCAATGCCCATGACCGCGGATGTGCCGATGATTGAGACTATCGCGACCGTGATGATTATCTGCAGAAGCGTAAAGCCGCCTTCGCGCCTCGTCGCTCTCCGCATCTGTACGCCATCTCTTGTCTCGTTCATCTATGTCTCCAGATATATTGAATTCAGCCGCGAGGGCCGCAACGATCTCCGCGACCCTGATATTGCAAGCTTGATACCATGGACTCTTCGGAATAGAGGCGCGGTGTGTAGCTTTTGTCGGCATGGCTCCGGTCTTTAGCGGACGGGCGCGACAATGCTCATAAAGGCGAGGATCATTCCCCGCATCGGTAACAGGCCGGAAGGTTTGTTTTCTACGCTGTATGCGGCGCGGCTCCGAAGACCATTTTCTTTCATCAAACCCTCAGCGGTCGCGGCTCAGGGCGGCGAATTACATTGATAGCCTGGTGCAGGCGTTCACTCTGAGATTGATGGCGGGGGCACAAGCCGGAGGTTAGAGAGAAAAGGGTGTTACTTTAAGCAGCATATTGGGAATCACGCGATCATAAAAAAGCGCCCGCACGAAGAGCCCCGCCCCGTAACCAGAGAGGCTGAGCGCGGTAAGCTCCGTCAGGTTGTTAAGGATATGGGGAAATGGCCGGATCTTTCAATCCGGCCATCAGCTCATGATTTGAACGAGAGGACGTTGATACGAGAACGGGTCTACTTGTTTTCGCGATACCAGTTCACGCCGGTAGCGGTCGGAATGCCGACTCCCGATAGGACGACCGAGCCATTGACGGCCGGTTTGCCGAGAGTGTATTTCGTGCCCGGGAAGAAGGGCGGAGAGAAGGTCCCGCCCTGGAATCGCACGTCGAAGAATACGTTTCTCGTGCTGAACCCGATGTTATTGATCTTCGCCTGAACGCGGCTCCCTACCAGAGTCCACTTGTCCGAGCTGCTCAGCTTGGTCGTATCGCCGGTGAAAGTGATCGAGCCTTCGATCTCACCCGAGCCGTCATTGGAGGTGCTCTTGTTGAAGGCGACGACGGCGGCGTGCATCTCCAGGCTGAGCCCGCCTCCCGCAACATAGCTTGAATTTGGATTCAACTCGACGTTGCCGTCATTGGTGAACAACCCGAGCACGTTCTTTTTATTGCTGTAGTTCGCTACCGGGTCTCCGAGCGCATCGACGACCGCGTCGCTATATTTGATATCGCCTGTCACGACGATGTCCCTCTGGGCGGTGATGGTCAGCGCGGTAGAGGGAGCGAGCGCAGGGACTTTGGTCGAGCCTTCGACGCCGCCCCGCAGGCTGGTGATGCTGCCGTTTACGAACAGGGAGACGCCCGGCTTTGGCGACAGGGGGTTCGACTTGTCCGTGGGAACACCGGTGTATGTCCTGGTCTTGCTCCCTGCCGTGATGACGGTCTGGTTTGTCGCGGCGTTCACGCGAACGGTCGTTGTCGTAGAGCCTTGCTTGATCAAATAAAGCTGGTCGGCATTGTTCGTGCCGGTCGCCTTTAGCTGAATCTCGGCGTTGCCCTGCACGTAAATACCGGCCCCGCCGATCGTGCTGCCGTCGCTCGAAGAGACGTACACGCCGTCGGCGATCTTCCTATTCGATCCGTTTCCCGAAACCACAGGCTGTGCATTGGAGGCGTCGCGCAGGTTGACCGCGAGCGCGTCGGGAGTTACTCGGCCCGACGAGTCGAAGATGGCCAGGGATTTTCCCTGAGCGTCAACCGGCATACGGCCCGGCGGATCGACGGGCGTTCCATCAGACTTCAGGTCCCGGATGCCCGTCCCGTTTATCACCGCATACTCCTGCGAGAAATTATTGTCGGGAAGAGGAACCGCGTCGGTCCTCTTATAGCCTTCAGAGCTGATATTGATGCCCTTAACGTCGGCGGTGGGGATGGCTTTATGGCCCTGGCTGAAGTTGGTGCTGTCGTAGCGAATGTAGTCGTCCACCTGCGAGACGAGATTGGCGAAATTGACGGTCCGGCCGGAGTCGAATGAGAAGTGACTGTTCGTGTGCACGGGGCCTTTGAAGGTGCCGGCCGCCAGAAAGTTACTGGCGGTCGTATCTCCATTATCGAAGAACGCGCCGAAGCCGGAGAAGCTGAAGGCCCGGTCCGTGCCCGCGACCGCCGTATTCGTGAGCGTGAAGGAGGTAGTCATTCGCCCCGTCTCCACCACGACCGCGCTCGCGCCGGTATTGGTCCTGCCGGTTACTTTGATCGAGTAATTGATCCTTATATCTTCCCTTGCTATGGAAGGGTTGGCGGCGTCGGGTACGAACGTGATCAGGCGCGAGGTCGGAACTACGGCGACCTCGTAGCTGGTGCCGTTCAAAGCATCGAGCCTTGTCTTGCTGCCGGCGGCCTGCGTAAGCACGCCGACCCGATTCTTCACGTTCGTGTAGAACTGGTAATTCGGGCTCGTGACCGGATCGGGAATGACTTCGATATAGGGGAGCGCCCCGTTGGCCGGAATATTCGGCAGGCTATAATAGCCCCTGTTGCCGTAGTTGGCCGTACCGTTGGATATCTTGAGGAACTCTTCTTCGACGGCCCTGGCCAGAGCGCGCCTGCCGAGAGCTATACCGGCGTCGGCGGCGAAGAAGGCCTGCTCGCTGACACGCTGGCTCCTGGTTATCGAAGTGTCCGTGGTGGCGGAAAAGACTACAGCCATTCCCAGCCCGAGGAGTATGGTAGAGACTAACAGCGCGGTCACCAGCGCTATGCCGCCTTCGCTCTGACGCCGATCTTCGCAATGTCGATTTTTTTCATGGTCTATCATTGTTCACCTGCCAGTCTTAGAGGGGGACGGTGTTGTTTACCAGGTTGAGATTGCGCGGAGCGACTTCGAACCTGTGTGTCACCCGCCTGTAGCTCGGATTGCCCGGCGGCACATCGGGAGTCTCGGATTCGATTGTTATGATCACCGAGCGGATGTTCCTGCGTGATGTGAGTGCTCCACTGTCCGCAAGGTCTACGCCGGGGTTGTCGACTACGGCTTCTTCAATCTTATTCGTAGCCGGGTTCTTCAGGATGACGCGGTACTGTATCTGCAGGTTTCTTATGCCGCGCGTGATGGCAAACCAGTCGGTCATGTTCTCTGTGCGGAGCAGTTCTCCCGTGTTCACGTTCAGGGAATAGCCGACGGTGCTGCCGAGCACCGTGACATACGAATCGTCGTAATCGGGCTCCTCGTCGGTCAGCACCGTTCCGAAGACGCTCGGAGGATTCAATTTCGGATTGTGAGCAATCTTTATGTCCCCGTTCCCGACTTGCTGCCCATTACCTGTCAGGTAGAAGGTCATCGCGTTGAACTCATCATAGACGATGTACTGGCGAGGGTCTGCCGTGAACGCCTTATAGATGGACCGCGTCTGCGCCCGCCCGTCGGCGTCGATGTATTTATAAGAGAATTGCTGGTTCGCGCCGTTTCCCGCGCTCGCGACGTCGGACGGGAAATCGAGGAAGAACTCGGCGCTGCCGGCCGCCCTGCTGTCGACCCTGGCAACAGGCGCGAAAGGGTCTCCGTTGAGCATCATCATGGAATCCGGCTCGCCGTCCTTTCCGTCGCTGCAGAAGATCGCCGCGAGATTGCCGTTGGCAACAGGCAGGCCCACGCCCGCCGCCTGAATGTCTCGCGTCAGCATGTCGATCGCGGTGCGGACGCTCTGGTTCATCTCGACGACTCCGGATTCGGTGACGAAGACTCTCTGGTTGCGATTGGCGATCGAGAAGATCACCGCCATGAGCCCGACCGTGAGCACGGCCGCCACGCAGACTTCGATGAGAGAGAAGCCGCCTTCGCCGTTGCGCGGCCTCGCCGCTCTCAGGCGCTCATCAGGATCCGCCAACGCTCCGTAATCGAGTCCGACTTTATACTTCGCCCTCATGACCGTCTGCTCCTTAGTCTAGTTAGCCCGTACCGTGGCGAGCGTAGTGGATTCGGCCGCGCCGCTGTTTCTGCCCGCCTGCGTCGAGACGACTCGGACCGAAATTATGAACGTGTTGGGGAAGAGCGCATTGGTCTCCGATTCGATTCTCCAGAACCGGTTGTAGTGAACGGGATAGCCCGCCGGGATTTCATCATCGACCATGACCTGGCCCTCGTCACTGATCGACACCTTGTCGAAATAGTTTATCCCGCCCACCTTGACGCCCGCGTTCAAATTGCCCCCGACAGCGAGGCGAGGGAAGTTGGCCGGGAGGGCGTTCAACTCTTCAAGCTTCTGCTGCGCCAGCGCCGTCGTCGCGGTGAAATTCTTCACGAGTCGATTCTGGGAGATGGATAGAGTGAAGAGAGAAGCGAGGAAGAGCAGCCCGACCATGCTTATGACCGAGGCGATGGCTACTTCAATAAGCGTGAATCCGTTTTCGTTGTTTTCCCTGTTCATGACTTCTCACCCTTTCAGTGTCCGTTCCCCGCCCTGGTATTGGAATTGCCGTTCGTGTTTCTGATATTGGCGTTCGTATTGCCGTCGGAGCTTTCGCTCGAACGCGGCGCTTGCGTGCTGGTCCACTCTCCGCCGGAGAGCCGGAAGGCTTGAACCCCTCCGACGCTCGTCATCGTCACGGCGTTATAGTCGCGCCCGTTGCCTAAGAAGATCGATACCGTCGCCCCGAAGGCCACGGTCGGGAATCCGCGTGAGTTGAAGTCCTGCCGGTAAAAGCCGCCACTCTGTTTGAACGAGACCACATTCGCCCCCGTGACTCCAGCGGGATTTGCCGTGACACCGGGCGGGCGCTGAAAGCTCACGCCTTCGGGGAGCGGAATGTACTCGACCGAGTTCACCGTTCCGTCCGCATTGAACATGACCACGCCCATCCTGCGGCCATTTATGTCCACCCCTATGGCCGAGGTCCGGTTCTGAGATACGGCCGTCATCTTGGCCCGCTTCATTGTATCGATCACCTGTCGCGTGGCTATCGTCAGCCTGTGCGACCGCATCGCGTTCGTGATTCTTGGAACGGCAATCGCCCCGATGATTCCCGCGACCAGAACAACCAGCATTATTTCAAGCAGGGTGAATCCGGATTGGCTTTTGCCTTTAGTATGCCTCATCATGAACTCCCCTGACCGGGGCTCTTTTGTGATGTGAGCCGGTCTGAAGAAAATCGCTACCTAAATCTGATATGAATCGCCAGGGTCAATCCAAACAGCCGTGTAACCGCGTGAGCCGAATGCAAACCTGCGAGCAAGATAAGCGGCGGAAGAGTCTGACCACCGCCGCAAACATGAACGCATTTCCGTGCTTCAAGACCGGCTCATTCGAATTACCCGGACAACAGTTAGAGCAAAGGAGAGGCCAGCAGCAGGCGCGATACGTCTCTCTTCCCGTCGATCAACGTGAGCTCGGCAGGTGGGAACGATAAATGTAAAACGGGGTGATTTTCTTCCTAAAATGGGTGCCTCTTGCGCCGCGAATCGAACCTCGGCAAAAGGGTGAATCGGCACGAAGAGTCACGCATTCTGTAAAGCACAACCTAATTATAATGCGTTAGAATGACCGGTCGGTCAGATCATTGCGGATATAAAGCAGCAAAGTGACACCCGGGCGAAGCGCGTAAGCGCCTATGAGCCGGTATCTATCGCCAAGCGCCGCTTGAAGCTCGGGCTCTTGCGCGTCGGACGCTATCACGATGGCTTCGCTCGCCTGTTTTACCCCGCCGAAGTATCCCACCGCGCTGTAATTTCGCAGGTACCACGGGAGCGGCCAGTAATCGGGCGAGAGGATCGCTATCTGCGTGTCGAGGCCCGCGCCCTCGGCCCGCGCCCTCCGCTCGATCTCGTCCACCATCGACAGGAGCTCGCGATCTGTGTGCGCGTAGGGGTAAATGTAGCGGTCATCATCATAGTGAAAAAAGTTGAGCCTGATCGTTTGATAAGCGGAAACGGCCACGGCCGCGCATAAGATCGCGACCGCGATCAAGCGGCTCTTTTCATAAATGGCGCTCACCGCATAGCCGCCCGCGATGGCCATCGGGATGATGAAATTCACGGCCAGCCACGGCGTCTTGTATGGGATCAGAGAGTAGGCCGCGAGCAGTCCGAAAGCCCAGAGGGCGACGAAGAGCGCGAAGCGATTGCCCCCGCGCCACAGGGAAATGACTCCTCCGAGCGCCCCGAGCGCAAGCACGCACGCCTCCTCCTGCGCGAGCCACCATAGATAGATATACCACTCGCGCACGTGGTTCTCCGTGCCCGTCCGCGCCCAGAACTCGAACGCCTTCAGAGCGTCGGTTACGCCCTTCAGATTTGTCAGAAATGAGGAATAGAAGAGAACGAAGACCAGGGCGAACAATTCCAGGGCGATCAGGAGCAGGGTGGCCGAGCGCCTCGCCCCGGCCCTCGCCCAGGTTCTCTCGCCCGGTTCTTTTTCGGACGGCCCCGATCGCCCGGCCTCGTCCTCGCGAAGAGCCATCCTGATCCTGAAGTATATGCGCGTGCAGACGAGCGCCACCCCGAGCACGGCGAGGGAGACGATGGCCGTCTCTTTGGTCGTGAAAAGGAGCGCCGCCGAAATCGAAGCGAGCATCAGATGAAGCGCCCGTCCGCTATCGTAAAACCCGAGCAGCGCGACGACCAGGCCGAGCGTGAAGAAGACGAAGAGCGTTTCGTGAATGAAGTATCGAGAGTAGTAAACCGCGCCGGGCGAGAAGGCGACGAGCGCGGACGCGGCCAGAGCCCCGGGCGAACCTACATACCGACGCAGGCGGAGAAGGAGCCACACGGTCGCGACTCCGAACAGGGCCGTGGCCGCGCGGATGGCGACAGTATTGAGCCCGAGGAGCAGAGCGGGCGCGAGGGTGAAATAATAGAGCGTCGGCCCGTGATAATTACTGGGGTCGTACCGGTACACGCCTTCGCGAAAGAGGCGCATCAGGAAGAGCCCGTTGACTCCCTCGTCGTGATGCAAAGGCTTCAGGCTCGGGTCGAAGAACCTGAGGATCGCGGCAGAGATCATGATGGAGACACTGAGTATGAGCCACGCGCGCTCGGGCACTTGAGTTCGATCGCCACTCTCGCCCTTCTCGCGAGCGGGTGGCGCGGCGGCTCTCTCTTCAGGGGCCGAGGGGCCTGCGCTTTTCAGGTCGAGCCCTCCGCTGAATATCTCAAGGCCCCGCGATTTTATATAAGCGATACTCACCTGCCTCTCCAACCTTAGTAAAGCGTTCGAAGAATGATTCACGCACCGGCATCTCAGCCGCTTCAAGAGGGCTGAGGACGATATACTCGACGCGATAATATGCCAGCAACTCCTCAGCGCCGGGCTCTCCGTTATAGATGCGCCTGACATCGGCGGCCCGGTCCCTGTAGTCGATCCCGTGGGTCCATATGTGTCCCGGATAGCCCATAAGCGAGCGAGCGCCGCTCAACTGGGCCGGGTGATTATGGATCGGCGCATGGAGTATCAGGGCGCGCGGCGGCGCGACGGCCCGGATAACCTCGGCAAACTCAATTCCCTCCCTATCGAATATCATGGATTCGGGCACCCGTGAAAGGACTCGCCAGACATCCAGGCTTCCCGACAGAGTCATCGAGACGAGCAGCAGGACGGCGATCCGGCGCAGCCATCCTCCCCGCCTCCACAGCCGCGCCAGGAGCAGCGCGACGAGCGGCGCCGAGGCGACATACCAGTAGATAATTACCTTGATATTGTCCCATATCCACGGCGCGAGCTTGACCAGATTCGGGATGACGAAGCAAAGCAGGAAGGGCAGATAAAAGAGCAGCAGCTTGCGCCCGGCGACCCGCTCGCCACTCTTCCGGAAGAGCGCCGCGCAGAGCAAAGGGATGAACAGGCCGGTGTTCTTCAACCAGAAGAGGAAGAGGTTCTCTCCGCCTCTATCCCATCCCACGTGCCAGCCGAAGAAGCTTCGCGAATCGATCTGACTGCCTTGCATGACGTAGAACAACTGCGGCGCGGAGATCACGAGAGCCAGGCCGAAAAAAGCCGCCCACGCGCGCCACCCTCGGAAGAGCAGCGCGAGGCAGAGGGCCATCGCGAGGACCACCGCGAACGTGTGCGCGTGCACGAGCGGAAGCATTCCGGCGATTGCGCCCGCCGCGATCATGGGGCGCATCGAGACGGCTCCGGCCCTCTCGTCTTTCGGGCTGTCGCCGCCCCACTTCTCGCCGAGGGCTTGCCACCATAGAGTGAAGACGACGAGGGCAAGAGGCAGTCCGAGCAGGATGCTGTGCTGAGGTATGAGCAGGGACGTGATGATGTTGCCCCACCGCCAGGAGGTGCCGGGCCGGATGGTGTAGTCTCGAATCAATTGGGTGAGCATGGGCAACACGCCGAGCTCGGTCGCGTGCGCCTCTTTTAATAGCAGGAGCCAGCCGAGGCCTCCGCTGAGCAGCACCAGAATGGGCGTAATCAACGCCGCGAGGCGGTCCCGGGTCAGCGCGAGCGCCCAGTTATGAAGCAAGCCGACGAGCGCGATTCCCACGATGAAGCTTTGAATGAAGATCGCTCGCTCCAGGCTTGCTCCCGCGAGCACGAGCATCGCCGTTATGAAGTCGGGCAGGAACGGGTAAGTGAACCCCGCGCCCGCATACATCGGGGCCTCCGGGGGGAAGTTCTGCCCGTAGACGAACCGGGTGACGATGCTGATGTGAAAAGGCAGGTCTCCGTAATTGTTCGCGACGCCCGTGAAGATTTCGCCGTCGCGCTCGAACATTGCGCGGTCGAAAAGCATGTAGAGAGCGACCGAGACAGAGGCGTAGAACGTGAAGTAGATCACGTCGCGACGGGTCGGCTGAGCCCCGAGCCTGCGAACGGAGTTGAGCGCTTTGAGCGCGTCCGCTCGCGCCCGCTCGCGGTAGCTACGGCCGAGCAGGAGCGCGAGCGGAGAGACCGTTACAGCCGCCGCGAGAAAGAGAGACCCTTGTGTGAAGCCGATCGCGGCGGCGAGGAAGAATCCCGCGATTCCCAGGACCGTCAGACCGAGGCACGCGCCCGCGCAGACGCGAGCGGCCGGAGACGATCTTTCGTCGTAGAGGTAAGTGGAGAGCGTTCCGCCCACAATCGCGTTCAACGCCAGCGCAAGGGCCAAAAGCATGGCCGTATTCTAGATTGCGGCTTTACTATTTGCGACTGGAATTCGCTTACCCGGCGATTTTTTGGCAGCCGCATCGAGCTTTACCGCTTCAATTCACCGGCCCAACAGGTGTAGGCGCGGGGTTAAAACAGTCATTGGTCGGGGGGTTGGTCATAGACCTCGCGAGCTCACTTCGGAATTGCCCGAACCCGCCTCGCAACTCTCCCATGTTAGCGCCCGACTCTTTAGCAATCTGGCCGAGCGACATTCCTTCTTGCAACTTGGCCAGGATGGCGTCCAGAGAGAGGTCAGTCCTGTCCGCCATAAGTACCGCGGCGACAAACTGGCCGAAGGGAAAATCGCCGAGGCTCACGTATCGATCCTTTAACTGCTGGCCCGTGTCATACCCTTCGACGCTGGTATGAGCGGCAAGGATGCAAAAGACCGAGTCGCGACCAAGCCTGCGGGCGGTCTTTTCCGCCGTATCTCCGAGCTTCTTTGCGTCTTTATTAACGTTCTTCTCTTCCTTCTGTTTCTTGCCGCCCTCCGGCCCCATCGCGAAGCCGTGCCCGGCACCCGCCGATAGGATTATCGACGAAAGAAGAACCACAAGCGCGAACCTGATTTTGCATGTTCTTTTCATAGCCTTCCCACAAGCCTGCTAAAATATCTCGCCCTTGTGGGCGAGCCCGACACCCCGTCTGCCCCATATCTACTGACGGTGGCCCGGTTTCTTGAGCAAAGGATACGCCACCGGGGGCGCTCGGAGTATATCGAGGCGGAAAAGGTAAGGCTGGAATCAGGAGCAGCTTAAATTTGAGATGGACTGGCCCGTTCAGGTAGAGCCCTCGGCGAATCTATCGGGCAGACGCAAGCCAACAGTGCGGTTTTATAATTAGCAGAAGCGCAACAGGCGGCCCCGGGTCGTCACCATAAGCAACAAATCGGCGAGGCCAGGATACCCGGCTGATCTACCGGCTCTCTGATTTGCAGGCGCCGCTGACGATGCGCTCCTGTATGCACTTCAGAAGGGTGTCTTCGAGCTCGCCCTTCGAGGTGAGAGGTACCCATTCGCTGCCCGCAATCCCATCGACCATGCCTTCAAATCGCGCGTACACGCCGACCTGAGCGGTCGAAGGCGAAGCGGGGCTCAATTGGAAGCGGAGGACGTAACGGCCCCTGGTCCAGTTTCGCACGACGGCGGCAGGAACTTCGCAGTAGTGTTCGAGCTGGCTTCGGGTAGTTATCCCTTTGATGAAGACTATGGGCTTGCTGATAAGGGTGCATTCGCCCGTGGTCCCGTTGCACTCTTCCTTATCGAGAGGGATCTCCCGCGTCTCAAGCATCTGCTTGGTCAAGGTCATCACTTCGTCACGGGAGGTGTTCATAATCGACGGATTGGGCAAAGGCTTTTCAGCTTTCGGCCTGTTGAGCTGTATCTGCGCGTTTGACGCCACGACCGCGATCAGGATGATCGCGAGCATACCCGTCTTTCTGATTCCGGATGAGATTTTCTTACCAATCATTTATAAAGGACCTCTTTCAAACTTCGATTTGAACGATAACAGCGTAGCGGGCTTTATTCAAGATCATCGACCGGCGCGCTCGCTCTATTAGAATGAGCCGGCCCGCGAAATTCGCATAAAGCATTCGAACGGCCTCGAATTGCATTGCGCGAGCGGAGCGGCCTGCATTAACCTTTACCCTTGCCCGAAAGAATTCAGGGTGAATGATGGCGGAACCTTCGGCAAAGAATCTCTTTCGATTACACGCGAGCGCTCTCTTGCTGATCGCGATGGCCTGCTCGTGCGTCGCCCGCGCGCAGCAGGCGGCCCCCGCTAGTTCAGTCGCCCCGGCTGCTCCGAAGATGGTAATCTCCCAGACCGCGTATGACTTCGGCAATGTCTTCAGAGGCGAAGGACTCGGCTATGTCTTCCTGATAAAAAACGAAGGCGAAGCGGACCTCGTGATAGAGGAATTCACGCCCGGCTGAGGGTGCGAAGTCGTTGGCTCGGACAGGGTCATCCCTCCTGGTAAGGTGGGCAAAGCTCATATAGAAGTGAATACGGAGAGCTTGAGCGGCACGATTCTCAAGCTGGCGACGATGCGCACGAACGATCCCGCGCGAAGGGGGGTAGTCTTCAGCCTCACCGCGAACGTTCAGGATGCCCCGCCCGGCCTTATGAGGCCGGGGAGGTGGATCGGGCCGCTTTTCATCGGGCCGTCCAATAAATGGGAGGCGGTGGCGATTGCCGGAGAGAAGGCCGCGACCGAGTTCACTATCACCTCGGGGAAAGACCCCATCAGGATACTGGCGGTGGAAGGCGGCGGGAAAAATTTCATGGCGAAAGTCGAAGCGGTCGAGGCCGGCAAGATATACAAAGTCTCGGTTGAAACCACCGGAACGGAAAAACCGGACACATACAGCGCGAGGCTATGGATAACGACGGATCACCCCGCTCTTCAAAGTTTCCCCCTGGATTTGATGGTGATAGCGAGGCCCCGAAAATGAGCCCGGCGGGGGTCGAAGAGCGGCCCTCCGCTTTCCGCCGCCCCTCGGCCCGCCGCCTGCCCGTTATCGGCTCGTGACGCGTATCAGCATCTCCGTGCCGGATTCGATCTTGAGTTCCTTGCCGCCGTCTATTGCTATCGACCCGGCCCCGGCCGCTCCGCCCACTATCAGGCCGACCACGGCGCCCTTGCCGCCTCCAACTATGCCCCCGAGTATCGCTCCGGCCGCCGCGCCGATCCCTCCGCGCTTGGCCGTCTGCTTGCCCCGGCTGCCCGATTTAAGGCTCCCTTCGTCATCCACGCTGGTCGATTCTTTATCGTCGTAAACGCGGATAAGCTCGCCGCGCAGGGCCCCGGTTCGCCCGTCCGGGAACCGGATCGAGTCGAACGCGAGCGCCATTCGCGTGCGGCCTTTGACCCGGCCCGATTTATCGAGAATGCTGATATGGCCCTTCACCTCCGCCCCCTCATAGCGAGACGGGCTCAGCACCGTGGAGGTGAACGTATCGCCCACGCGCGCGCTTTCGCTTGAGAGCGAATCGTTGATACGGACCTTCAACTGTGTCCCGGCCGGAACGTATGTGGTGGACCTGGCTCGGGCGCGCGTCCTTCGCCGCGTCTGCGCCTCCGCATTCGCCGGAGATTGCTCGCTCAATAGGGGTAAACCGCCTAGCAGCAGAGCTGAAAGCATAATCAGCGAGGATAGCTTAATCGCAACTGTCTTCATCTTAACCGCTCCTTTCTTATGATGGGTCAACCCGACCGCAAACTGCCTCCACCCGCCGGGCAATTATACATCGGCCCGGCTGGAAAAGGAGCACCGCCGCGGTTATAATCGCTTGCCGGTCGCGCTGAACCACAGGTTGGATGTCTCGAATTACTATCCCGGCTGCCCGAACGTTTTTAGAATGACCTTTTATATTTCCAATTCGATCAAAGTAACGCTCACTTTCCTTGCGGTCGCGATGGTCCTCTGCGTGGCCCGCCCCCTGGCCTCGACCGCCGGGAAGTCGAGCGTCGAAGCGTCGTCAAGCCTCCGCGCGGACTCGGGGGGACGGACGAGCGAAATCGCCCGCGCCTTCGCCCCTTATAACCCGAACCTGATCCTGCTCAGGCGCGGGGTAATCGACACGAGCATCGATTCGCAAACCGGCCTTAATGCGAGCCTGGCGGGCTCGCCCTCGCTTTCTGAAAAACGGTTGCGAATCGTCCAATTCGCCGGGCCTATCAAGTCCGGATGGCTCGACCGCCTTCGCGCCACCGGCGTCGAGATCATCGGATACGTCCCGAATAATGCGTATATAGTGCGCGGACACGACTCGGCGCTCGCCCGGGCTGCGCGTCTCGACGGAGGCCACCTTGTGACCGATGACCGGCCCGTGCGATGGATCGGCCTCCTGCAACCGGTTCAAAAGCTCGACCCGCGCCTCGATGACGAGATGCTTTCCGACAGGCGCGGCCCGCTCGTAGATGTCGAGATCGAGCTGATAGACTCGCCCGACTCTACCGAATCCATTAACCGGATAGGAGACCTCGCATCGACCGTGAGCCGCGAGCCCAGGAGCTTCCTCAACTTTATAGTCGTATCGGCAACCGTGCGCGCCGACCGTCTGCTCGAAATAGCCTCGCTCGATCAGGTCTTATATATAAATCCGGTATCCTCGACCGTGCTTCATGACGAGAGGGGCGCTCAGATAATAGCGGCCAACCTCAACACCGAGGGCACGGAGCCTTCGAGTCCCGGCTACAGGGCCTGGCTTGAATCGAAGGGGTTCGGCACGCCTTCCGATTTCATCATCGACTTTGCGGATTCGGGGCTCGACAGCGGAATGACCAGCGGCCCTCCCATGCACCCCGACTTTCTGGACGGCGAGCGCCGCAGCCGGGTCGTCTACAGCGTCAATTATACGAGAGAGGGCTTCGGCGACGACCGCTCCGGCCACGGCACTTTCGTCGCTTCGCTCGCCTGCGGCTCCAGCACGAATTCCAACGCGGACCAGGGAGGCTACCTCTTCGGGCTCGGCATCGATCCGAGCGCGAGGCTTGGAGCTTCCCGAATATTCAGGGATGACGGAAGGCTCGACCTGGAGCAGAGCTTCACCGACGTAGTCTCGGCGGCCTACGGGGCGGGCGCGCGAATGTCGAATAATAGCTGGGGCAGGGCGGGCAACATCTACGACGCGGCCGCGCAGGAGTACGATGCCCTGACTCGTGACGCGCAGCCGGCAGTCGGAGGAAACCAGGAGATGCTCTTCGTCTTTTCCGCCGGCAACAGCGGCCCGACCGGGCGCATAAGCTCTCCGGGCACGGCCAAGAACGTGATCACCGTGGCGGCAAGCGAAAGCTTCAGGCCCGACGGGCTCGACTCCTGCAACTTCGACGGAGGCGGCGGCATAGGTCCGGAAGAGGCCAATAACGCGCTCGACATTCTCAGGTTTTCGGCGGGAGGCCCTACCTTCGACGGTCGAACGAAGCCGGACATCGCCGCTCCCGGCTCGCATCTCTACGGCGCGGTATCTCAGACGAGCCTCTTCAATGGGGACGGCCTTTGCCCGGGCGCGCCCCGCTTTCAGCCGCCGGGAGTGAGACTCTACACGTGGTCGTCGGGGACAAGCCTCGCGGCGCCCCACGTCACGGGCGCGGCGGCGCTCGTCAGGCGATTCTTCAAGCTCAACGATCTTCTTGGCGACGACCGCGCGCCCTCGCCCGCGATGACCAAGGCCTACCTTCTGAACTCCGCGACCTACATGACGGGCGAGAATGCGGGGGGCAATTTGCCGGCCGAGCGGCAAGGCTGGGGGCTCGTGAATCTCGCGCGCTCGTTCGACGATGCGAGCCGCAAACTGGTCGATCAGACGCAACTGCTGACGCAGAGCCAGCAGGTATTCGAGATTCGAGGATCTGTCTCCGACAGGTCGCGACCGCTCAGGGTCACCCTCGCCTGGACGGACGCGGCGGGCATGCTGGTCGGCCCGGCCTTAGTCAACGACCTCGATCTGGAATTGAAAGTCGAAGGGCGGACCGTTTACCGGGGGAATAATTTCGCGGGCCAGTTCTCGTCGGAGGGGGGCGAAGCCGACAGGCTCAACAACGTCGAGTCGATTTACCTGCCCGCGCACTCGATACCTGAGGGGGTCGCGGGGAACTTCACCATCACGGTTCGCGCGGCGAACATAGCGGGGGACGGGGTCCCGGGCAACGACCATAACCTGGATCAGGACTTCGCGCTCGTCGCCTATAACGTCGCGGACCCGATCCCCGAGACCGTGCCGACCGATCCCGTCATCACCGGAGCGACATACGTCAAGAAGGCGCTCACCATCACGGGCCGCAACTTTACGGCGGCGACCCGCGTCGAGATTAACGGGCAAACCTTGAACCTGCCCTTCACTTTCAACGCCACGACCGGCTCTCTCGGGATCAAGCTGAAAGCAAAAAAACTGAAGCTGATTCCGGGGGCCGACAACCAGATCGTCGTGATCGAAAACGGCGCGCGGTCGCTCCCCTTCAATCTCCGATTGTAGAATCAAGGCAGGTAATGGTACTCAGACTTGTTAGGGAGTAGACGGGGCTTCTTGAAGCGAGTCTCAAATGATGCGTGGCCGGGCGCGGATTA
>DATLMR010000043.1:0-4389 GCA_035537555.1 Blastocatellia bacterium
GATAAGCATCAGGCTCAAGCCCGATAATCAGGTCGTGATGGTGCAGCGGTGGCGAATAGCCGAGCGTTACGATCGGAAAAGATTGGCCCCCGCCGACGGGAGGCGTAACAGCAACAGTGAAGTTTAAGCATCTCGAAATACCGGCCCTCGTGCTGTCACTCGTGGCGGTGAATACCTGTATCCCCGCTCGGGCCGAAGCTCAGGCCGGGAAGGGCAGAGTCAAGCAGAGCCGGGGCGCGAAGAGAGCTCCCGAGAAGTCTCCCGCGCAGATGGCCAAAGATCAGGCGCGCCTGAAGGGGGAGATCATCAAGAAGGCGGAAGAGTACAAGCGGAACGTCAAGGAAGTCATCGCCCTGTTGGAGCCGGAGGTTAAGCGGGAAGCTCTCGTGATAGAGAAGCGGAGAGGGCTCGTCGCGGTAGGGGCTCTGGCGAAGCAGGACCTGGAGAAGAGCGAAGCGGCGCTGGCTCTCACTCAGGCAAAGCTGGACGCGGAGCGAAAAAAGATCGCCGATACCGACACCTTGATCGTCGAAGTGCGGGCCGAAGAGCAGCTGGCGAAGATGCCTCCCGTGCCGGTCGGAGGCTACCGCATGACCTCGGCGCTCATTCGCTACAACGGCCCCTTCAGATGGGCGCTTTCGGATTCGGCGCGGGTGCAGAGTTACTTCGTGAGCAGCTTCGGGCGGCAGCTTCCCATAAGCGCGTACGGGCAGACGGCCGTGCACGACCGCATGGGGTTCGATCACAGCAACTCCATGGACGTGGCCGTGCATCCCGACAGCACCGAAGGGCGGATGCTCATGAATTACCTGCGCGGCGCGGGGATTCCTTTCATAGCGTTTCGCCAGGCCGTCCCCGGCTCGGCCACCGGCGCGCACATCCACGTCGGCAACCCCTCCCGCAGAATCTTCAGGTGATCGTAACTGCCCGCCCTTGCGCTTCGCCGCGTGGAATGCTGAAGCCGCCTGTGTTATCCTCTCGTCGCCCGGCTTCGGTTTCATCTGTAACCGCAAAACTCGCGCAACTCCCGGCGACCGGACCAGGCCGGTCAGAAACGAAAGAACTCTCGCGTCCTGGCGGCGTTTATTTTGGGTGAAGGGACTTCTACAAAGATCGATCATGAATGTTGGCACCGAATGGCTGATTGACGCACTGGGATGTTCGAGCGACCGCCTCGCCGACGTGCGCGCCATGAACCGCGTATGCGAGAGGATAATCTCGGACCTCGATCTGCATGTGGTCGGGCAGGGCGTGTGGCACGTCTTTCCGCCGCCCGGCGGAATGACCGGCCTCTACCTCCTGACCGAATCTCACCTCGCCTGCCATACCTATCCCGAAACGGGTATCGCGACTTTCAACCTCTACTGCTGCCGCCCCCGTCCGGCCTGGCCCTGGGAAGAGATGCTCACGGAGATGCTCGGCGCGCGCCGCGTAGGGGTGAGGTTCGCCAGTCGAGGCCCTGTCGGGGACGAAGCCTCTGAAGCTTTGCCGCCCCCCTCTTTAAATCACACAATCGCCGCGGGAGAGGTGACGGAAAGGTGAGTCCTATCGAGGCATCCTGTCCCGCATGCGGCGCGCCGATCGCCTTCAAGACCAGCTCGTCCATCGTGGTCGTGTGCGACTTCTGCCACTCGGCGATCGCTCGCGGAGATCGCAAGCTCGAAGACCTCGGGCGCGTGGCGGAGCTCGTCGAGACGGGCTCGCCCCTTCAGGTCGGGTTGAGAGGGGCTTACCGGGGAGCGCCTTTCGAGCTGACGGGCCGCGCGCAGCTCGGGCACGAGGCGGGCGGCGTATGGGATGAATGGTACGCGGCCTTCGCGGACGGGCGCTGGGGATGGCTTGCCGAAGCGCAGGGCCGATTCTACCTCACGTTTCACAAGCCTCTGTCGGATCAGACCCTGGTCGCTCCCTTCGATCTTCTGGAGCTCGGCCAGCCCGTCCCCTCGGTCTCAGGCACGGTCCCGCTCGTGGTGGCAGAGAAGGGGACGGCCACCGCGCTCGGGGCCAGCGGCGAGATCCCCTACCGCCTCGTCCCCGGCCAGCAGTACGCGTACGCGGACCTCTCAGGCCCGCGCGGCGAATTCGCGACGATAGATTATGGAGAAGACCGGCCCTCGGTCTTCGTCGGGCAGGAGGCCACGCTCACGGAGCTCGGCATCTCTCAGTCCGCGCCCGCGCCCGAGCGGGAGGCGCGGCGCGTCTCGGCCGTGCAGCTTTCCTGCCCGCGGTGCGCCGGGCCTCTGGAACTCCGCGCGCCGGACAAGACCGAGCGCGTGACCTGCCCGAATTGCGGCTCGCTTCTCGACGTCAACCAGGGCCGCCTGCAATTTCTCAAATCCCTCGCGCCTCCTAAGGTCGCCCCCGTGATTCCGCTCGGCGCGGTCGGCGAATTCGACGCGGGAAAGCTGACCGTGATCGGGTTCATGCAGCGGAGCGTCGAGTTTTCCGGCGTGCGCTATTACTGGGAAGAGTACCTGCTCTACAATCCGCAGGTCGGGTTTCGCTGGCTCGTGCGCAGCGACGACCACTGGAATTTCGTCGAAACGTTGCCGCCCGGCGCGGTGATCAACGGAGGGCGCAGCGCGACCTTCAACGGCAAGAAATTCAAGCTCTACCAGGACGCGACGGCCCGCGTCGAGCACGTGCTCGGAGAGTTCTACTGGAGGGTCTCCGTGGGGGAGCTCGTACAGGCGTCGGATTATATTCACCCTCCGATGATGCTCTCGAAAGAGGTCTCGGGCTATGTGGGAACGCCGAAGAAAGGCTCCGGGAAAAAGCCCGCGAATGTTCAGGGGGGCGAGGTCAACTGGTCGCTCGGGACCTACGTCAAGCGCAGGAAGATCGAAAAGACATTCGGCATCAAGGGGCTGCCCGATCCATCGACCGTGGCCCCGAACCAGCCCTTCACTCACAAGGCGGTCTACAAGTACTGGGCGCTCCTTCTCGTCGCGACCATAGTATTCGGCATATTCATTATGGCTATAGGAGAGCGCCGAAAGGTCTTTGAATCGAGCTACCAGTTGGAGCCTCTAAAGAGCGCGGACGATTCGCAGGTCATCTTCGCCGACCCGTTCGAGCTGAAGGGCGGCCAGAACATCCGGGTCACCGCATCATCGAACGTGAGCAACTCGTGGCTCTATGTCGAAGGCGATCTGATCGACGAAGCGACCGGCCTGGTGCAGTCCTTCTCGCTGCCCGTCGAATATTACTTCGGCTCCGATTCCGACGGCTCGTGGAGCGAGGGGGGCCAGTCGTCGGACGTGCACCTTTCGGCGCTGCCCGCCGGGAAGTACTCGCTGAGGCTCGAAGCGGGGTGGGAAAAATGGCAGGCCCCGGCGACGCTCTCCATCCGCGTGGAACAGGGCGTGCCGCGCGCCGCGCATCTCATGCTCGCGCTCGTGCTCATCTCCATCGTTCCGCTCGCGGTAGGCATATACCATTTCTCATTCGAGCAGAAGCGCTGGAAAGACAGCGACTACAGCCCGTTCGGCTCGGGGTGAGACCGGATTGCGAAAAGAGGCGGGAAAGAAGGGAACCCGTGCGGCCGCGCGGTCGAGGGCGGCCCACGACATCTCAAACATATAGCCCCGACGGGGCAAACCGGGAGGAGACAAGTGTTGAGTAAACTCTACCTGCTTATGGGGATTGCGGTACTGGCGCTATACGGGCTCGTGGCTTTCAAAGGCGTGGAGTTCGGCGACCCGCAGAGGCAACGGGTGCCTGCCGACGTGAGAGAGTCGCCGGGCGGGTATCGCTCGTTCCACTTCTGGCATTCAGGTTATCGAGGAGGGAAGTGATGCTCATAAATCAGTTTGCCGGGCAATTCGCCGGGCTCGCAGGCTCTTTGACGGCCCCTGTCGCGGTGTTGGTGCCGATGGATCAGCTCGTCAGCTTGGTAGTTCAGACCCTGGTCTTTACGGCAATCGGCCTGGTGCTGTTCGCGGTGGCCTTCTGGATCATGGACAAGGTGACGCCCTTCTCGCTCCGCAAAGAGCTTGAAGAAGACCAGAACACCGCGCTCGCGATAGTGCTGGCTTCGGTCATCATCGGAATCGCGCTCATAGTCTCGGCGGGCATACACGGGTAGCGCGGGCCAGGCTCTGCCGCATGAACCGGACCCACATACTTTTTCTCAACGTTCTGATAATAGCTACCTGCGGGCTGGTATACGAACTGCTCGCGGGCACGCTCGCGAGCTACGTGCTCGGAGACTCGGTCACGCAGTTTTCTCTCATCATCGGAATCTACCTCTCCGCGATGGGGGCGGGCGCGTGGCTATCGCGGTTCATCGAGTCGGCGCTCGCCCGCCGCTTCATCGACGTGGAGATAGCGGTGGCGCTCGTCGGAGGGCTCTCGGCCCCTCTGCTGTTTCTGACCTTCGCCCGCTTC
>DATLMR010000044.1:0-3279 GCA_035537555.1 Blastocatellia bacterium
CGACCGCGCCGTGGGCCAGGGCCGTGAATGCCATTATCGCGAGCAGAGCGACCCCCATGGCTTTGTCCAGACTCTCTTTCACTTCGCACCTCCCGCCCGGGGGCCGCCTGCCTGATGCTCCGACCCGAGTGGGTTGGTAATCTCTTTGATACTGAAATCGTCGAACCAGACGGTCCCACGAGTAGGGTCGTCATAGCTGAATCTGGGTTTTCTCTTGATGCCGACCACGACCGACTCGCCGCCGGGCGGCGCTACGAAGTCCAGCGTCAATCGCTGCCAGCCGATCGACACCGCGCTGACCGGCTCGCTCGCGGCTATCCATCCGGGAGCGTTCCCGCCGGTCACGGCCACGACCGGGCCTTCGGGCGTCACGAGATCCCGCGCCTTTGCATAACACTCCAGCCGGTAGGCGGCTCCGGCCCGAACGACTACCGTTTGCCCGACCTCTTTGTCGAGCCGGGTCGTATCCTTTCCCGTGAAGCTCACCCTGAGCGAGCGCCTGCCCGTGCGCGCTTCCGACGAATCCATGCCGATCCGAGCATAATCCGTTTTGCGGATCGCCCAGTCGAATTGCGAGAGGCCGGCTACCGCATCCGATTCAAAGCCGCCGTTCCAGACGAGCATCCCGTCTTCGGGCGGGGCTTCGGCGCCTGAGTAATCCAGCCAGAGCTTCCGCGCAAGACGGACCTCGCCCTTCGCGATCAATTCGTTGATGAACTCGGAGCCCGCTCGCGAAACCTCCTTCGCGTTGCGGCCGACCTTAGCGAAGACCTCTGCCGCCTCCGGGATGCGCGACTCTTTGAGCAGGTACCGGGCCAGCGCAAGCTCGCGCTCGGGCTCACCGCCCGTTATCGCGTTCAGAGCGGATAGGCTGCCTCCCGAGGCGCGCGCGACGAGGTCGAGCGTCACCGGAACCAGGGAGGCGTCGGAGCCGGCGGCGGCGCGGAACTCCGGAATCGCGTCGTCGAGCTTTCCCGACCGTAGCAGGAGGTTGGCGAGCCGCCAGTGCAGGTCGTTATTTCGAGGCGCGAGCGCGAGCGCTTCGCGCAGGGAAGCTTCGGCGGAGGCGCGATCTCCCATCGCTTCCGTGACGGATGCGACAAGCCTCCTGAATCTGAAGTCCCACGGCGATAGCCTCATGGCTTCGAGCGCGTGCGATTGGGCCAGCGATAGATTTCGGGCGCGGCCCGTCATTTCCACCTCGGCCATCTGCGCGTGAAGGCGGGCGGAGCCGGGGAAATAATCGACGGCAACGCTCAGAGTGCTCTTGTCGACTCGAACGCGCCGGTCGGTCAGCATGCCTGTCACGAAATGAAAGAAAGCGAGAGCGCCGAGCGCGGCTCCGGCAACCAGGGCCAGCATCACGAAAGATGCCCTGACCGACTTTCTCTCTAAGCTCAATTCGAGAATCAATTCGCCGCTCCTCAGTTCCAAGGGAGACAGATTTAAGAGGCGCAGAATAATTCGGCCCGGCTCGTCTGACGCGAGCTTCGGCGTTGAAGCGTATTGACGGACTTTGGATATAAATGCAGAACCGTGTCACGAAGGGGCAGAGGTTAGAGCTTCGCGTTGAAGCAGATCGCTACGATGGGAGCCGTTCTTTATTACCGTTTAAACTGCTCAGGGCTTCAACGGCAGCGGGGGTCCGCCGCAAGTCTCCGGAAGAATAATATAGGCTTTTTACCTTGTCAACAGTTGTTACCCATTTATCCCATACAACCCACGTTTAATGAGAATCGCGCCAAATCCGGACCGCGCCCTTTAGGGTTCTCATCGAATAGTTCCCGTGAAGGCCGCTTCTCAATCGGAAGGCGCGCTCACTGCCTGGCCGCGGGCGCGCCGCTCGCGGGGGCGGCCTTCAGCCTGTCGAGCGCGCGGAGCAGTTTTCTCCAATCATCTTTGTCCTTCTTCGTCGTGATGGGCGCGCTAAGGTCGTGGTAATAGGCGAGAATGTTCTGCCGCAATTCGGGATTGAGCCCTTCGAAGTCGCGCTTCGCCAGCTTTTCAAGAAGCTTCTCATACGATTCGTCCGCCAGCTTGTACTCGCCCGCGCGCGCGATCTTTCCGGTATCGTTGTTCCTGTTTGAAAGCGAGAGCCTGCCGCTCCTCACTTCGGCAATCAGCAGGTTGTACTGTTCCATAGTTTGATCGAAACTCTTCAAGAACAACCGCTCGGCCTCGGGCGTGGGAGGCTTGAAGGCCAGGGCCTTGAACGGCCCGATCTTCGGCATCACTCTGAAGACCAGGGCGAACGTTTTCGAGAAGAAGCCCGGCTTCTCGTATTCCACGCCCCACTCCTTGTCGTAGGCCGCGCGCGTGAGGGAGTAGATGAACTTGCTGCGGGTGACGCCGGGCGTGCGCTTTTCTATCTCGTCTTTCTTCGTCTCCCAGGCGACCAGCGTGATCTCGGGAATGATCACGCTCACGGAGCGGCGGTACGTTCCCAGAGCCAGGTCGAAGCTCGCAAATATGTCTTTGATCTCCAGGCCGTAGGTCTTCAAGAACGCGCGCTGGAGCACGGGCTTCGCGACCTTGAACCCGATGAAGTCGTGGTAGGCTTCAGGCGCGTAATTTCCGCGCGCCACCTGAAGCACGTCGAAGCCGAACTCGGTCTTCAGGTGAGCCGACGGGCTCTCCTCGTACGTGACCTCATTTCCGTACCTCGCGCGCAATTCCGGGTATATCAAAGGGACGGCGTGGTTAGTGCCGATGGGATGGCCGTTGTTGTCCGCCGCATAATGAGAGAGAGCCCCGAGCGCGAAGGCGTACTCATCCAGGTCCTGCGCGTCTGCTATCATAGCTTCCACGAAATCTCCGCTTCGAACATAGTGGCTCAGATCGCTGAAGAACTTGCTCGAAAAGGGGTAGTACCCCATGTCTTGAATTATGGACCCGCCGTATGCGTAGGCGTGCGCCTGGAGAAGCTGCTCGGCGGTCGCACCCGGATATCGTTTGAGCAGGAGGGGCTTGATCGAGCTGTCCCATGTCACGTCGACTAAAGCCTGGTGCGACAAAACCGAGAAGCCGAAAGATAGTTGAGACAGAGAGAACACCAGCGCGAGCGATATGACCGCCCGGGCTCCCGCGCGCCGCCATCTAGGTTTCATATTTTCAACCATCATAATAAATGTACCGATAACACGCGTCCGCCTCGCCCTCTTCGCATCGAAAGAAGACGAAAACCTACGAGGCAGACCTATATCTTTATCGAAAGCAATCCTGAGACCCCTGATCGGGAAGCGGTAGCGTGGGTAATCGTACTTATGAAGTTAAGGCCCT
>DATLMR010000045.1:0-6816 GCA_035537555.1 Blastocatellia bacterium
GCCTCCGCGAATGACCGTGCGGCCGTTGGTGAAGCGATCGCCGAGCGCGCTGAAGTTCGGGGTCCACGCGAAGCCTACGCGCGGGCCGAAGTTGTTCTTGTCGAGCGGCAGCTTGGTCGCCGTGCGAGTCTCGAGCGGGAACGAAGGATCGAAGATCGCCGTCGTCGGATCGGCTTCACGGTTGTTGACGTCTGCGATGATCGGGTTGAACGGGGTGGTGGAGACTTCGTAGCGAAGACCCAGGTTGAGGGTCAGGTTCGGACGGACTCTCCAGTCATCCTGAACGAAGAAGAAGTAGTCATTCTGAGTCGTGGTTCTCTCAGGCTCGCCGAGCGCGAAGCTGATGGTCTGAGGACGCGCCAGGATGAAGTTCTCAAGCGCGGTCGCGGTCGTGCGCGGCGTGCCGCTCAGGTTGAAGAACGTGTTTGCCGGCAGAGCGCCGCCGCTCGAGAAGGTGTTCGTGCCGAGGAAGTTCGGCAGGAAGAAGTTGTTCACTTTCTGGTGGCGAATGTCCGCGCCGAATTTCAGGGCGTGCTGACCGAGCGTCGCGGAGACGGTGTCCTGCACCTGATAAACGTCAACCAAGCGCGATTGCGGGAGGTTGTTCTGCGTTCCGAAGGCAGTCAGAAGACCTCCGGGTACGAGTGAGCGAGTTCCGGCGAAGGCGATTCCCGTCCCCGGAAGGTTGCTGGTGTCGCCGAAGTCCACTTCGAGGCGCGAGAAATTGAAGCGGGCCTCGTTGACGAAGCGGTCGGAGATCGTGCGCGTGTAGCTCACGCCCAGGTTGTTGTTTCTCGAAGGCACGTCGAAGATCGCGCCCGCGAGGAAGCGGCCGGTGGCCAGCGGGAAATCGGTGTCGTCAAAAATGTAACGGGCCGTGATACGGTCGTCATTCGAGAGGTTGTAATCGACGCGGGTGATGATCTGGTCGGTCTGCGAATCGTTCCTGAGAAGACGGAGCGCTTCACCGCCGAAGATCGTGCGGCGTCCGCCGCCATCCGCGACTATCGCGAGCGGCGCGAGGTTGCCCGGGGTGTCGGGGAATGCCAGCGAATCGGGGAGCCCGTCGCCGTCCGAGTCGAACACCGGCGGAAGGAGGATGAATGATCCCGCTCCCTGTACGAATCCGGGTCCGCCGCCGATTGCGGGGTCTATCAACGCGGCCGTCGCCGGGTTGTTGAACTTCTGTGCGAGGAAGAGCGCGTCTTCGTTTCTTACGAAGAACGAGCCGCTGCCGAAGTTGTCGGTCACGGTCTCGCCCCTGAAGACGGTGCGCTCATAGGTGGCGAAGAAGAAGGCTTTTTCCTTGATGATCGGGCCGCCGATCGCGCCGCCGAAGCGGTTCTCGGTGAAGGGCTCGGCGCGCTTGTAGCGATTGGCAAGGCCTGCCACTTCGTCGAGGCCGAGGTCAGCCAGCGTCTGGTACGCCTGCTGCGATTTCTTCTCGATGTTGTCGCGAGCGTTCAGGCGCGCGTTGCGAAGGTACTCGAACAGAGAGCCGTGGAACTCGTTTGTGCCCGGCTTGGTGATGACGTTGATCTGCGCGCCGGAGTTGCGTCCGAACTCGGCCGAGAAGCTGTTCGTGATCACCTGATATTCGCCGATCGCTTCGTTGTTCGTGATCGAGAGGCTGGGACCGGTAACGGAGTTGTCGTTGTTGTCCTGGCCGTCGATCTGGAAGTTGTTCGAGCGGCCCCTGTTTCCGTTGGCCGAGATGCCGATGCCGTTCGCGAAGTCCGTGTCGCCGGGAGTTACGACGCCCGGGGTGAGCAGCGCGAGGTTGTCGATCGATCCGACGTAAGGCAGCTGTGTGAGCTGCTCTGGTGTGTAGTTGGTCGAAAGCTGGCTCTGCGTGCTTTCAAGCAGCTGCGCGCCAGCCGTTACTTCAACGGTTTCGCCGCCGCCGGAGACCGCCAGTTGTACGGATGCTTCGTTCTCTGTAGCGAGCCGTACCGGAAGCCGGTCCAGGGTCCTGGACGCAAATCCCGTCGCGGTTACTTCAACTTTGTAATTGTTGCCAGGGATAAGATTCGTAACGCGATAGAAACCTTCGTCGTTCGTCGTGGTCTCTACCGTGCGACCTGTATCCGAGTTGGTGACGCGGACCGTTGCATTGGCAACGACTGCGCCCTGAGGGTCCGTTACTACGCCTTGCAAATTACCCGTCGTCTGCGCCATCGCGAATGGCGCAGCAAATAGGTTTATTTGCGTCAGGAGCGCGAGCATCATAATGGTTCGCGCGACCCACTTGTTCTTACGAAACTCACTCATGGGAATTCTCCTCCGCGGATTTGAAATGGGAAATTACGGTTTGAAACAAAACTAGACAACACTATCAGTCTGGTAAAGCTATTTGAGGCTAGAGGAAGTGTTGCCAGTCAAGCGATTTACTTGCAGACCGAAGTTTGCAGAGGCAAGCATTGTTCCCTGCCCAAGACGAGAGCTAACTCTATTTATTCGTCAACTTAATTCTTTGCCGGAGAGGATGTATATCCAAAAATTTGGATATACATCCGATTTTATGAAATTTATATCCGATTCTTCGAAGATTGCATTTGGTTCCTCAGCCTTATGAGAATGACGGCAGGGGCGATAGAGGAGGGCAGGCCGCTTTTTCGGATCAGGCCCGAGGACTCGCGCGGGATCGGCTAAAAGGGCGAATGGCCTCTTCCGCCCGTATGAGATCGGATCATCGGAGCTAGACCATGAAGGCGGAAGAGGCGGCCTGAGACTTCGCGCGATTTTCAAGATCAGCCGCGCGGGCGATCATGGATTTAAGCGAAGCTCCGCCGTGCGAGACGGGCATCTCCAGTTCGCGCTCCAGGTCTTCCAGAGTCAGGTTGTCCAGAAACATGTTGCCGGATTTCAGGCAGGACTGTTCCGGGACTATCAGGAATCGCCCTTCGATGGAGTCGCGCGCCCCCAGAAGATCGCCCCCGGCCAGAAGGCCCGCGACCGTGATCTCCTCGCCGAAGAAGCCGTTCGTCGCGCCTATGACTTTGAGGCGGGTGCCCCACCGCTCGTTCATAAGATCGACGAACTCTTTCAAGACAGGGTAAAAGAGCTCGCCCGTGGCGATGGTGCCGTGAAGCGCGCCGGGCTTCAGGTTGAAATCCTTCTCCCCGTCGCGGGCCAGAATCTTGCGAGAGTCGATTATGAAGCGGCGGACCATCCCCACGCCGTCTTCGATCTGCGGGTAATCGCCGTAATGCGCGCGGCCCGGAACCGGGAGCCCCGCCCTCAGGTAAAACTCGTCGGCCAGGAAGACGAACGTGTTTCCAAGGCGGTCCCGAAACTCCTTCTGCCACCCGCGCGCCTCTTTTATGAGCGCGCGCGCGAAGTCATCGCTCACCGGAGTCATCAGGTCGCGGTAGTTGTGCAGCTTCGTGAAGACCACGGGCACGACCGCCACCGATGTCAGGCCCGGATGAAGCCCGGCCAGGTCGTCGATCGTGCGGCGGAGCACCCGGCCGTCGTTTATCGTCGGGCAGAGGACTATTTGAGCGTGCAGCTCGATGCCGTTTTCAGCAAGATAGCCCATCTTGCCGAGCACGTCGTCCGGCCGCTTGCGCCCGAGCAGGTACCGCCGCACCTCCGGGTCAGTGGCGTGGACCGAGACGTATTGAGGAGAGAGGCGCTGCTCGATTATCCTGTCGAGCTCCATCTTCGAGATCGAAGACATCGTGGTGTAGTTACCGTGGAGGAAGGAGAGCCGCGTGTCTTCATCTTTGAAGAATAGAGACTCTCGCGAGCCCGAGGGGTTCTGATTGCAGAAGCAGAATATGCAATCGTTCGCGCACTGGCGCGGCGCGAAGTACTCGAAGTCGAGCCCCCAGATTTCGCCCTCGCCGACCTCCACGTCCACCTGCCACGGCTCGCCCGACCGCTTCAGGATTTCGAGGCGCACCTGATCCTCGGACCCGGTGTAGAACTGGAAGTCGAGGAAGTCGCGCAGGTCGTGCCCGTTGATCTTCAGTACGCGGTCGCCGACCTCTATGCCGGCCTCGTGGCCGAGCGTGAACGGATCGACTCCCGTCACGAGCACGCCCTTCTCTCTCTTCGGCGTGTTGATGGGATAGATTGTCTCGAATAACTCCGTGTACATAAGAACCGTCAAACCTTTTTATTGGAGGATCTAGCAGATGTGGAACTCGAAATCGGATGGATTATCGTTCGAATCGCTATTCTCTCGGTTTATTTCAGAGAAAGAGTTTAACACAGGACTTTCGGGACATACCATCGACTCCTACGGGATAGGGCGCGAGTTGAAAGCAGGCGCGTTCTCGCCGCTTCCGCCCGCGCCGGGCGGCGAGATCGCGGCTCCGGACGGGCCGTCATGATGCGCGGTCCGCTCTAGATCAATTCGTCGATCGGCGTGTAGTCGAGGCCCTGGTTTGTCGCGACGGCCTCGTAGGTGACTTTGCCGCGGCAGGTATTGACGCCTTTCTTCAGATGCGGGTCCCTCCTTATGGCCTCGACCGCTCCGCGATTCGCCAGCTGTAGAGCGAACGGGAGGGTTACGTTCGTAAGCGCGAAGGTCGAGGTTCGCGGGACCGCGCCGGGCATATTGGTCACGCCGTAGTGCAGCACGTTTTCGACGTAATAGGTGGGCTCGCTGTGCGTGGTCGGCCTGGTCGTCTCGATGCAGCCGCCCTGGTCGACGGCGACATCGACGATGACCGAGCCGCGCGGCATGGACTTGAGCATCTCGCGCGTGACCAGCCTGGGCGCGGCCGCGCCCGGCACGAGCACCGCGCCCACGACCAGGTCTGAGATGGCCACCGATTCGGCGATGGTATAAGGATTCGAAGCGAGAGTGCGGATGCGGCTCCCGAAGATGTCATCGAGGTATCGCAGTCTCTCCAGGTCGCGGTCGATGATTATCACGGCGGCCCCGAGCCCGACCGCCATCTTGGCGGCGTTCGTTCCCACAACGCCGCCGCCGATTATCGTGACGCGGGCGGGCAGCACGCCCGGCACTCCTCCGAGCAGCACCCCGCGCCCCCCGTTCACCTTCTCCAGGTAGGTCGCGCCGACCTGTATCGACATGCGCCCGGCGACCTCGCTCATGGGAGTGAGCAGCGGCAGGTGTCCCAGGTTGTTGGTGATCGTCTCGTAGGCGATTCCGGTGACGCCTCGGTCGAGCAATACTTGCGTAAGCTCGGTCGCGGGGGCGAGGTGAAGGTAGGTGAAGAGTATGAGGCCCTCCCTCAAATGGCCGTATTCGGATAAGACCGGCTCTTTGACCTTGATCACCATGTCCGCGCGCGACCAGACCTCTTCGGCCGAGTCCACGACCTCCGCTCCGGCCAGCACGAACTCGTCATTCAGGATGCCCGAGCCTTCGCCCGCCCTGTCTTCCACGATGACTTTGTGGCCGCTGTTGGTGAGCGCCTTGACCCCGGCAGGCACGAGCCCCACGCGGTACTCGTTGTCTTTAACTTCCTTCGGCAATCCGACTATCATTGCTCTGTTACCCCTTAAAAATATCTACTCTCTCAGGGTGAGTTTCACATCGAGAATCTCGATATGTTTCTCGCCTTCGACTTTGTAGGCTTCCGCCATGCCGCGCGCCAGCTCCGTCTGCCGGAACCCGCGCAGGGATTCGTGTGAATCCCAGACGTAGATGCCTCCGTGTTCGCCCGTCTGCTCATCTTTGAAGTAGTATTTCTGAAGGAGGCCGGGCAGCGCGCGGAACTGCGGCGCCCGCGCCTCCATCAAACGCTGGATCTCTTCTTCGGGAAGGCTGCTTCTGAACTTCACGAACTGGATTACCGGCATGAGTGGCCTCCTCTCCGAGCGCGTCCGCCGAGCCTATCCGATTCCGCTCGCGACGGTGTCGATCTGCGCGCGCTGGAGCTTGCCGGAGTAATCCACGTAGACGGCCTTCCACTCGGAGAAGATGTCGAGCACCTGCGTGCCGCCTTCCCTGTGGCCGTTCCCCGTCGCCTTAGTGCCTCCGAACGGCAGGTGCACTTCGGCGCCGATGGTCGAGGCGTTCACGTAGAATATGCCCGTCTGCACGTCATCCATCGCGCGGAATGCGCGGTTCGTGTCCTTCGTATAGATCGAAGCCGACAGCCCGTACTTCACGCCGTTGGCTATCTCGATCGCGTGATCGAGGTCGCGGCATTCCATTACGGAGACGACGGGGCCGAATATCTCTTCCTGGGCTATGCGCATGCCGGGATCGACCCCGGAGAAGACCGTCGGCTCGATGAAGTTGCCGTACTTGAGGTCGCCCTTCTCCGCGCGGCGGCCCCCGCACATGAGCTTCGCTTTGTCTTCTCTCTGGCCGATGTCGATGTAGCTCAGGATCTTGTGGACCGCCTCCAGGTTGATGACCGGCCCGACATCGGTCTTATCATCCATGCCGTTTCCGAGCCTCAGGAGCTTCGCGCGCTCGACCAGCCCTGCGGTGAACTTTTTGGCGACCTTCTTATGAACGGCCACTCGCGAAGTGGCGGTGCATCGCTGTCCCGAAGTGCCGAATGCGCCCCAGAGCACGCCTTCTATCGCCAGATCGATGTCGGCGTCTTCCATGATCATGATGATGTTCTTGCCGCCCATTTCGAGCGAGCATATCTTGTCGCTCCCTGCCGCCGCCTGGCCGACCGTGCGCCCCACGTCCGTCGAGCCCGTGAAAGAGATCAGGCGGACCTTCGGGTGATTGACCAGGGCCGCGCCCGCCTCCTCGCCCCGGCCCGAGACGACGTTGAGCACGCCCGGAGGGACTCCGGCCTCTTCGCACGCGGAGACGAAGTTGTAGGTGGAGAGGGGAGTGTCCTCGGCGGGCTTGATGACTATCGTGTTTCC
>DATLMR010000046.1:0-6361 GCA_035537555.1 Blastocatellia bacterium
CGCCGACGTTCAGGAAGACCTCGGCCTCGTTCCTTTCAGCATCGCTCCCGGGAGCGAGCAGGTGATCTAGTTTCAGATGGGCGACCGGGTCTTCACTCCGCCCGAGATTTCGGCCGTCATCCTCCGCGACCTGAAAGAGCGCGCCTCCAAATTCTTCGGCGAAGAGGTCACGCGGGCGGTGATCACCGTGCCCGCTTACTTCAACGACGCCCAGCGACAGGCGACCAGGGACGCGGGCCACCTGGCGGGCCTCGACGTGCTCCGCATAGTCAACGAGCCCACCGCCGCTTCGCTCGCTTACGGAATCGACAGGCGCCAGGAGGCCGTGGTCGCCGTCTACGATTTCGGCGGAGGCACCTTCGACATCTCCATTCTCAAGCTCAAGGAAGGGATATTCGAGGTGCTCGCCACCAACGGCGATACGCATCTTGGCGGAGACGACATCGACAACAGCCTGATCACCCTGGTCCTCGACGAGCTGGAATCCCGCACGGGCAGGAGGCTCGATCACGACCCGGGCGCGTTCCAGGCTCTGCGCCGGGCCGCCATTCGAGCCAAGCACGAGCTATCCGACTCCGACTCGGCGACCATCTCGCTAGATCTCGGAGAAGAGAACGGCGGCGAGTACAGGCGCGAGATAAGTCGCGGCGAGTTCGAGGAGATCATCAAGGGCCTGGTCGAAAAGACCCTCGGCCCGTGCAGGCAGGCGCTCAGAGACTCGGGCCTCGATCCCGGGCAGATCGACGAAGTGGTGATGGTCGGAGGCTCGACCCGCATTCCTTACGTACGGCGAAGGGTTCGCGAGGTCTTCGAGCGCGAGCCGCACGTCGAGCTGAACCCCGACGAGGTCGTGGCCCTTGGCGCCGCGATCCAGGCCGACATCCTCTCGGGCGGGAGCCGCGACCTGCTCCTGCTCGACGTCACTCCCCTCAGCCTCGGCATCGAGACCCTGGGCGGAGTCGTCGCCAAGATAATCTCGCGCAACTCGACCATTCCCGCTTCCGCGGCGGAGATGTTCACGACCTGGGTCGATAATCAGACGGGCATCGACATCCACGTGGTACAGGGCGAGCGCGAGCTGGTGGCCGATTGCAGGAGCCTCGCGAAATTTACACTCAAGGGCATACCTCCGCAACCGGCGGGATTGCCCCGAATCGAGGTCCGCTTCCTGATCGACGCGAACGGCATATTGACCGTGACCGCGCGGGATGTGCGGACCAATCAGGAGCAGTCCGTCGAGGTCAAGCCTTCTTACGGCCTGAGCGATGAGCAGATCGAAAAGATGCTTCTCGATTCGCTCGAATTCGCCGAAGAGGACATTAGAAAGCGCCAGTTGATAGAGGCCCGCAACGAGGCCGAGACCGTAATGCGCGCGACCGAAAAAGCCCTCTCGGGGCAGGCCGATCAACTGGTCGGAGAGGCCGAGCGGGCCTCCATCAAAGTCGCGCTCGATGACCTTCGCCGGGCCGTGACGGGCGAGGACCACCTCTTGATTCGGGCGAAGATCAAGGAAGTCGACGAGACTTCGCACCACCTCGCCGAATTGATAATGGATAACGCGCTGCTTGCGGCCCTGAAAGACCGCAACGCTTCTGAAGTAGCCGAGGGATAAAAAGTGGAAGGAAGAAATACAACCGCCGGAGCGGTGATCGAAGAGGGCCGCCCGGAAACCGAGAGAAAGGTTCATAAAGTCGTCTTTCTGAACAGGCTGGGAGAGGCCATAGCCGTCGAGTACGAGCCGGGCATAACCCCCTATCACGAGCACGGCCTTGAAGGCTCCCTTCTCGATATCGCCCTCAACAACGGCATCGACTTGCAGCACGCGTGCGGCGGCAATTGCGCCTGCACCACCTGCCACGTCATCGTGAAAGCCGGGGAAGAGAACCTCACCCCCATGGACGAAGACGAAGACGACCGGCTTTACATGGCCGACGGGCTCACTCTGCACTCGCGCCTGGGATGCCAGGCCGTCGTCAAGGGCGATGTCACGGTGGAGATAGTCGAGTAGCCTGTCCGTATTCGACCCCTGGCGGGCGGGCTCACGGTCGATCCGGATGATGGAGGATGAATGGCGGACCTGGACTGGACCAATATCGAGGAGTTAGGCATAAGGTTGCTGGAGGCGCACCCGGGCGTGGACCCGTTGAGCGTGCGGTTCACCGATCTTCATCACTGGGTGCTGGCGCTCGACGGCTTCACGGGCGACCCGAAAGGCTCGAACGAGAAGAAGCTCGAAGCCATTCAGATGGCCTGGTACGAAGAATGGCAGGAAGATCAAGAATAGAGAACAATAGAGAACAAAGGCCGGAGAGAGATCTGATAAACAGGCAGCTCTTTCTCTCCGGCCCCTGACCCCCGGCCTCTGATATGCGAGTCTATCTCGACAACAGCGCGACGACGGCTACCGCGCCCGAAGTGATCGACGCGATGCTGCCCTACTTTTCCGAAGAGAGCGGCAACGCGCAATCGGTCCACTCGTTCGGGCAGCGCGCGAAGGCCGCGATCGAAAACGCGCGGCGGCAGGTGGCTTCGCTCCTGAACGCGGCGCCCGGAGAGATCGTCTTCGTGTCGGGCGGGACCGAAGCCGATAACCTCGCCCTTCGCGGAATCAGCGAAGCCCACCTCAAGTACGGCCGCCACATAATCACGTCAAAGATAGAGCACCCGGCGGTCCTCGCCATGAGCGAGGCGCTCGAGGCAATGGGGTGCCGGGTCACCTACCTCCCGGTTTCAAGCTCCGGCCTGGTCGGCGTCGAAGAGCTGGCCTCGGCCATCCGCGACGACACGATACTCATCTCGATAATGCACGCGAACAACGAGACGGGCTCTATCCAGCCGATAGAAGAGATCGCGAAACTGGTCGCTCGCGCTCGCGCGTCGGGCAAAAATCACCTCCATTTTCACACGGACGCCGTGCAGTCGGTCGGGAAGATTCCGGTCGACGTTAAGAGATTGGGGGTCGATCTGCTATCGCTTTCGGGCCATAAGATTCACGGGCCGAAAGGCGTCGGCGCGCTCTATGTAAGAAAGGGCACGCGCCTCGGTAAGCTCTTTTACGGCGGGCATCACGAGCGCGACCGGCGGCCCGGCACCGAAAATGTTCCCGGCATCGTGGGCCTCGGGCGCGCCGCGGAGCTCGCGCGCATCCACCTCGGAGAGCGCGCCGCTCGCCTGCGAACCCTTCGAGACTACTTCGAGAGTCAGGCCGTCAGGCGCATCCCCGGAGCGTCGATAAACGGAGCCTCGATAAACGGCGACACGGAGCGCCGCATCCCCAACGTGTCCAACATGAGCTTTCAGGGGGTCGATGGAGAGAGCCTCTTGATTGCTCTCGACCTGAAAGGCATCGCCGTCTCTACAGGCTCCGCCTGCGCTTCAGGCTCGCTTGAGCCAAGCCACGTTCTCACGGCGCTCGGGCTCACCCGCGAGCAGGTGCGCGGCAGTCTTCGCCTCAGCCTCGGAGCGTACACGACGCGCGAAGAGATCGATTACGCGCTCGACGCGCTTGAAGAGACGATAGCGAAATTGCGCGAGATGCTGCCCGAGGGCGGGACCGAGCTGATAGACTCGGCCGCCTGCTGAGAGCCCGGGATCGATCGTCGCAGGTGATCGCCTATGTACAGCAAGCAGGTAGCCGAGCACATCGCCAGCCCTCGCAACGTCGGAGAGCTTGAAAGCCCTTCGGGCGTCGGTGATGTGACCAACGAAGTTTGTAAGGATCGAATCAGGCTGACCGTGCGAGCCGAAGGAGATATGCTCTCTCAAGCGAAGGTGAAGGCTCAAGGGTGCCCGCCCACGATCGCCGCCGCCTCGGCGCTGACCGAGCTGATAACGAACCGGCCTATCTCGGAGCTTCAGATGCTCAGCCGGGCCGACATCATCCATGCTCTCGGGCACCTGCCTCCGGCGAAAAAACACTGCGCGGCGCTTGCCCTCGAAGCCCTGCGTGAAGCGCTCGACGACATCGAGCGGCGGGCCCCACATAACGATTGAATACTCTCACGCCCGCGAAGACCTGACCCCTCCCGCTTTTACGGCGCGACCGCCCCGCAGCAAGGGCAGAATATCTCCCCGGGATTTATAACCTCTCCACAGTCGGCGCAGGCGAGACCTGTGAGCGGGATTGCGAGAGCCGTTTCGACGGGCATCTCCAGGGCCGGAGGCTCTTCGTGAAACGCTCCGCACGAGACGCAGAAGAGGTCCTCCGAATCTAATTCGCACGCGCAGGCCGAGCACAGGCCTGCCCGGGTTTCTGCCGGGCGGGACGTAAGAGGAGCATCGGTGAAGGAAGCGAAGGCGCTCAATAACTCTCCGGTCCCCATTCTCGCGGGAGCCGGCTCTGTCTTATCCGGTAATGGCTCTATCGGCTCGATTTTGATTGGAGAATTCGAGTCCCTTGCAGGCTCGAAAAAGAGATCGCCGCGCGCGGCCGGAGACGGAACGGGTTCCCGGTATTCGATGCCCTGCGAAGAGACCTCTTCCGCCCGCTCGAAAGCCGGCTCCAGCGGCACGGAAGCCTCGGCCTTCAGTTCTTCCGGCATCTCCGTTGAACAGGCTTCCTGCTCTTCGGGTGAAAGCTGGCTGTAGTCGGCCAGGTCGCCGTACAGGTCGATCTCGTCGACCTGGCCCGAGCCCTGAGCTCTGCTCTCGTTGCGCACCGATAGCTCACCGGTATTCGATTTCATCGCGTTCGTTCTCATGGGGAATTCGGTGGAGGCAGAGCGGGTCCATTCTATAACACGGTAGTTCGTTTTTCTAGACTAATTGTTCGCGATGGATCGCGGTGTTACCATCTTGGTTTTGAAGGGTCGGATCATGTCAGGAGAGTTTCAAATCATATCAAAGATTCGGGCGCGGGTGCGGCCCGGCGAGCGCGTGATCGTCGGCGTCGGCGATGACGCGGCGGTCATACGTCACGAAGGCGCGACCGACCTCCTGGCGTGTTGCGACCTGATGATCGAAGGCGTCCATTTTCGCCTGGATTGGATGCCCCGGCATTTAGTCGGCCGCAAGGCGCTCGCGGTGACGCTGAGCGACGTGGCCGCGATGGGAGGCGTTCCGAGATTCGCTCTCGTCAGCATAGCCCTGCCCGGCGCGGGCTCGACCGAATTAGCCGACGAAGTGATGCGCGGAATTATAGAGATGGCGGAAGCGTCGGGCGTCTCCATTATCGGAGGCGACACGTCAGGCTCACCCGGCGCGCTCTTCATCGACACAAGCGTGATAGGCGAGTGCGGGCGCGGGCGCGCGGTGACGCGAGGCGGAGCGAGGCCCGGCGACCGGGTATTCGTGACGGGCTCGCTCGGTGCATCCATGCTCGGGCTCACCCTGTTGCAGCACGGGCACAGGCTCGATCAATTCACAAAAGATGAGGTGAGTCCGTCCCACCCCAACATGGTTTTGAAAGCGCTTCTCAAGCACCTTTCTCCCGGGCCACGGTTGAAGGAGGGTAGATTGATAGGAGAAGCCTCGATAGCCACGGCGATGATCGACGTGAGCGATGGGCTGTCGGGCGACCTTTCCCACATTCTCGAAGAGAGCCGGTGCGGAGCGGTCATAGAGGCGGGCGCTCTCCCGATCGCGGAGTGCGTGAAGACGCTTGCCGCCGCGGGAATGAAGATCGACCCCCTCGGCCTCGCTCTGCACGGCGGAGAAGAGTACGAACTGGTCTTTACCGTCCCTCGGGAAGAATGCGGCCGTATGCTTGAGCTGTCGAAGTCCTTCGACGAGCCCGTCACGATGATCGGAGAGATAGTCGAGCGGCGCGGCTTATATCTCAACCGCGACGGCGCGCTCGAAGTCGTCGCCCCTTCGAGCTACGAGCACCAGATTTAGAACGGGCCGCTAATGGCTGATCTCGCGAGGGCGCCGGCTCGGGGTGAGCCGCGCACCCGCAAAATCTTTTCTACCGCACGGTCATCTTGCTCGTGCCGACGTTCGAGCTTGAGTCGGAACAGCGGAAGGCTATGACGTGCTCCCCGGCTTTGTCGAAGGCCACCTTCACGCGGAAGGTCTCGCGGGCGGAGTCGGCTATCCCGTCGACCGGAAAGACCGGCTGCCACGACTCTCCGTCCACGCTGTATTCGCCTTTGACCACGCGGCTAGTGGTATCGGAAACGTCGAAAGTCACCTCTGCCGTCCGCCCGCCGTTCGCCGGGCTGGCGGCTTTGATCGCGGGAGGCGTATTGTCGATCTCCACGCTATCGGTTACCTCTTCGCTCATCAGCGCGACATCGGCGGGGTTGCTCGGCGAATCGGTCGCCTGGACCTTGAAGACGTAGGGGGCGTCCGGAAGCCTGTTGCCGTCGATGGTGAAATAGGTCTGCGAGAGCTCGTCGGCGAGCACGTGCCATTCTTTATC
>DATLMR010000047.1:0-11369 GCA_035537555.1 Blastocatellia bacterium
CGCCGGCCTTACTGCTTTTGTTGGTATTCATCGACATGCGCGCGTGGATTATATTGATAGCCCTCCGGATGAGCAACACCGTTCTAATAGCTAAACCCCCTACCTGGTTAATTTCCGAAATGTTTCAGAAAAAACGGCGTCGATCTCTTGCGATTCTATTGCGGCAAACTTGCGAAAACGTTGTAATCATTGGAGATACCTTGATGTCCGCCGGCGAACACAGTATTATCCAGAGTATCAGGACAGAAAAGTCCGGTTGTAATTGGCAAGCATAGTTGTCAACCTGGCAAGTTGGCAAAAACGGGATCGAAGCAGTAAGGCGAACCAGGGGAACGGGGGATTAATGCAGTCTTTTTTTGTCTCGAAATTGAGGAGTAATTTGAAAGTTCTTTTTAAGTCATCGGCGGTTATAACAGCTCTCCTAGCCGGTTTTGCATTTCATGGAAACGCGTCCGCTCCGACCGCTTCGGCCGAAGCAGCTCAGCAGGTGGCGATCCTTCCCAGTTGCGGAGATCCCGAATTGGACAGGCTGATTCTCGAAGCCGGGACCAGGTACGGGGTCGATCCCAGGCTCGTTTACTGCGTTATTCGCCAGGAATCGAACTTCAAGACGGAGGCGAAGTCTCACAAGAACGCGCAGGGTCTTATGCAGATGATCCCCGCGACCGCGGAGAGGTTCGGAGTCAAGGATGTCTACGACCCCGGGCAGAACATTGAGGGCGGGACCAAGTACCTTAGATGGCTCCTGAAGAGATTCAACGGGAACGTGAAGCTGGCGTTAGCCGGATACAACGCGGGCGAAGGGGCGGTCGAAAAGTCGGGCAACAAGGTCCCCGATTATGTCGAGACAAAGAATTACGTGAAGAAGATCGTCGAAAATTACGGCAAGACCCATCATCCGGTCCTCGATCCCGAGCAGGCCGCCGAACGGTTCAAATACGCGGGTCAGACCGCGAAGGCTTTATAGTTCTTTCGTCAGTCGTTTTCGCAGTCCGCGCCCTCTTCTTCGCCAAGGTTGAAAGGGCGAGCCTCTTGCACTCAGGTTTCCCAGATTCGTTTTAAGTTCCTTGTTCCTTACAGGAATGGGCAGTCGCCAGGCTGCCCGATATTTTTTTGCGCCCTTGATCGCAGGGTCACTCGGCCATGTGGCTCTGGATCAGGTTCTTGAGCAGAAGGTCTTCGAACGAGTCGCCCGCCGAGATCAGCGAATAGCCGACTCCGTGCTTGCGGCAGAAATTCTCGAGAGAGGTCGTATACTCGCTCAGGGCCGCGCGGTAGGAAGCGAGCAACCGGTCATTGATCGTCACCTCGCGCCCTTCTCCCGTCTCTGAATCGACGAGCAGGAGGTCCCCGCCCACCTCCGGGTCCATCTCCTCCGGCGAGAGCACCTGAATCAGATTCGCGTCATACCCTTTATGCGCCAGCAGCTTCAACTCCTGGCGAAAATCGGTTCGATCCAGAAAGTCCGACACCACAAACAGGATGCCCGCCTTCGGGTTCGCCTTCTGATAGGCTCTCAGAGCCGATCTCAGGCTGGTTGGCTCCCCGCCCTCTCTCCCGGCCCTGCTTCCTTCCGCCTCCGCTTCCGCGGCTTTATCACCCTGAGCAATGGGCGGGTCCGCGCCTTCGCGCTCGGCGAGAGACTCGAGGAAGCTTATCACCGAGGCGAGGTGCCCTCGACCGCGCATCGCGCGCAGCCTGCCTTTGATCCCGGCGTCGAAGCTCATAAGGCCGACTCGATCCAGGCTGCCGATTCCGAGAAAGGCGAGCGCCGCCGCGGTCTTCCTGGCGAAGTCGAACTTCGAGACCGGCTCTCCGAAATGCATCGAAAGGCTCTGGTCGATCAAGATGTCGATTCTCACGTCTTCTTCTTCGACGAACTGCCTGAGCATCAGGCGCTCAAGGCGAGCATAGATATTCCAGTCGATGTGTCGGAAGTCGTCTCCGGCCTCGTACTTCCTGAAATCGGAGAATTCCACCGAAGAGCCCCTGCGCGTGGAGCGCCGCTCCCCTCGCATAGTGCCGGGAAAGGCTCGCCGCGCATTCACTCTCAGGCGGTCGAGTTTCTTCAGGAAGACCGGGTCGAGCAGAGGTTTTTTTTTCTCCATAAGGAAGGAATCATTCGAGGCCGACGGCGCGCAATTTGCCATCGCCCGCGATAGGCGCGCCCGGTTTACTTCTTCAAGCCCCGGTCTCAGAAGTCCTGCCCGACTTCTGCTGGGTGGAAGCAGAGTCGAGCACTTCATCCAGAATCGCGTCGGCGCTGATACCGTCGGCCTCGCCTTCGAAGTTCAGGATCATGCGGTGCCGGAGCGAGGGTCTGGCGACCCCGGCGATATCTCCCGTGCTGACGTTGTAGCGGCCCGACAGCAGGGCTCGCGCCTTGGCCGTCAGCACGATGGCCTGAGCCCCGCGCGGGCTCGCGCCGAATCTCACGTACTTTTTCACCATCTCCGGGGCGTCCGGGTCCGACGGGTGAGTCCGAAGCAGGAGGTCGACGGCCATCTCTTCGACGTGAGGGGCTATGATCACTTCGCGGACGAGCCGTCGCATCTCTAGCAGTTCTTCGGGCTGGAGTATGTTCTCCGCGTGCCGGGTCTCCTCGTCGGTCGTGCGCCTCAGCACCTCTATCAAATCGGTTCGGGTCGGAAGCTCGATAATCAATTTATAGATGAACCGGTCGAGCTGGGCTTCGGGCAGCGGGTAGGTGCCTTCCATCTCCAGAGGGTTCTGAGTAGCGAGCACGAAGTAAATCTCGTCGAGCTTATAGGTCTTCCCGCCGACCGTCACCTGGCGCTCCTGCATCGCTTCGAGCAGGGCCGATTGTGTTTTAGGTGTGGCGCGGTTGATCTCGTCCGCGAGCAGGAGATTCGTGAATACCGGGCCGGGCTGAAATTGAAACACCTTATCCCCGCTCTCGCCTTCCACGATGATGTTCGTGCCGACGATATCGGCGGGCATGAGGTCGGGTGTGAACTGGACGCGAGAAAAGTCGAGGCCCATCGTCTCTGCGAGGGTCCTGACGAGCAGAGTCTTGCCGAGTCCCGGTACGCCTTCGAGCAGAACGTGGCCTCCCGCCATGAGCGCGAGCAGGGTGCTCTCGACCACTTCCTTTTGACCGACGATTACTCGGGCGATCTCGGCTTTGAGGGCATCGAACTTGCCCACGTATTGATCGACCCTCTTCTTTATCTCTCCGAGTGTTTGCATGAGGAGATTACCAGGGCATCTTGAGGCGAACGATGTCCTTCATTTGAACCAGGTGATTCAGGTCGTTGCCCTTGATCTGACGCACGACAAGCTGCTCGATGGTCATCGGGCCGTCGGATTCGTGAATGCCGCCGCGAGACCAATTTTCCGGAGGCGCGGCCTCAAGCGTCCTGATCGTCTCCGCGCGCAGCCTCTTGAATTCGTCGAGCGCCGCCCTCGCATCCTGATTCATGTAATCGCTTTCGTAGGCGATACGGTCCTGATCGACGTTCGGCATCATGGGGTTCTCTTCTGAAAGTATGCGGTTGTAGCGCGGGAGGTAGGCCTCCCGTTCCATATCGCGCAGGTGGCACATGATCTCTTTGATCGACCACTTGTTCGGGATCGGCCTCCAGCGCAAGGTCTCCTCGTCGAGCCCGCCCAATAAATCTTCCAGCTCTTGCGGGAGCGATTTCAGGTTCCACAGGATTCTATCTTTGTCTCTCTGGTCCATTGTTTCCTCGAGTCTCACGAGATTTAAAGAGTCCGACTCACTGCTTCTTGCCGTCGGGATTGATCGCGTCGAAATAGCTTCGAACGACCGAGCGCATATGCGGAGGGACGTTACTCCGCTCGACGGAGCGCTCGGCCTGCCGGCGATACTGCGGGTAAGCCGAAGAGTATGGCAGGCGCGCCGCGCCGGTGCCGGGCTTCGTCTGAAGGAATAGGTACTCGCCGCCGGGCTTGCGTTCCATAATGCCCGCGACTCGCGTCTCTCTCCCCTTCCCCTTCAAGGAATCTCCGGGCTCGGGATTCTGCGCCCGGTTTCCGGTTCCTCCCGCGTTCTGACCGGGTCCGTTGCGCCCGCCCGGTTCGGGGTCTCTCCCGCCCCTTTCGGCGCCGGGATTGCCCGGCGGACCCGGCCTCTGGTCCTTGTTGAAGTTCCGCTCGAGGCCCGCGACGAACTCTTTGACCTGGCGATTCTGCGCCAGGAGGCGTGCGGCGGCTTCAAGCTCCCTGCGAACCTTTTCCTGGCTCAATAACTGCCGGGCAACCTGTTCGAGCTGCTGCGGATTTATCTGGCGGGCCATCTGCTCGACGGCCTGCTGGAACTCTTTCGATTGAGCGATCTGAGAGAGGTCGCGGGCTAGAAACTCGGCGGCCTGTCGAAGCTGTTGTATGTCTTCGGGCTTCAATTCGCCCGCGCGGAGCTGCTCGGCCTTCTTCAGCAATTGCTCGGAGAGACTCGGAAGCGCCTTCGCCGCCTGCTCCGTCACCGCGCTCGTCACGGCGTTCGGCAGATTCGACAGGGCCGGGAAAAGGCCTGAATCCTTCTGCTCCGTCTGTGGCTGCTGATCGCCCTTCGATTTATCCTCCTTCGAGTCGCTCGGCGCGTCGCCGGGCGCGCCCTGCTCCGGGGGCGATGCAGTTTTCGCGGCCGATTTCCCCTCGGAGCCTCGCTGCTCCGTCTCTGCCTTCTGAGCATCGGAAGCGGGCTTTTGCCCCGTGGGCTGCTTTTCCGGCTGTTTCTCCCTTGCCTGCTCAGGCTTCCCGCCTGCCGACTGTACTTTCGAATCCACGGGCGAATCCGCGGGCTTGCTTTCGGCCTGATCTTTCGTCTTTGCGCCGGCCTGCTTACTGCCTTCTTTTGCAGAGGGCTCGGAAGCGGAGCGGTCTTGCCGCGTTTTTCCGTCCTTGGGCGGCCCTCCGGATTTCCCCGCGACCTCTTTTCCTTGCCGGTCAGCCGGTGAGTCGCCGGTTTTCCGCTCGGCCTGTCCTGGGGCGGGAGCTTCGGTAACAGGGAGCTTCTCCTCGTCGTTTTCGCTTGCTGCCTGCGCGCCCGGCTTGCCGGCGGATTTTCCGGGAGGCTTCCGAATAGCCGAGAGCGCCGCGCCAAGGCGTTTTTCAGCGAGGCTGACGATTTCGTCCGCGCGCGTGCTTGCGAGCTCTTCGTGCCGCTGCTCTATCCGCTCGCCGAGCGCGCTCAGCTTCTTCAGGGCCTCGGCCCTGGTGTCGTTCGAGCGCCTCAAGGCGCGGCCAAGCTCGGCCTGCTCTTTTGCGAGCGTCGCCGTCTCGGTCCCGATAGGGGCGATCTCTTCGACCTCTCGCGCCGTCTCCTCAAGCTGCTCTCCAGCCATCTCGATGCTTGCGCGTTCTTCTGCCCTGGCCTCGCCTCCGGGCAGGGACTTTTGAGGGATGAATAAAGCGACCCCGAGGGCAACCAGCCCGACCGCCGCGAGCCCGTACCATTGAGGCATGCGATTAGGCACCACTTCCGAGACCTGTTTGCCCGCGATATGGTCGGCGGCATCGCCCAGCAGGGCGCGCTCGACCTCTTTCTCCGGCCCTCCGCGCTCGATGATTATACGGGCGGAAGAGACCCGGTCTTCGAGCTCCAGCGCCGCGTCGATCAGGAAAGCGGCGTCACGCCCGCGCGCGCGCGTCATATACCAGAGAGCGCCAAGGACGGCGGTGACGATACCGAAGACCGCCGCGGCTATCGCCCAGGTCGATACATCGATCGCCCTCAGCCTGACATAAAGGACGAGGGCCGCCGACAGCAGGCCTCCAATAATAAGCAGTAGCGCGAAGCGGTCCTGCATCGCGAGCAGGCGCTTGCGCCACATTACGCGCTGTTCGAACTCCCTTATCTTTTGTCCGGCTTCCATCACATCCACTTCCTTACGCTCTCTAATCTCTTCAGGCTGAAATAGAGGCTCAACCCCGCCAACAGCAGATAGAATAACACCTGGGACGCCCAAACCGGAAAGTTCGGAAGCCATATTCCCTGCGGCGGGGCGAATCCCGGAATCAAAGACGCGATGGCCGCGAAAGGGTTGGTCCTGAGCAGCAGGAAGACGATATTCATGAAGCTCGACGAAGGCCCCCCGCTGAAGTTGCTGGCGAGCGCGGAGAAAAAGAGAGCCAGCGCCGGCATCGCGGCTACGAGAAAGATGACCGTGAAGAGGCTCACGAACTGGGCGACGACTCCCCGCCGGATCAACGTCGACCAGAGGAAGCTGAGCGAGCAGTAGGTCACGCCCGCGACGAACATCACGAGGTAGACCCTCGCGATGTCGAGCAGGTCGACTCCCCCGAGAGAGTAGGTCAGGGCGATCAGGGGCAGAGAGCCGAACAGGGTGAGCACGAGGTAAGAGAGCGCCGCGCCTACTTTGCCGAAGAGGATCGTCGAAGGCTTCGCCAGCGACGCGATCAACAGGTCGAACGTCTCCTGCTCGCGCTCGGAAGAGATCGCGCTCGCGGAAAAAGTCGGGGCCATCAGGCAGATCAAGCCCATCTGCACGTAGACCAGCACCGGCGTCAGAATCTTTCCCGCGTTGTTCAAGAGAGATGTCGGAGCGTTGTTCTTGAAGACGATATATATCAGGCCGATGATGAGGCTCAGCACGGCCACGTATCCGGTCAAAACCAGAAACGCCCGCTTGCCGCGCATCCGAGTGCGCATCTCTTTTATCAGGATCGGATTATGTAAGTTCATCTCGATTCGCTCTCCCAGTCCACCCGCATCAGCGCGGGGGAGCGGCCGAAAGGCTTTAAGCCACCGCCCCGCGAGTGATCTTCAAGAAAATGTCTTCCAGGTCCGCTTCGGTCCTGGTGAACCCGAGGAGGCGAACGCCGCGATGGATCAGATATTCGAGCAGCTCGTCCACGTCGTCCGAATGGCCCGTGTACTCGGCCCTTATGATTCGGCCGTCGCACGTCGTCCGCTTCACCTCGACGCGCTCGGCGAGGCTCTCGAGCGCAAGCGCCGGGTCGCCCTTCACGGTGATTTCGAGGACCACGTTCCCGGCCAGCTTTGAGGTGATGTCGTCGATTCGTCCCGCGGCGAGCAGGCGTCCCGCTTCGATTATTCCTATGGACGTGCAGAAATCGGCCAGCTCCGTGAGAATGTGCGAAGAGACGAGGACGGTCTTGCCCATTCGGCACAGCTCCCTGATCAACTCGCGAATCTCTATGCGGGCGTGCGGGTCGAGGCCCGAAGCGGGCTCGTCAAGGAGCAGCACCTCGGGATCGTGCAGCAGGGTCTTGGCGAGGCAGAGCCGTTGCTTCATGCCTCTGGACAGGCTCATCACCTGCGCGTCGCGCTTGATCGTGAGATCGGTCAGCTCAAGCACGTCGGAGATCGAGCGCTTGCGCTGGGCGGGGTCGAGCCTGTAAAGAGACGCGAAGTAATCGAGGTATTCCCAGACGAGGAGGTCTTCGTAGACTCCGAAGCTGTCGGGCATGTAGCCGATCATCCGCCTGACTTCGTACGGCTCGCGCTCGATGTCGTAGCCGCCGATGCTGAGCTTGCCCTCGCTCGGCAGCATAAGCGTGGCGAGCATCTTTATGGTCGTGGTCTTGCCCGCGCCGTTCGGGCCGATGAATCCGAAGACCTCGCCGCGATTGATCTCGAGGCTCACGTCGTTGACGGCGGGAAAGCTCTTGTAATACTTGGTGACATTTTCAAGCTTTATCATGCTTGTCGTTTGATCGCTGTTGCTCATTTCTACCCTTTATCCTTAAATGGGCCGGCCCGCTCGATACAACCGGAGGGGAGCGAAAGTTGTCATTCCAATCTCTCAGAGGTGGACTACGTAGAAAGCCTTGCTGTTCCTCTTGAGCCCGCCTTCAAACGTCATGCGCGTGGGGCTCTCTTCGACGAAGCCGAGCAGCATGGGGCGCTCGAGCAGCTTGAGCGACTTCTCCATCGTCTCTTTGTCGAAGAACCCTCGCCAGAATACGCGGTCCCCGCCGATCTCGCGGTCGAGCACGAACGCGAGCTCGGTGAAGATCTGCCACTCCGCCCCTTCGCCCGGAAGCTGCGCCAGATACCATGTATTGAAGGTTATGGATTGCGGGGCCGAGAGGGCCACCTGCGCCTGGTCCTCGGCCCCGAGGTCGAACGTCTCCGATATTCCTTCGGGGCTCAGGTAGACCGCGCGCGTGATAGGAAGCTTCCCGAGATTCCTGATCGTCACGGATGGCGAGCCCTGCGGGCCTTTCGCGGGGGTCGCCGAGATCAGGGGCGCCCGGCCTTCGCTGACCGACCTCGTTTGAAAGACGGCCGCGGTCCACGTATTCAACGGCACGCTCAGTCTCAAACGGTCTTTTTCGCGCTCCACCTGTAGCTCGTCGGACATTGAAGTGCTCGGCCCGTTTTGATCTCTCACGTCCGTGACATAGGTATCGCCGCCATCGAAAACCAGCTCGGCGGTCTGCTTGGAAGAAGGCATTATGAGCAGCGAGCCGAGGGCCCGCGCTAAACCTTCGGGCTGGTGAAACTCGACCAGAGAGACGTCGGCCGCGACATTGCTGCCTCCACGAGAGACCTGCGCGACCGTTATGCTCACGACCGTAAAGATGAGGACCACGGCCGGTATGGTGAGCCACGCGAGGTCGACCTTCCGCTTCCAGCGCAGGACGAAATAGTTGATCGGGCCTACGATGAGCACGTAAGCGATCAGGAAAATGAGAAAGTACTTCGAGGAGGGAGGCTTTATATCCGCGAGCTGGTAGAGGTAATTTTGAATTCCGAAGTTCGACGACGAGTTGTTGCCGCGCCTTCCGACGGTGATCCAGTTGACGGGCTTCATCCTTGCTTCCACCGAAGGCAGCAGCAGGTCCGCCCACACATCTTTGGCGGCTCCCCATCCCCTGTACGGGTTCAGCTTCGGATTGAACGCGACGAATCGCACGAGCCCGGTACCGAAATGCTTCTCCGCTATGACAGGGCTCGCGCCGTCGCCCACAAGGGCGCGAGCGCCGTCGCGCAGAGTCGCGGACATGGCGAGGGTCGGCTCGGCAGATTCGAAGTTTCCGTAGAGCCCGGTCATCGCCGCGATTGAGGAGGAGACGCCCGCGCCGTGCACGTCCACCGGCAACAGCGCATCGAGGCCCACCGCCCGGAGCCCCGCGAAATCGGCCCCGCCCGTCACTATCAGCAGTCCGCCCGAAGCCACCCAGATCTTCAAGGCATGCGCCTGCTCTTCGGTCAACTGGCTCAGGGGCGCGTCTCCGAGCACCAGCACGTCGAGGGCATCATAAGAGACGAAGTCACGCGGAATGTCGTCGGCCGAGATGACCGTAGGATGAGCCGTGAGCTGCTGTTGGGGGAACGCGCCGAATCCGCGCGGGCCGCGGGGCGGCGGGGGCGGGCCTCCGGGTTGACCGGCGCTTCCCGGGCCTTGCTGGAGAGTCGCTTGCGCCACGGTAGCGCCATTGCCCGGAGTAACCGGGCTGAAGGGCTCGCGGCTCGCATTTCTTTTTACCTCGGTCGAAGAAATGCTGTTGAGCGTGGTCGCGTCGGAGTCGACGACGGCGATCTCCATCGTGTCACTGTTGGAGGATATGCGCTGGGCGGTGAGGCTGACCTCCGCCACCACGCGGTCGCCCGCCATCAGCCTGACGACGACATCTTCACCCGAGTTGAGGTAAGCGGATATCTCGTGGTACTGGCGCGACCCGGACGGCAATTGAACGTCCTTGACGAACTGCCGGTATTGCGGAGCCGGGTCGGACTCGGATTCTCCGCGCACGACGAGCCGCCCCGAGATCGGCTCGCCCTGGTTCGCGACGGTGATCCGAAACGGCACCCACGTCCCCGTATTCCCGACGACTTCGATCCGACCGAAGCCGGCCTTGACCGACATCTCCAGCCCGCCGTTGCGAACGCTGGCCTCCCCTTCGGGCTTCGAAGCGGGTTCCGCTGTGGCCCCGTCCTGCGCGCGCGCAGACGTGCTCACGAAGATCGAGGGCAGGGCGAGCAGCAACAATAAGAGAAGGTACGGCGATCCTCGGCGCTTAAGCATATGACTCACAAGACTCCGTTTCTAGGCCTCAGAATATTAAAGGAATCGGGCTCTTTCGCTAAACCGGCGTTCCGAAAAATCATGGAACGTAAACGGATGTTGCCTGGTAGGCTGCTACTATACAGCCTCACTGCCATACGTTTCAATGAAGGCAAAGTTCCGGCGAGGACTCATGACCCGACGACGCGACTGGCGTCAATGCGGGCCGAAGGGCTATGATCCTCAGACTCTTTTACGGCCGAGGTTATTGATGCTAGATTTACATCGAAGGATGCAGGGAGCGGAGATCGAATCATGAAATTTGCGAGTAAAGCGATCCACGCGGGCAATGAGCCCGACCCGACGACCGGGGCCGTCGCGGTCCCTATTTACCAGACATCAACCTACGCCCAGGAGAGCATAGGAAAGCACAAGGGATATGAGTACGCGCGCACGCAAAATCCCACGAGGGCCGCCCTCGAGCAGAACCTCGCGGCGCTCGAAAGCGCGCGCGCCGGCTTCGCCTTCGCTTCAGGCATGGCCGCGACCAATGCCGTGATGACCCTTCTGAGGGGTGGAGATCACGTCATCGTCAGCGACAACACCTATGGGGGCACCTACCGGCTGTTCGACAAGATCCTCAAGAATTTCGGCCTGGAGTTTACGTACGTCGACGCGCGCGAACCTCAAAACGTGGATGACGCGGTCCGCCCCGAGACCCGAATGGTATTCGTCGAGACGCCTACGAACCCCGTGATGTCTCTCGTCGATATCAGCGCCGTCTCCGAGATCACGCGCCGCCGGGGGCTGAGGCTGGTCGTGGATAATACCTTCATGAGCCCCTTCTTCCAGCGCCCTCTCGAACTCGGCGCGGACATCGTGGTTCATTCGACGACCAAGTACCTGAACGGCCATAGCGACAGCGTCGGAGGGGCCGTGCTCCTTAACGATGAAGAGGACATCTCCAGGCTCGCTTTCATCCAGAATGCGGCGGGGGCCATTCTCTCGCCGATGGACTCCTGGCTGGTCTTGAGGGGGACCAAGACTCTCGCCGTGCGCATGCGCCAGCACGACGAAAACGGCCGGCTCGTCGCCCAGTTCCTTTCCGAGCATCCTAAGGTCCTCAAGGTCTATTATCCCGGCCTGAAGTCGCACCCTCAGTACGAGCTGGCCCGGCGGCAGATGTCGGGGTTCGGAGGCATGATCTCATTCGAGACCGGCTCGCTCGACAACGCGCGGAGAGTCCTCGAAGGGGTGCGGCTGTGCACTCTGGGCGAGTCTCTGGGCGGCGTCGAGTCGCTCATCTCGCACCCGGCGACTATGACCCACGCGTCCGTGCCGGAGCTGGAGCGCAATCGGCTGGGAATAACGGACGGCCTCGTTCGAGTG
>DATLMR010000048.1:0-4158 GCA_035537555.1 Blastocatellia bacterium
CGCGCTGATGCATTTGCCCGCGAGCTTCACGGCCGGCTTCGTGATAGAAGCGGTGACCAAGCTCATCAACATGACGTTCTTCTTCGTGCCGACCAGGGCCGGAGTCTACGAGAGCGGGAACGCCATCGCTTTCGGCGCGCTCGGGATGGCCCCGGGCGCGGGCGTCGCGCTTGCTATAATCCGAAAGCTGAGGGCCTTCGTCTGGGTCGGCTACGGTCTTGCGGTCATACTGATAATGGCCTTTCTCGACAGGCGCGGGCGGGCGGGCGGTCCTCGGAGCGAAGCGGCGAGCGACCCGATAGAAGAATGCCCGGCCCCGAAAGGGTAGGCCGGCGCGCGGGATCGGATGAAGAGGAGCTGTGCTTTAGCAGATGGATAATCTAGTCGTTTCGAACATTCTTTATCGCAAGACGCGCACGCTTACGACCGTCGCGGGAGTCGCGCTCGGAGTGGTGCTCGTGCTGCTGACGGTCGGGATCGCCAACGGCTTCCTGCACGAGCAGGGGCGGCGCAACTCAGCCGTGACCGCCGAGATCATGTTCCACCCGCAGGGCAGCTTCAGCCTCGGGGTCTCCACCACTCTATCGATCCCGATCAGCCAGGCCGAGCAGATTCGCGCCATGCCCGGAGTCTCCGACGCGGTCCCGGTCGGCAACCTCCTCCTCGAAGGCCGCGTGGTCGACGGCATAGATTACGATTCCTTCACTCGCGTATCCGCTCTGCGAATAGTCGAAGGCCGTCCCTTACAGAGCGGAGACGAGGCGATAGTCGACCGCGTCTTCCAACACAGCCGGAACACGAAAGTAGGAGACGAGTTTCGCCTCTTCGAGCGCTCCTTCCGGATCGTCGGCATTTATGAGCCTGAAGCGCTCGGCCGCATCAAGATACCGCTCGCGACTCTTCAGGAGCAATTGAACAGGGAGGGCCTCTGCTCGATGATCCTCGTCAAGCTCGACGATCCCGCGAAGACGGAAGAGGTGGCCCGGCAGATCAAGGAGGTCTTCCAAAAAAACGACGTGCGCCTCACGCGCGACCTGCCCATCCTCTACGCTCGCGGCACTCCCGCGCTCCAGACCTTTCTCAAGATCGTCGTCGCTCTCTCCGTAATCGTAAGCTCTCTGGTCATACTACTGGCCATGTACACGACCGTCACCGAGCGCACGCGGCAGATAGGCGTGCTCAAGAGCCTCGGCGCGCCGAAAGGATGGATAGCGGGAGAGATATTGAAGGAAGCGGCCTTGATAAGCCTGCTCGGAGTCGTGGCGGGATTCGCAATATCGGTCGCAGGCAAGCTCCTGATCACGCGATTGACCAGTCTGAACGTCGAGCTCGAGCTCCGGTGGGTCATCTACGCGTTTCTCATCGGCCTGGCTTCGGGCGTGATCGGCGCCCTCTACCCCGCGCTCAGGGCCGCGAATCAGGACCCGGTGAAGGCTTTGAGTTACGAGTAGAGAGGCGGCGAGGGGCGAAACGAGAGGCCGGATTGAAAGGGCCAGTCGTTACCTGTAATATCACAGGTTGCCGGAGAGAAAAGACAGCTTTCCACTAAAAGCCAATGCCAAAACGAACCGACATTCACAAGATAATGATCATAGGGTCCGGGCCGATAGTAATCGGCCAGGCCTGCGAGTTCGATTACTCGGGCACGCAAGCCTGCAAAGCCCTTCGCAGCGAAGGCTACGAGATCGTTCTCATCAATTCCAACCCCGCGACCATAATGACGGACGCGGAGCTTGCGGACCACACGTACGTCGAGCCGCTCACGCCCGACAGCGTGCGCGCCGTCCTTGAGCGCGAGCGACCCCACGCGCTTCTGCCCACGGTCGGAGGGCAGACCGCTCTCAACATCGCCGTCGCGCTCGCCGAAGACGGCACGCTCGACCGCCTCGGAGTAGAGCTGATAGGGGCCAAGCTCGACGCCATCAAAGTCGCCGAGGACCGCCTCCTGTTCAAGCGGGCGATGGAAGAGATCGGCCTTTCGATGCCCCGCTCCGGGTTCGCCAAGACTCTCGACGAAGCGCACGAGCTGATAAAGATGGTCGGCTACCCCGCGATCATACGCCCCTCGTTCACGCTCGGGGGCACGGGCGGCGGCATCGCCTTCAACGACGAAGAGTACGAAGAGATCGTCGCCCGCGCGCTCGCGGCCTCTCCGATTCAGGAGACGATGATCGAGCAGTCCATCATCGGGTGGAAGGAGTATGAGCTCGAGGTGATGCGAGACATGGCGGACAACGTGGTCATCATCTGCTCGATAGAGAATTTCGACCCGATGGGGGTCCACACCGGAGATTCGATAACGGTCGCGCCGGTCCAGACGCTCTCTGACCGCGAGTACCAGGTCATGCGCGACGCCGCCATTCAGGTCATCAGAAAGGTGGGCGTCGAGACCGGCGGCTCGAACATCCAGTTCGCAATCAATCCCGAAAACGGCGGTATGATCGTCATCGAGATGAACCCGCGCGTGTCGCGGTCGTCGGCCCTCGCGTCGAAGGCGACGGGCTTCCCCATAGCCAAGATCGCGGCGAAGCTCGCCGTCGGCTACACGCTCGACGAGATCCCCAACGACATCACCAGGAAGACGCCCGCGAGCTTCGAGCCGACCATCGATTACTGCGTGGTGAAGATACCTAAATGGGCCTTCGAGAAGTTCCCCGCCTCGGACCCCACGCTCGGCACGCAGATGAAATCGGTGGGCGAAGTCATGGCCATCGGGCGGACCTTCAAGGAGGCTTTTCAAAAGGGATTGCGGTCGCTCGAAGTGCGCGGAGGGTACCGCGTGCCGGAAAACACCGAGGCCTCCGAGCTGCGGCGCAGGCTCGTCGTGCCGTCGGCCGAGCGCGTCTACTTCCTCCTGCACACGCTCGCGCTGGGCTGGCCGGTCGAAGAGCTGCACGAGCTGACCCGCATCGACCCGTGGTTCCTCGATAACCTGCGCGAGATCGTCGAGCACGAAGGCGAGCTTCGGCGCGAGAGCATCGAGACGATCTCGCGCGACACTCTCTGGAAAGCCAAACGCGAAGGCTTCTCTGACCAGCGCCTCGCGGCGATTATGAATTCGTCGGAGCCGGAGATACGCAGCCTGAGAAAAGAGAAGAACGTCTCGCCGGTCTTCAAGCGGGTCGATACCTGCGGAGCGGAGTTCGAGTCCTTCACCCCCTACCTCTACTCGACCTACGAGGAGGAGGACGAAGCCAATCCCTCCGATCGAAGGAAAGTGATGATCCTGGGCTCGGGGCCGAACCGCATCGGGCAGGGGATCGAATTCGACTACTGCTGCTGCCACGCCGCGTTCGCCCTCAAAGAGGAGGGCTTCGAGACGATCATGGTCAACTGTAACCCGGAGACCGTCTCGACCGACTACGACACGTCGGACAGGCTCTATTTCGAGCCGATCACCTTCGAAGACGTAATGGAGATAGTCGAGCGCGAGCGGCCCGAAGGCGTGATCGTGCAGTTCGGGGGGCAGACCCCGCTCAACCTCGCGATGCAACTGCTGGAAGCGGGGGTCCCGATCATCGGCACCTCGCCCGAATCGATAGACCTCGCGGAAGACCGCAAGAGGTTCGGCAAGCTGCTCTCGGAGCTCGCCATTCCGCAGCCTCCCAACGGCACCGCCACCTCTAACGAGGAGGCGCGCGAGATCGCCGCGCGCATCGGTTACCCCGTGCTCGTGCGCCCGAGCTACGTGCTGGGCGGGCGCGCGATGCAGATAGTCTTCGACGAGACTAGCCTTGAAAACTACATGACCCACGCCGTCGAAGCGTCGCCTGACCGCCCCGTGCTCGTGGACTCTTTCCTCGAAGACGCTTCAGAGATAGACGTGGACGCGCTCGCCGACAAAGAGCGAGTCGTCATTGCCGGGATCCAGCAGCACATCGAAGAGGCCGGAATCCATTCCGGCGATTCTTCCTGCGTGCTCCCGCCTTACGGAATAAAGGAAGCGCACCTGGACCTGATGAGGCGCTACACGCGCGAGCTGGCGAAGGCTCTGGGCGTCGTGGGGCTCATGAACATACAGTTCGCGATCTCAGGCGACACGGTCTACGTGCTCGAAGTCAACCCGCGAGCGTCGCGAACGGTCCCCTTCGTCTCCAAGGCCACGGGCGTTCCGCTCGCGAAGATCGCCGCGCGCATCGGTTACCCCGTGCTCGTGCG
>DATLMR010000049.1:0-12014 GCA_035537555.1 Blastocatellia bacterium
TCAGGTAAGGATCGTCTCCGGCATATCGGCCGGGGACGAAGTTGCGACCGCCCATCTCGATCAACTGTTCGACGGCGCGCCTGTCAGGCGCCGGTAGGATGTGCGTTTTTAATTGCCGGTCATTCGCTCGATCCCCTCTGACGGCGGGCCGGAGAGCGGCTCGAAGAGAGATTGAGGTACTGAGGACGTATGCAGAAGCTAGCTGAGATATGTGTTCGCCGCCCCGTGTTTGCCACGGTGTTGATCGTGGCCCTGACCGTGGTCGGCATGTTCTCTTACTCTTCGCTCGGCGTCGATCTCTTCCCCAAGGTCGATTTCCCGATCATCACCATAACGGTTGTGAACCCGGGCGCGTCGCCCCAGGAAGTCGAGACCGAGATCACCGACAAGATCGAGGCCGCCGTCAATACGATCAGCGGCATCGACGAATTGCGCTCGACCTCGGTCGAAGGCGTGTCGCAGGTCTTCGTCACCTTCCTGCTCGATAAGAACCCGGACATCGCGGCCCAGGAAGTCCGGGACAAAGTGGACCTTATTCTTGGAGACCTGCCCGAGACCTCGGAAGCGCCGATCGTGCAGAAGCTCGACACGGACGCCGCGCCGGTCATCCGCATAGCCGTCTCCGCGCCGCGCGCCCTGCGCGACGTGACCGACATCGCCGACAAGGAGATCAAGGAGCGCATCGAAAGCCTCAACGGCGTCGGACAGGTCCAGATACTCGGGAGCCAGGAGCGCGAGATCCACATCTGGCTCGACCCCGACCGCATGCGGGCATTCAACGTGACCGTCGCCGAAGTCGCGAATGCCGTCCGCATGCAGAACATCGAGATTCCCGGCGGGCGCGTGGACGAGGGCGCGCGCGAGCTGACCGTGCGCACCATGGGGCGCGTGGCCGACCCCGAACAGTTCAATAACATCGCCGTCGCCACGCGCGGCACCTACCCCGTCAAGCTGAGCGACATCGGGCGCGCGGCCGACGAGGCCGAAGAGCAGAGGAGCGCCGCTTTCCTCAACGGAGAGCCCGCCGTTACGCTCGTCGTGTCGAAGCAGTCCGGGCAGAACACCGTCGCCGTCGCCGACGCGGTCAAGGAGCGTCTGGCCGAGATCGCCCCGACGCTTCCGGCCGACGTCAAGACGAAGATAGTCGGCGACCAGTCCGTATTCATCAAGGCCGCGCTCGATTCGATCAAGACCCACCTCATCGAAGGCGGGCTCTTCGCCGCGATAGTCGTCTTTTTATTCCTGTGGAACTTCCGCTCGACTATGATCGCGGCGATAGCCATCCCGACGTCGATCATCGCGACCTTCGGGCTGATGTCTGCCATGCACTTCACGCTCAACCAGATCACCATGCTCGCGCTGACCCTGATGGTCGGCATCGTGATCGACGACGCGATAGTCGTGCTCGAAAATATTTACCGGTTTATCGAAGAGAAAGGCATGCCGCCCTTTCAGGCGGCCATCGAAGGCACGCGGGAGATCGGCCTCGCCGTCATGGCCACGACGCTCTCGCTCCTCGCCGTCTTCATCCCCGTCGGGTTCATGGGCGGAATGGTCGGCCGCTTCATGTCTTCATTCGGGCTGACCGCCTCGGGCGCCATCGCCGTTTCGCTCCTCGTCTCGTTCACGCTCACGCCGATGCTCTGCGCGCGGCTGTTCAAGCGGCGCGAGGGGGTGCTCGCGACGGCTTCGGGCGACGGAGAGCCGCTCGGAGAGGCGACCGCCGCGGGCGAGGCAGGGCTCGCCTCGCAGCACGATTCGAAGGACTCGCGCTACTATCGCGTCATCGACCGGACTTATACGAGGATGCTCCACTGGTCCCTGGCGCACAGGTGGGCGATCGTGGCCCTGTGCGTGGTCGTGGTGCTGAGCATCGTCCCGCTCTTCATGATGGTCGGCAAGAACTTCCTCCCGGTAGACGACCAGTCGCAGTTCGAGATATCCGTTCGCACGCCGGAGGGCTCGACCCTCGCCGCGACGACCACGGTCGTCGCGCGCATAGCCTCGGACGTGAAGAAGCTGCCGGGCGTCACGGACACGTTGACGACCATCGGCGGGGGGCAGCAGGAGACCGTCAACACCGCGACGATCTATGTCAAGCTCGTGGACATGAAAGAGAGAGACCTGTCGCAGGACCAGCTCATGGTCCGCGCCCGCGAGCTGCTCGGCCGGTATCCTAAAGAGCTGCGCACGAGCATCCAGCAGGTGGCGGCCGTATCGGGAGGCGGGCAGCGTAACGCCGACATTCAATATGTCGTCAGCGGCCCCGACCTGAAGAAGCTGTCCGAGTATTCGGAGCAGCTTCTTCAGAAGATGAAGAGCATACCCGACGTGGTCGACGTGGACTCCACTCTCGTCGCGGGCAAGCCGGAACTGCGCGTCGTCATAGACCGCTCGCGGGCGGCCGACCTCGGAGTGCGCGTGGGCGACATAGCCCAGGCGCTCAACACGCTCGTTGCCGGGCAGAAAGTCTCGACCTTCAACGAAGGCAAGGACCAGTACGACGTCGTCGTGCGCGCGACGGGAGAGTATCGCGGCGGCCCGCAGGGCTTGCGGCAGATGATCGTGGGCTCGACCAGCGGCGGATGGGTGAGCCTCGACAACGTAGTCCGTATCGAGGAAGGGACCGGGCCTTCGAGCATCGACCGCATCAACCGGCAGCGACAGGTCACCCTGTCGGCAAACGTCAAGCCCGGAGGGTCGCAGGCCGCGGTGACGAGCCAGATCGCGCAGTTCGTCAAAGAGATGAAGCTCGACCCGAGCTACACGACCGGCCCCGCGGGCCGCTCGAAAGAGCTCGCGCGAACGGGCTACTACTTCGTGGTGGCCTTCGGGCTCTCCTTCATATTCATGTATCTGGTGCTCGCGGCGCAGTTCGAATCGTTCATACACCCGATAACGATCCTGCTCACGCTGCCGCTCGCGATCCCCTTCGGCATCCTCTCTCTGCTCGTCGCCGGGCAGACCGTGAATATCTTCTCGGGCCTCGGATTGCTCCTGCTCTTCGGCGTCGTGAAGAAGAACGCGATCCTGCAGATCGACCACACGAACGGGCTGCGCGCGCGCGGGATGACGCGCTATGACGCGATCATCCAGGGGAACCGCGACCGCCTCCGCCCGATCCTCATGACTACCATCGCCCTCGTGGCGGGCATGATGCCCCTGGTCGTTTCGAGCGGCCCCGGCTCGGGAACCAACAGATCCATCGGCGTGCTCGTGGTCGGAGGCCAGAGCCTCTGCCTGCTGCTGACCCTGCTCGCCGTGCCGGTCTTTTACTCCCTCTTCGAAGACCTGGGCGAACTGCCCGCGTGGACCTACATCGGCGAAAAGTATCGCGCAGTGTCGAATGGAACGCGCCGTCGCCTGGCGAACGCGAGCGCGGGGTTGCGCGGACCGGTCGCGCGCGAAGCAGGAAAGGAAAGGTATGTTGATCCTACATCAGGTGATTAAGCGCTTAACAGGAGGACGCCGCCGGCTTAAGCATTCCATGTTGAAGCATTCCATCTCGATGCTCGCCTGCGCGAGCCTGCTGGCAGGCCTCGGGCTCAACCCGGGGGCCTTCGCCCAGTCTCCGGCTGCCGGGCGGCAAACGGACCCCGGCGCGACGGGCCGGCAGCCCTCTCGGCCGAAGTCGCCCGCGCCCCCACAGGAAGCAGGGCAATCAGCAGGACAAGCATTAGGACAACCAGCAGGGCAGACGGGCGTGGTCGCCCCCGTGCAACTGCCGAAAGAGCCGCCTCCGGTCGCGTCGGGCTACCAATCTCCCGGGCGCGCTCTGCCTTCCGCCGAGCGGGTAGGCGTAAATGTCGCGGATCAGGTCTCGCTCACGCTCAACGAAGCGATAGCGCTCGCGCTCGCCAACAATAAAGACATCAGCGCCTCGCGCATAGATGTCGACATCGCCCGCTTCGACGTGGAATCGTCGCGGGGCATCTACGACCCGCGTCTCGAAGGCGATGTCGATTACAGGAAGACCACGTCGCCGAGCGCGTCTTTCATCGCAGGAGGCGCGGGAGGCAAGACCCGGCAGACCGACGTTACGGGTAGCGCTCGCGTGGCCGGAAACTCGCCCTATTTCGGCGGTAATTACCAGCTCGATTTCAGCTCGGGGCGCTCGACGACCAACAACCAGTTCACCGCGCTCAATCCTCAGTACCCGAGCGCGCTCACGTTCACTTACGCGCAGCCGCTGCTTCGCGGGCTGAGGATCGACGAGAACCGCCGCCGCATCGAGGTCGCAAAGCGAAACGTCACTCTCTCAGACCTCCAGTTCCGCCAGCGTGTGATAGAGACGATCAATCGCGTGCAGCAGGCTTACTGGGACCTCGTCTTCTCGCTCAGAAATCTCCAGGTCCAGCTCGACGCCGTCAAGCAGGCCCGCGCGCAGCTCGAGAGCAACCGGCGACAGGTAGAGCAGGGAACGCTCGCGCCCGTCGACATCGCCTCGGCGGAGGCGCAGGTCGCCAACTTCGAGCAGGATGTCTACAGCGCGCAGGAGAATGTCACGCGCTCGGAAAACAATCTCAAGGCGCTGATGCTGCCCGAACGCACCGCGCCGCTCTGGTCTCGCGCGATCTTGCCCGTGAGCCCCGTCACTCTCGAACCGCCTCGCGTATCTCTCGATCAGGCCGTCACCAGCGCCCTCACCAACCGGCCCGAGCTCGAACAGGCGGAGACGAGCGCGGAGATCAATAAGATCAACACGCGCCTGTTTCGCGACCAGACCCGCCCGCAGATCGACCTCGTCGGCTCCTATAGCGCGGTCGGCCTCGCCGGGAGCTCCGTGGGGGGCAATAATCCTCTCACCGCGGGCAACGTTGCTTTGTTCTCGCGCGTGAACGAGCTGTCGGAACGCGCGGGCCTGCCCCCCGTAAGCGTGCCCGCCACGGGCGGCGCGCTCCCCGACTTCTTTCTCGGAGGCGCGGGCCAGTCTCTGAGCAACCTCTTCAATCTCAATTTTCCGACCGCCCGCATCGGGCTCACTTTCTCGTTCCCTATCGGCAACCGGACAGCCAGAGCCAATCTGGGCCGCTCGCTCGCCGAAGGCCGGCGCATACAGAACCAGCGCGAGCAGTTGGAGCAGCAGATCGAAGTCGACGTGCGAAACAGCCTGCAAACGGTCAAGTCCGCCGAAGCGCGACTGGCCGCCGCCGCCGCCGCCCGCATCGCCGCGCAGCAGCAGAATGAAAGCGAGCAGAGAAGGTTCGATTCCGGGCTCTCCACGGTCTTCCTCGTCTTGCAGCGGCAGACCGAGTTGATATCGGCGCGCGGGCGCGAGCTTCAGGCGCAGACGGACCTGAATAAAGCCATCGCGGAGTTCCAGCGCGCCACCGGCTACACGCTTCAGGCCAACAACGTCACCCTGCTCAAGGACGCGCAGCCGCGCCTGAATCGGGAGGGCGTGGCCGCCGGTGCCACCCCCGCCAACCCCCAATGACGGCTCGAATCATGATGTCATCCTCCGGATCGAAAACGTTTCTTAACAGCGCGGGCAGGGCTCCTATCTTCTTCATACTGTCCCTGCTCGCGCTGCTTTCGGGCGCGTCCTGTCGCGCAAGCGACAAAGGCGCCCCGCCTTCCGGGCTGGTCGTCGTCAACGCCCCCGCCTCGGGCGAGGTGCGCCGCGTTCTGGTCAACGAGGGCTCGCCCGTCAACGAGGGAGCCGTACTCGTCGAGATCGCGGTCGAAGCCGGAGCGCCCGCCGCGCAGCAGGATCGCGGAGACGAGGGGGCGAGCGCGCGGGCGGCCCTGGAAGCGGCGCGGCGAGAGATGTCCGAGGCTGAAGCCGAAGTGAATCGCGCGGCCGTGGAGGCCCAGCGGATCGAGCCCCTCGTCCAATCCGGGGCCGCGCCGCAAAGCCAGCTCGACGCCGCGCGCGCCCAGTACCAGCAGGCGCAGGAGCGCCTGGACCGCCTGCGCAATACCGCCCAGAGCGCGCAAAACCAGATCGTCAGCTCCGAGGGGCGGCGCCTGGCAGCGGGGAGCGCGACGGCAGAGAAGATTGTCGAGGTGCGAGTCCCCGTCTCCGGCACGGTCCGGGTCCTGCGCGCCCGCGTGGGTCAGCAGATCACCGAGGGCCAGCCGCTCGCCACTCTCTCTTCCGCCAGGCAATGATCCCGTAGTCTCGCCACAGAGCTCGGCGCTCGGAACATGGAAAGGTAGTATGAAAAAGATGCCCGATCGGGCGCGAGAAGGCATGGAACGCGCCGTCAACATCGGGCCGCGAGAACGGCTCAAGAGATTGATTATGGGAATAGTCTCTCTCGCGGCGAGCGCGGTGCTGGTCTTCGTCTTCGTAGGTTATGACGCGCCTCGACTGGTGCGCGTGCTCGTCTTTCTGCCGCTGTGGATGGCAAGCCTCGGGCTCTTCCAGGCTCGCGAGAACACCTGCATCGCCCTGGCGTCTCGCGGGACGTGCAATATGGACTCGGGCGAGCAGCCCGTGGGCGACGAGCGATCGGTCGCCCGCCTGCGCCTTCAGGCGCGCCGGATTCATCGCCGCGCGCTCATCACGGCCGCCGTGCTCACCCTGGCCGTGGTCGCTTTCCCCTGAGCCTGCCGCGCCCTAACGAGCGACGTAGAGGTCGATGACGCGCTCTATCGCGCGGCGGCAGACCGCGCAGAACGGCACGTCGTTGCGCGAGAACATTATGCAATCGACCTGCGGTCTGAAATACCCCTGCGCTTCGTAGAGCGCGCCCTCGAAAGCGCCCACCTTTCCCGTGTACTTCTCGGCCGCGAAATTTCGGGTTTCGGCCTCCTTCTGCTCCAGAAAGAGCGCATCCATCTCCGCCTCGGGCCGGTTCTCCGCGCGTATCCTGCGACGTTTGGCCTGCATGTCGCGGGAGTACTTTTCGAAAGCCTCCTTCTGCCACGGGGTGGGTATGGGCGTGCCGGGCGAGACCAGGTCTTTCCACTTGAGGTTCGGGGGATCGAGCAGGGCGGTCGCGTTCGGCTCCCACGGCTCAACGCGCTCGGCCGCCGGGCCGTAAGCGACAGCCGACGTGTAATACTCGTCGGCCAGGCCCGCGAAGTGATGGCCGAACTCGTGTATGAAGAGGTACGGAGCCCAGAGGCTGTCGGCGGCCACGGTGCTGTAAAGCCCGAATATGCCGCCGCCTCCGTACGTCTCGTTGTTCACAAGAATCTCGACGAACTCATACGGCGCGAATGAAGCCGCCTGCCGGAACGAGCGATTGTCGAAAGTGAGCACGTACCTCTCGGAGCCGAACGCGTCGTAGGTAGAGCCGATGGGGGATTGCCTGTACTTGCCCGTCGAGGGGCGCGAGACGCCCGATTCGGCCGCCGGAGGGCAGAGAGCCCAGACGTTGAAGTCCTTTCGCCGTTCTTTGAAAGGCGAAGTGGAAAAGAGGATCTCCGATAGCTTACGCGCATCTCGCTCGAACTTCTTCGCCTCCGCCGGCGTGTAGCCGTCGCCGAGGATCAGGAAATCGACCTTGCGGGCGGAATCGCCGCTCTTTTGAACTTCTATGAGAGGCGCGGGCGCGGCCGCCTTCGCGCGGTCGATGAACATGTCTTTGGGATCGACGACTACGCTCCAGATCTCGCGAAAAGCGTTCTGCGGGTCGCGCTTCTTCAAGACGACCTGCACGGGCGTCTGCGGCTCGGGGAAGCGGAGCGACTCGTGAAAAGTCCTGTTCGATGTCTTCGCCTCGTCGGTCGTCTCCCACTCGCCGTAGATCGACGCGAAGCCGCGAGAGTAAACGACGCGATTGGTCTTTCGGTCGATGATCTGGAAGAGGTACTTGCCGAGGTTCGTGTCGTCGACGGCCTTTTCAGGATTGCCGGGCCAGGGAAGGGGCTCGATGACGATCTTGTCCAGGCTGAACAGCTCCTGCGAAGCGTTGCCCGTGTGATAGTAATCGAGTCGCATCGTCGGCGCGGCCGCCCTCGCCTGAGCCGCGAGCCCGACCAGTATGATGAAAAGCAGGCTTGGTAGAATCCTCATAGTGTTTGCGATTGTCTCCGGTATCGATCGTTAAGTGAAGGACGGGCAAACGGCTTTCAGGCCCGCCCCGTGCTGCCGAAGCCGCCCGCGCCGCGCCCGGTCTCGTCGAGGTCCGAGACGGGGACGAGCGTGACCTCTTCGACCCTCTGGATCACGAGTTGAGCGATGCGGTCCCCGCGCCTGATCTGAAAAGGCTCGCGCCTGTCCGTGTTGATACAGATGACCGCGATCTCTCCGCGATACCCCGCGTCTATCAACCCGGGAGAGTTCACGCAGCCGATTCCGTGGCGAGCGGCCAGGCCGCTTCGGATCAGCACGAAGCCCGCGTAGCCTCGGGGTATCGCGACGGCTATGCCCGTGGGAATAGTGGCGCGCTCGCCGGGCGCGAGCACGAAATCGACCCGGCTCGGCAGGTCGAGCCCGGCGTCGCCTTCGTGCCGGTACCGGGGCATCTGCAATCCTTCATCGATGAGTCTTATCGGCAGCTCTATCATCGCGCCTCGCTTTCGGGTTGCTTGAGGTATCTCTACGGGGGTGGAGCTTTCATAGCCTCATATCCTCGCGAGCGCATAATCCGAGAGATCGACCCGGATGTAGCGCGCGAGGAGCGGCTGCACGCGCTCGATCTCGCGAAAGACCTGCTGGGCCATGGCGCGGTAGGAGGCGTGCCCCTGTTTGGCCGAGCGCAGGCTGATGAAGTGATGAAGCGAGCGAAGATTCCAGGTGAAGAGAGAGCGCTTCCTGTAGGCGAGCGGCAGGACATACTGGGCCTCCCGAGGGAACCCGGGAGCCATCTTCCGGTAAGCGTCGCTCGCCCGATCCATCAATTCCGCGAAGATGTCGCCGTATCCGTACTCGATTATTTCGGGAGGCGTCTCATAGCCGTGCGCGTCGGTCAGAAGCTGGCCCGTCTGCGTAGCCATGCGGTGCCTCTGGATATCGCGGAACGCGCCGTAGTCTATGAGGATGTCGAAGGTGTAATAGACGTGCTCGAGGGCACGGAGCGGCTCGTCCCACTTGCCGCGCCGCTTCAAGTACTCGTCGATGACGCGCTCCTTCTGCTCGCGCGTGAAGTCTCTGACGCGCGCTTCGACTTCGGTCGCGGCCTGGCCGGTGTGCTCGTACAGGATCGCGGCCACGAGCTTCTCTTCGGCCCTGGCGTCGTAATCGACGAGCGTGGCTTTATTCCGGCTCTCGTTCAGGCTCTCGCCCCCCGGGCCTATCAGCTCCGCGGCAAGGTCTTCTACCTCTCCTTGCGTGTCGGCTATGTAGGGGTTGTAATCGGCGTACTTGAGCAAGGTGGGAATGACGGTGACGGCCTCGCGCTTGATGGCTTCGCCGATCTCCCTGGCTTCCGCGAGCGGGTGCGAGAGGAGCTTCGTGATCATGTGTTCGAGCGCGCGGCCGTTTACGGTGAGGCCGACGTTGGTGAAGGTCGCAGAGGGCAGGATATACCTGAGCACGTCGCAGGCTTTGGCGCGGCAGGCCGCCGAGTGCGCGAGCGCGGTCTGCCCCTCGCGCCGGGGTATCTGCTCCTTAATCTTATCGATCGCTTGCGGAGTCAGCTCCGCGTAGCGGTTCATCATGGCTCGGACCGTGTCGTGGTAGACGGCCCGGAAAGGCGTGTCGTCGAGCTCGGGCGCCTTATAGTATTTTTCGGGGTCGAACACGACGTAGCGCGTCGATTTTTCCGTGTAGCTGGCGAGGCGGTTGTCTTCGATTATCTTGCTCGCGACTATCGACGCGTCCTCGATCGCGATGTGCGCTATGGCGTGCTCGGCCACGCTCGCGTGCCCGTACCCGACGACCCACTTCTCATGAAACTGCTTCGCCTTCTCTCTCGCGGTGGCCAGCCTGTCGGCTGAGCCCGCGCCGGCTCCCGGCCGATCGCCCAGGTCCAGGTCCTCTTCCTGAACGAGCTTCAACAGGTTTCGCCTGAGCGATTCTTTGCTTCGGCTGTAATACGCAAACAGCACCGCGACGACCTCTTCCGGGAGGTTCTCGACTACGAATACGGGGCGGTCCGTGTTGCTCACGTAGGGTGAGAGGGTCTCTATATCTTCGGGCGTGAATTGTTCGGTCATCGATTGCGCTCTCCGGAATCAGGATCGAATGCGAGGGTATTTTATGTGCCCGGGACCCGGCGGGCAAGGTGACGAGCGGGCCGGAGTAGCTGTCACGCATGAAAAAGAGCGGCGACCGCGAGGCCGCCGCTCTTAAAAGGCGAGAGTCGATTAGACGCGCGGGGTCCGTCGGCCGCTCAGCGGCTGAACTGCATCGCCGCGGACCTCTGGCCGGTCGTCGAATTCAGGACGGAGATCGATACCTGTCTCCCCGGAGGAAAAGCTTTCTTCATCGCCTTCTTGGTCGGGAACTCGATGCTCAGCCGCGTGATCGAGCCGTTCCCGATCGAGTATGAATCGTCATACCGGGTTCCCTGTACGGCCGCCCCGTTCAACTCGATTACCGATGAGCCGCCGATGAAGCCGAGCCCGTCGATCACCAGCTCCCTTTTATTGAACTGCGCCTGCCCGATTACCGGAGCCTGAAGCGGCGCGGGGGCGTTCATCAATGCGTTGTAGGCGTTCGCGCGGCCCGCCGATGTCACGTTCGACGCAAGAACGAGGACGGGATCGCTCGTCGCGATGATGCGCCGCTTGACCTGCGCGGGAGTGAGCCCCGGCTCGCTCGCCCACAGAAGCGCCGCTATTCCCGAAACGTAAGGAGTGGCCATCGAAGTGCCGCTCAGAATGCCGTACTCGTTGTCCGGAATGGTGCTCAGTATCCTGTCGCCGGGCGCGGCCACGCTGACCGCCGTGTGCCCGATATTGGAGAATGAAGAGATGTTATCGTTCTGGTCGATGGACGCGACGGATAGCATCGTCGGCAGGCCGCCGGTCCACGCCACCGGGTATTCGGGCGCCGAGTCGACATTGGTCGATTCGTTTCCGGCCGCGCACACGAAGAGTATGCCCGCCTCCCCCGCCCGCGCGATCGCGTCCTGGAGCGCGAGCGATTCGCCCGGCCCGCCCCAGCTCGCGTTGATCACCCGCACGTTTTGCCCGCGCCGCCTCTGGTCTATCGCGTAGTTGACCGCCATTACGGCGTCCGACGTAGAGCCTTTCCCGTCCTTCTTATCCAGGAACTTGAGAGACATAAGCTTCACGTTCCAGGCCACACCCGTGACGCCCTTGCCGTTATTGCCGACCGCGCCGATCGACCCGGCGACGTGCGTTCCGTGGAGGTCGAATTGCGCGTCGGTGTATATCTTGTCGTTGTCGCCCGCGAAATTCCAGCCGTTGATGTCGTCCGTCAGGCCGTTGCGATCGTCATCGACGCCGTTGCCCGCGACCTCTCCGGGATTCACCCAGGCGTTTGCCGCGAGGTCCTGGTGCGAGAGGTCCGCTCCACTGTCGATGATGGCGACCACGAGATCATTGCTGCCCGTCGTTATGTCCCACGCGCGCGGCGCTCCTATGTCGGCCCCGGCCGTACCCGTGCTGCCGGAATTGAAGAGCCCCCACATACGACTGAAGTAGGTGTCGTTGGGCGTGACGGACGTTGCCGTGTATAGATAATTCGGCTCGGCATACTCCACGCGGGGGTCGGCTTTCGCGCGGCGGACCGCTTCTTCGACCGGAGTGCTGCCGTCGAGCTCCACCAGGTAAGGCCCGCCGCGCCTCTCCCCCGGGTCGAGCGACAGCTCTTTTATCCGGCTCTTCCCGATGGGAAGCACCCGGTCGTCGATAAAGTCCGCGCCGGAAGCCGGGGCCGCCTCGTCTCTGAATTTGATTAGAATCTGATTCTCTACATAGGCGGGATTCGAATCGCCCGGCTTCTGGGCCGCAACCGATTTATTCGGCATGAGACCGGCGGCCGACATAGAAATAAAAAGGGTTAAGGCAGCCAACTTTTTCATGATCTGATACCCCTATACCTTGCTCGCTCGTGATTTCCCGGCGCGCCTGCTCGATCGACGCGGGCTCCGATTGGATGCAGTTTGCCAGGCTAAATGTGGCTCGAAGCAACCTTGTTTCACAAGAAT
>DATLMR010000050.1:0-34368 GCA_035537555.1 Blastocatellia bacterium
CGCCAGGTATTTTCAGCGGCAGCATGTCACGTCGGAGCGGGTGCCGTCCGGGTGGCGTATCCGCACGGCCTGGTCGCAAAACGGCGCTTACTACGTCGATCCCAGGCTGTCGGCCGGCCTCTCCGACTGGTCAACCTATATGCCCGTAGGCGGGATACCTCTGGCGGTCCGCCAGGACCGGGGATTCATGCTCGCGCTCAACGACTGCTGGTCGCTTTTGTCCTGGAGCTGCAAGCTGGCCCTCTGGCAAAAGCAGGGTCGGCTGCCGTCTCGAATCAACGTAGTGCATCTGGACAGCCACACCGACCTCAACAGCCCCCGCCTGACCTATAGCGACGGCGCATGGCTCGATCTTCTCACCGGCAAGCCATGCGACGTCCTCGATCCACGATCGGTAGCGTCCGCTATCCAGAGCGGGGCGATCGGCATCGGCAGTTTTATTGCGCCGCTAATCGCCGGTAATATACCGGTCGATCTATTTCATCTCGCGCCGACCAGGCACCTGCGGCATGCGCCGGACTCGTACGGAATGAGGCTTGAGCTGCGCAAGGGCGATCCGCTTTTTGCGAGCGCCGAACGGCCGCACATCCGTATCGACCATAACAGCAGCCCGTCTCGTTATCTGACCACCGATGACGTAAACCAGATGCTCCCGGAGATCGACCCTCGCTACCCGACCTTTTTGCACATAGATATGGATTATTTTAATAATCGATTCGACGGGCGGCCCGACTGGGAAGCGGTCCGGGATAGACATGACCCCGCCCTGGACGACACGTTGAAGAACATCGACCGGTTCTTCGAACACTGGATCGGCAAGGGGATCTCCGTTTCGGATGTCTCCGTCGGCATATCTCCGGGGTTCTTTCCGGCCGAGTATTGGAAAGAGAGCATCGAGCAGACTCGAGCCTGGATTCAACGGATGGAAACAGATGATGAGCCGTCGTGACCGGTCAGACCTCAGGCAAGCCGCCAACCCGGTGTTATTCTTCGCCAATGGTCATGGAGACCATTTCCTGAACCTGCCCGCCATGCGCGCGTGCGCGGATATATTTTCCGGCAGGCTCACCGTGATAGGAGCGGACAAGGTCATCGAAAATCTTCTCCATTCGCTCCCTGTCCGCAAGGTAGTAGGGTTGAAGATGAGCCGCGAAACGACAGGGCGAAGATTCGATGTCGACGATATCGCGCGAGCGGTCGAGGGCTGCGATCTGTTCATCTCGCTGAATCCGTGGCATAACCGGCATGTCGACGATCTCCTGGCCGCGCTCGCGCCGGAGTGCTCCATCGGCTTTTTCCCGGATTTCAAGATAGCGGTCGAGCGCGACTATCAGAAACACTCGGCCGACCTTGCCTTCGACATAGTGCGGGCGATCGACCCGGACCTGCGGCTGGACCGGTTTGCCGGCCCGCCGAGCTTCCCCGAAAGATTCGTTGCCAGCGCCGATCGATTGCTGGCTATGATTCCCGCCGGGCGTCAGGTGTTGACCGTTCATCCCGATACTCTGCCCGAAAAGATGTGGCCTGAAGAGCACTGGGTCAGAGTCATCGACGCTTTCCTGGACCTCTTTCCCGAATACCTGACGTTGCTCGTCGGCCTGTCAGGCGTAGAAGGCGGCAGGTGCCGCCACCGCGATAGAGTCATTCCGTGTTATGGCCTGCCCATACCCACAACGTCTTTGATTATCTCCAGGTCGAATCTCTTCGCGGGCGTGGATTCCTGCTTTCTGCACGCAGCGGACATGTACCGGATTCCTTCCGCAGGCTTGTTCGGGCCGACCGAAATTCACGAATGGGGGTTTCGCTTTTCCGAAGGCAGGCACTTGAAAAAGGGCCGCGCCATGGAGGCTCTACACCCGGACGAGGTGCTGTCAGTGTTGGTGGAGCTTGCGGCAAAAGCGAAGCCCGGACCTCAACGCGTTTTCTGATAGACATGAAGAGAGTGGAATATTACGAGCAACGAATTCGCCGTGTTTACCCCGATCTAGAAATCAGGGAGATGAGCTATTGTGACGAAGGCAATACGAACGATGTCGTCATAGTGAACCGCGAGATCGTCTTCCGCTTCCTGAAGGAAGAGGGTTCCGTCGAAAGCCTGAAGGGTGAATTGAAAATCTTAGGACTACTGGAGAATCATATCTCGCTGAGGATTCCGCGCCCGTTATATCAGGAGCATGATCTGGTGGTCTATCACCTGATACCCGGGAAGCCGTTACGCCGCGACATACTTCTCAGGCTGGGCCAGGGCGAACAACAGCTCATAGCAGATCAGCTGGCTACCTTTCATAGAGAGCTGCACGGCGTGGGTGTCGACAACGGGCTCCGGTCGGGTCTTCCGAATTCTGACGCATTTCACACGCAGGACGATTGGCTCCGGGTATATGGGCGCATTCAGGAGAGGGTATTCCCATACCTGCCGCCGCACGCGCGCGAATGGGCCAGGTCTCTTTTCGACTCCTTGCTCGATTGTCCCGGGCATTTCGAATACGAGCCTGCGCTGATATACGGAAGCCTGTCGGAATTTCATATCGTATTCGACGAAGAGCGGAACCGGGTAAACGGCATCATCGACTTCGGCACGGCGGGGCTGGGCGACCCGGCAATCGATATCGCGGTCCTGATCTATTTATATGGAGAGACCTTCTGCGCAAGACTGGGCAAAGCTTACCCAGAGGCGCGCTCATACTTGAAGCGCGCGCGCCATTATGCGGAGACTTTCGAGCTGCTCTGGGCCTTGAACGGGATCGAGACCGGAGATCCCAGATGGTTTCTCTCGCATATCGGGACGGCGAGAGGTATCAGAAGCTTCACGCCCGAAGAGGCCTGGGCATAACAGACCACGTCGAATTCGCGAAGGCCGCGACCCTCACCCGTTTATCGCGCGAGCGCTCGGGAATAAAATGCCGCGTCGGTGTCATTCGATGAAAGCCGACGCGGCACTGTTGAGCGCGAGCTGATACATGTGATGCCGGGCCAGGCGACTTACTGGCTGCTTTTCTGGTCGGCGGTCTCCTTCTCCAGGCTGGCGATGGTCTGCCTGAGCCTGGCCTTCTGCTCGGGATCGCTCTTCGCTTCCATAGTCTTCTTGAGGGCGAGCAGGTGCGCCGTCTTCAGAGCCCTGGCGGCAGACGTTTCGACGTCGGGCTTGATGCCGGTCCCTTCCCAGTTGGTCTTCGTTATGGGATTGATGGCGCGGCCGCTCGGCACGCCTACCATGAAGTGATCGTTTATGCGGCGGGGCCCGCCGGGATGCGCCCCGCCGCCCGTGGTCTCTCCGACGATCGTGGCTCGCTTCAGGTTCTTCAGATTGTACGTAAACTCTTCGGCGGCGGAGAAGGTGGAACTGCTCGTCAGCACGTAGACATCTTTCTTGCCGTAGCGCTGGCCGGGAACGTAGGGCAGGGTCCACCACTGGCGCGTCGAGTTGTCCGGCCGCCAGTAGATGTCGTTGAGGTGGACCTGCCTGCCTTCGAAGAGGTAGGTGGAGATGAGGGCGACCATGGCCGGGCTGCCGCCTCCATTCTTGCGAAGATCGATTATCAGCGCGTCGGTATTTGCGAGAAAGTTCATGGCGGCGGCCACCGTGTCGCCGCCCGAATCGGCATCGAAGAAGCCGCGCAGGTCGAGATAGCCGATGTTGCCTTCGAGCCGCTCCACCTTCTCGAACCCCCAGTTCTGCGCCTTCATGTAGTTGCGGAACCTTTGCTGTTCTTCAGGAGACGGCTCGGCCTGAGGGTCTTCCACGGGGATCACGTCGGAGCTGTAGATGACGCGCAGGTGCTTATCGTGGCTGACTTCGCGCAGGTGGTTCGTGAGCATTTCGGCAAAGGCGCGCGGGCTGGTCACGTTGTCGTACTCCTTATTCTGGGCGCGGTCGCGGAGGGCTTTTTCCATCTGCTTCGCGACATCCGGGAATACATAAGCGTCGTTGAGATTTCTTATCGCGCCGTCGATGACCTCTTCCCGCGTCCTGGCGTCAAGCGCAGGGTCCCCGGCGGCGGCTCCCCTGCCTGAAGCCTGGGCAGCGGCCTCTCCCGGCTTCTTCTCTTCTACGGCGTCGGTCGGCTCGATGCCTATGCCTATGATCTTGTTGGGCGCCTGTGGATCGACCTCAAGCCGCATCTTTATCCACTGGCCGTTTTTGGCCCGGAGCACCGCCGTGATGCTGTGCTCCGACGAATCGAGGACTTTGCGGACCGTGAGGGCGCCGAAATCCTGCTGCATCTGCTTATCCTGGTCGAGCATGCGCTCGACGCCGCCAGCCAGTACGCCCGCCGCGTCGTTATTCAGGTGAAAATCGCGCATGGCATTCGCCTCGCCGGAGTTGAAAGCGGAGACGAACGCGGACATTCTTTGCGCGGCCGCGGTTTGCGGCAGCTTCACGCCGTCGCCCGCTTGCGCCATAGCCGATACGATCAACAGGATAAATGAAAACGAGATGCCGGTAATCTTCTTGAGTTTCATAATAATTCCTCTCATCGCGCGCGTGTGAGTCTTCCAGGGCCGTCTATACCCCTCGCCGCGTGACGCGGTTATACGCGCTCCATACATGCTTGCAGTGATAAATCTACCACCGGCCGCGCGGGCCGTCTTGCACGTTTAAAAGGTTTTAACCGAAAACAAGGTAAGGCAGAAGCATCGGGGACCGGAAAAGAGATAGGGATTACCCGAGAGTCGCTTCAAAGAATCCACTCCTCCGGGCCTTCAAAGCGTTTATCTTTCCCGGCCCGCGCATCACGCGCCATTACCTCTCACCCCTGCCCTGTAGACGGACGGAGTTATGCCGGTCATGCATTTGAATATCCTCGAGAAATGGCTCTGGTGCGCGAAGCCCGCGGCAAGGGCGATCTCCACCAGAGGAGTTTCAGACCGCGACATCTCGCGGCAGGCGAATTCGACGCGCAGCCTGCGCGTGTAGTCTCCGATAGTGCAATGGTGGTGGCGGCGGAATACGCTCGCGAGGTAGACCGGATGCACTCCGACGGATTCGGCGATCTCGGTGACCGAGAGGTTTTCAGAGAAGCGCTCGTGGATCAGCTCTTTCGCCTCTTCGAGCCATCGAGGAGTCGCGGGCTCGCGAGTTTTCGAGCCGCGCCGCGAGGCTTCCGCCACGAATTCGAGTATGAGCCCTTCGATGGCGAGGGCCGACACCTCGTCGCGGCTATAGAACTCGCGATAGAGCTTCATAGCGAGCGACGCGAGCGTTCCTCCCTGAAACTCCGCGGGGCTGTCGAGTATTCTGGAGTGCTCGCGCACGCGGTCGATCCAGCGGGAGCCGATCTCGATATTGAACGAGCGCGCCTCCTGACCCTGAAAGGTCTCCGAGTGCGTCTCGTCGGGCGGGTGGAAGGCTAGGGTCAGGGCCTTACAGGCGCGAGTTTTCCTGCCGTAGGTTTCCAGATACTCGCCCTGGCGAACGAAACAGATATAGCCGTGCTCGTGTGAGTGTTTCGGGAGCTTCGCTCCGGGAGAGTAAGCGGTCTCGGTCAGCGTGAAGCCCGCGACCTCGCGGCTCTTTATTACCTGCCCGCAGAAGTGGCCTCGCGGCAGTTTCATCTCCATAACCTCACCCCCTTTCGACCCGCCCGGCGGAAGGGACCGGCGCGGATCGTTCGCCTCTGATCAAGCATCGATAACGGGAAGACCGCAGGCGAGTATTTATATCACTTTCTCGCTCGCGTACAAAAACCGTAAACGTTTTGCGGGCTTGACTTGTTCCGGAGCGAGGCCTCGCCAGGCGGCTCGAAATCCGTGTCGTCCATCACTGCAAAGGGCATGCTTTACGTGTTAATATCTTTTGTGTAGAATTCGATGTTCGCTTAGAGTTCATACGCAAGGCATTAATACGAACAGGCGGTGGGCGATTCACCGTCTGGGGGGCCAGGGTTGTAAGTATCCGAAGGGTTCAAGGAGACCGCATTATTTTATAGCTATCGATCTCAGGCGCGGCCCGAGGAGATCTGCAATCAAATACTCAGGATGGGGGCTTATGGAATCAACAACGATCCTCAACAACGTAGAAGATAAGCATATTGAAGAGCTCGATACCGTCGTCATTCGATTCGCGGGTGATTCGGGCGACGGCATGCAGCTCACGGGAACGCAGTTCACGAATACGACGGCGGTCGTGGGCAACGACATCTCGACGCTGCCGGACTTCCCGGCCGAGATTCGTGCGCCCGCAGGCTCGCTTCCCGGCGTGTCGGGCTTTCAGCTCAATTTCTCCAGCCACGACATTCGCACGCCGGGCGACGAGCCGGACGTGCTCGTGGCGATGAACCCCGCCGCTCTCAAGGTCAACCTGTCCGACCTCCAGGCGGGCGGCATCTTGATCGTTAACACCGACGCCTTCAACGAAAACAACCTGAAGAAGGCGGGATACGCGTCGAATCCCCTGGAAGACGACAGCCTGGGCGGGTATCGCCTCTTCAAGCTGCCGATCACGACGCTCGTGCGCGCGGCGCTCAGGGACCAGGTGAAGCTGCCTCCGAAAGAGATCGACCGCTGCCGGAATTTCTGGGCGCTCGGGTTGATGTACTGGCTTTATGATCGGCCGCTCGATCCGACCATGAAATGGCTCGAAGCGAAGTTCAAGAGCAAGGGGGAGCTGGTGAAGGCGAACCAGCTCGCGCTCAAGGCGGGATTCGCTTACGCCGACGCGGCGGAGATATTCACGACGCACTACCGCGTCAAGCGCGCGACCATCACTCCCGGCACCTATCGCAACATCACGGGCAACGAGGCGACCGCGCTCGGGTGCGTGGCCGCTTCGGTACTGGCTAAGAGGCCGCTTTTTTACGCGAGCTACCCGATCACTCCGGCCTCGGACATCCTCCACGAGCTTTCGATGAGAAAGAACTTCGGCGTGAAGACGTTCCAGGCCGAAGATGAGATCGCGGCCGTCTGCGCCGCCATCGGAGCGGCCTTCACCGGGAACCTCGGGCTCACGGGCACGAGCGGCCCGGGGCTCGCGCTCAAGTCCGAAGCCATCGGCCTTGCCGTGATGACCGAGCTTCCGATAGTCATCATAAACGTCCAGCGCGGAGGGCCTTCGACCGGGCTTCCGACCAAGACCGAGCAGGCCGACCTGTTGCAGGCGATGTTCGGACGCAACGGAGAGTGCCCGGTCGCCATCGTCGCGCCCGCGACTCCGGGAGACTGTTTCAACATGGCCGTCGAAGCGTTCAGGATAGCCACGAGCCATATGATCCCGGTCATATACCTGTCCGACGGGTACCTGGCCAACGGCGCGGAGCCGTGGCGAATTCCGAACGTCGAAGACCTGCCGCCTTTTCACGTCGCCTTCCATACGGAACCGGACGGATTCTACCCGTATTCGCGCGACCCTCAGACGCTCTCGCGGCCGTGGGCCGTTCCCGGCACGCCCGGCCTCGAACACCGCGTCGGCGGCATCGAGAAGCAGGACATCACCGGAAACGTCTCTTACGACCCTGAGAATCATATGCACATGGTCTGGACGCGCCAGGAGAAGGTAGAGCGGATCGCCGAAAGCATTCCGGAGCTCGAGATCTTCGGAGAGTCGCAGGGGCGCCTGCTCGTGGTCGGCTGGGGCTCGACGCACGGCTCGATCACTTCGGCCGTCGAAGAGATGCACAAGTCGGGCAAGTCCGTATCGAGCGTGCACCTGCGCTACCTGAATCCTTTCCCGAAGAACTTCGGGGAGATTCTGGGGAGGTTCGACCGCGTGCTCGTGCCAGAGTTGAACATGGGGCAGCTTGCCATGCTTATGCGGGCCAGGTTCCTTGTGCCCGCGATCTCGTTCCCGAAGGTCAAAGGCAAGCCGTTCAAGATCAGCGAGCTCACGGATAAGATTCTCGAGGTCTACGAAGATTAATTGAGAGTGACGATTCCCGGGAGGGGCGCATGGCCCGCGACTTCGAAAACGGACATTCGACAGGGCATGCGAGCGGGCCGCCCGCGCTCCCGGGCATAAAGGGGTAAAGTAAATGAGCACAGATGCGAACATCAATGGAGGCGGCGAGCAGACGCCGCTCGTCAAGCTGACGAGAAAAGACTTCGTTTCCGACCAGGAGGTCCGCTGGTGCCCCGGATGCGGCGATTACGCCATCCTGGCCCAGGTACAGAAGGTCATGCCCGAGCTCGGGATCAAGCGCGAAAATACCGTGTTCGTCTCAGGCATCGGCTGTTCCAGCCGGTTCCCGTACTACATGAATACCTACGGGTTCCACACCATACACGGCCGCGCGCCCGCGATCGCCACGGGCATCAAGGCGTCGAACCCGGAGCTTTCCGTCTGGGTTATCACGGGCGACGGCGACGCGCTTTCGATCGGCGGCAATCACCTGATTCACGCGATTCGCCGCAACCTGGACATCAACATCATCCTCTTCAACAATCGCATATACGGGCTCACGAAGGGGCAATACTCGCCCACGTCCGAGTTCGGCAAGAAGACCAAGTCGACCCCTTTCGGCGTGATCGATTATCCCTTGAACCCTCTGTCGATCGCGCTCGCGGCTGAAGCCACGTTCGTCGCCCGCTCTTTCGACACGAACACGACCCATCTTCAGATGGTCGTCGAGCGCGCCATGCATCACAAGGGCGTCTCGTTCGTCGAGGTGTACCAGAACTGCAACATCTTCAACGACCACGCCTTCGACATGTTCACGGCGCGCGACGTTAAAGAGGACCGCATGATCGAGCTCGAGCACGGCAAGCCGCTCGTGTTCGGCAAGGAGAAGGACCGCGGCATCTCCATCCGCGACATGCACCTGGAGGTCGTCGATCTCAAGAACGGAGCGAGCGAGTCGGACCTCATAGTACACGACGAGAAGGCTCCGGACTCCTACCTGGCCTTTATGCTCGGCCGGATGGAGTACCCCGAGTATCCCGTGCCCATCGGAGTCTTTCGCGATGTCGAAAAGGACACGTATGAAGACATGATGCAAGAGCAGATCGACGAAGCGGTCGCAAGGATGGGCCCCGGAAATCTCGACAAGCTGATCAGGGGCGGCGACACGTGGGTCATCGAGTGAGATACGCGCACGGCATTTGAAGGGCCGGACGGAGGGCGGCGGGCCCGCGTAAAGCTTCGCCCGGGTCGCACCTCATCCGGCCCTCGCGCAAATGAAACGCGACTTTCTCGAACTGGCGTCCGGCCCCCGGCCATTGTATATTTCTTCATCTGTGCGGCATTCGAGCAAGCCCCTAAAATAATTGCTAAAATCAGAAGGCTTGGGCCAAGGAGTATGGCTAGAAGATGAATATCTATCGTTTGATTATCCTCCTCGCGTTGATCTCAATTTCGCTGCCGCTTTCGGGAGTAACCGCGGACAACTCCGGCTCGGACGTACTATCGATCACGAGCGGGAAAGAGGTGCGAAGGTGGGAAGTTACGGGGCCTTTCGGCGGCGACGCGCGGACGCTCGTCGTATCGCCGGACAACCCGGACATCCTCTACCTGGGCACGAGCGACGGCCAGATATTTCGCTCGACGGACGGGGCGAAAGAGTGGCAGAGGCTTAAGCCCGGCCTGGAATTTCGCGGCATATCGGTCGATCAACTCGTGGTCGATCCGCGCAACCCCAGGACCATTTACGCGGGCGTATGGGCGGTCGCGACGGGGGTCGATAGCGGCGTATTAAAGAGCGAGGACGGCGGAGAGCATTGGCAGATGCTCAAGGAGACTAAAGGCCTGAAGATACTCTCCGTCACGCTCGCGCCTTCGGACTCCAATGTCATAGTCCTGGGCGCGGCCAACGGCGCGTTCCGCTCGACCGACGCGGGCAAGAACTGGGAGCGCATCACGCCCGAAAATCACGCGGAGATCCGCAACATAAATTCGCTCGCCATCGATCCGCTCGACACCAACATCATCTACGCAGGCACCCACCACCTTCCCTGGAAGACGCTCGACGGCGGGAAGACGTGGAAGAAGGCGGGCGACCCGGGCAACGGCATGGTCGACGATTCCGATATTATGGGAATCTCCGTAAATCCGAACGACCCGACCATGGTCTTCATGAATGCATGCAGCGGCATCTATCGCTCGAATAACGCGGCGGAGAAATGGAACAAGCTGCCCGGAATCCCTTTCAGCGCCCGCCGCACCTACGCGCTGCTGCCGCATCCGACCAGGCCCGAGATCATCTTCGCGGGCACGAGCGAAGGGCTCTGGCGCTCGAAAGACGGGGGCAAGAGGTGGATGCTGCTCACCTCCAAGAGCGCGGTGATCCGCTCCATCGTAATCCACCCGAGCGCGCCTGATCGCGTCCTCATCGCCACGGACGATTTCGGAGTCAAGGTATCCGACAACCTGGGCGACTCGTTCCTGGACGCGAATACCGGCTTCATTCACAGGCACATTCTCGCCATCGCTCCCGATACGCACGAGCGGGGGCGCATACTGGCCAGCGTCTACCACGACGGGTCGGCGGGCAACGTCTTCCTGTCGCTCGACGGGGGCGAGAGCTGGAAGCTTTCTTCGCGCGGACTCGGCTCGCGCGACGTCTTCGCCTTTTACCAGATGCCCTCAGACCCGAGCATCATTTACGCGGGCACCAACACCGGCGTGTATCGGTCGAACGATCGCGGGGAGAACTGGTTCTTCGTCGGCAAGGAGAAGCAGGAAAAAGAGGCGAGCCCGAAGGCCCCCGCGAGAACGCCTTCACGCAAGAGGAGGGTCGGAGCTATCCGTCCCGGCGGAGCCGTGCTCGTGCCGGCTTCTCTCTCTGCTTCAAACGCGACGGGCGAGTACCGGGCCATAGCCGCGCAGAAGCGGTCCAAATCGAGCCCGCCGCAGAAATCGAAGGGCAAGAAGGCCCCGCCCAGGAGGGCCGCGCCTAAAGTGGTCGAGCCGCTCGGGCCGCCTCGCTTCGAGCTGACGCGACAGGTGGACGATATCGCCAGCTTCACCGACACAGAGGGAAATCGCGGGATGCTCGCCGCGACCATGGACGGCCTCTATCGAACGATCGACGAGAGCAAAGGTTGGGAGAAGGTCTACATCACGGGGTACGATCCGAGCGGCAGGGTCTATTCCGTTTCGACTCATAAGGACTCGCCCAATAAGATATTCGCGGGCACCAACAGGGGGCTCTACGTGTCGAATGACGGAGGGAGCACCTGGGACGCGATAGAGCGCGGGCCGAACGACATCGCGGTCAAGTCGATCGCCCAGGACCCGCGCGACCCGGACCTTATTCTGCTGGGCACCAGCCAGTTTATCTATCGCTCGACCAACGGCGGACGCACGTGGGTGCGACGCGGCGGAGGCTTGCAGGCGGGCGATTATACTTCCGTAGTGATCAATCCCGCGAACCCCGACGAAATCATGGCGGCCGAGTATTCGCGCGGCGGCATCTACCGCTCGACGGATAAAGGCTATTCGTGGGAGCGCATCGACACGGAGCTGCCGAGCAATCGAGTGTGGACTCTGATGTTCGACCCCTTCGATCGCGATCGCGTGTACGCGGGAAGCTTCTCCGGAGGCGTGTACGTGCTGACCTTCCAGAGAGGCGTGCGGGCGACCAGCGGGCAATAAGCAGTAAGCCTCGATCAATTCTTTCCACGGACGATCGAGCAGCAGTTACAATCAAGGGCCGGTTAAAGACATATGAAAATACACGAATATCAGGGTAAGAAGCTTCTAGCGAAATACGGCGTGACGGTCCCGCGCGGCGAGGTCGTCGAATCGGCCGAACAGGTCCCCGCGATCGTCGGGCGCCTCGGCCTCCCGGTAGTCGTCAAGGCGCAGATCCACGCGGGCGGGCGCGGCAAAGGCGGGGGCGTGAAGCTCGCCCGCACGGCCGAAGAGGCCGTCGAGATCGCGCGCGGTATGGTAGGAATGAATCTGGTCACTCACCAGACAGGCCCGGAAGGGCGAGAGGTCAAGCGCCTGTTGATCGAAGAGGGATTGAAGATCAAGCAGGAGTTCTATCTCGGCATCGTTTTGGACCGCGCCATCTCGCGGCTCGTCTTTATGGCGTCGGCGGCCGGCGGAATGGACATCGAGGAGGTTGCGGTAAGCGAGCCGGAGAAGATATTGAAGGAGCCGATCGACCCGGCCGTGGGCCTTCAGGACTTCCAGGCGCGCAAGCTCGCCTTCGGCATAGGACTTCCCCGCGAGGTCGTCGGTAAGGCCGTGAAGTTCATGCGCGCGCTCTATCGCGCGACCGTCGAGCTCGACGCCTCCCTGGTGGAGATCAACCCGTTCCTGCTGACCGAAGACGGGGAGCTCTACGCTCTGGACGCGAAGCTCAACTTCGACGACAACGCGATGTTCCGCCACAAGGAGTACGCGGAGCTGCGCGATCTGAGCGAAGAGGACCCGCTCGAGATCGAAGCCTCGAAGTACGATTTGAACTACATCAAGCTGGACGGCAACATCGGCTGCATGGTCAACGGGGCCGGGCTCGCCATGGCCACGATGGACATCATAAAGCTCGCGGGCGGCGAGCCCGCGAACTTCCTGGACGTGGGCGGCGGCGCTTCGCAGGAGCGCGTCGAAAACGCCTTCAGAATCCTGCTCTCCGACAAGAACGTGCTCGCGGTGCTTATCAATATATTCGGCGGGATAGTGCGGACCGATATGGTGGCGACGGGCGTGGTCGAGGCGGCAAGGAAGCTCGGCATAGCCGTGCCGGTGGTCGTGAGGCTCGAAGGAACCAACGTCGAGCGCGGGCGCGAAGTGATAGAACAGTCCGGCCTCGGGTTCACGACCGCATCAGGCATGAAGGACGCCGCCGAAAAAGTCGTCGCCCTGGCGCGATAGCAACCTGACTCTCGGCCTCGCGAAGGCTGTATGTAATGATGCACGTATAGCTCTCGCGGGGCCGAGAAACTCTTTCAATTCCCGCCTCTGCCTCGCTGCCCCGTGTAACTTCCGACCTCTCGCAGCTCCGGCAACTGAGAATCGGCCTGCCCCCATACGCTCTTAATGACCGAGTAGGCGGACGCGGCGGCCTCTTTGTCTCCGCTTTGAGCCGCGGCACGCGCCGCGCCCAGTAGAGACCGCGCTCGGTTGGGTTGCCTGTGCAGGGAGATGGCAAACTGTTCCGCCGCCTCCTTCGGTTTGCCTGCCTTCAACAGTATCTCTCCGAACATCTCGTGCGAGGGCTTCAGCAGGTCGGGCGGCCCTGAAGGCGGGTCCATCTCCGACTCCAGCCGCGTGGCCTTTCTCATAATCTCGATGGCTTCGTCGTTATTGCCTTTCATCGACTTCGCCAACGCCAGGACTTCCGCCTCCATGATCTCGATTCGCTTCGCCTCGTATGCATCGCCGCGTTCGGCGCGCTTCTTGCGGATCGAGCCGATCACGGCCGCGTACTTCTCGGCCTCTTCGACGGAGCCGCTCGAAGCGGCGGCGAGCCCCCGCGCGAAAGGCACTCGCACGTTCTCGCCCGAAGTATTGTAAGAGCTATTCTGAGCGACGGCCTTATTATCCGTCTTGACGTCGGAGGGCTTCGCGCCGGGGGCGCAATGATGCCCGGCCGTCGCTTCGGCCTCCGACTTCGAGGGCTCGCCTTTCACCACACTGAGAAGGGCCGGCAGCGAATCGTACTTGCCGGTCTCGACGGCGTAGGTGGTCGCCATGTCGAGGTACGTCTTTCGCAATCGCGGCGCGTCCGACTCCGACATCGCGCGCTCCATCACCTTGAGCAGCTCTTCGGCTTTTGCGTAGCGGCCCTGCTGAAGGTAGGTGTAGAGCAGCCACGAGAGGCTGTGGTAATCGCGCAGCACGATGGGGAGGCTCTTTCTCTTCACCCACGCGTCGGAGACGGCCCACGCGGTTTCATTGGAAGAAGCGGTCTCCGGCCACATCCCGAGCTGAAGGAAGATGTGCGAAGGCATATGGCGCGCGTGGTGAGCGTCGGGAGCGATCTCCGCGTAACGGCGGGCGGCGGGCAGGGCGAGAATCGCGTGCTCGGGCTCGTCCAGGGAGTGGATGATGTAGTGGGCCGCGCCGGGATGGTCGGGGTTTTTCGAGTAGACATCGAACGCGACGGCGGCGGCCTTCATCTGGCGGCCGAATCCTTTATCACCCGGCCGCACCGTACCGAGGAGAGAGAGCGAGTAGAAGCTCGCGGCCTCCAGATCGTCCGGGTAGGCCCTGTAAAGCTTCTCCATCGCCGACATGTAAGCCAGGTCGCGGGTGAGCTTGTCCCCTTCCCCGTAAAGCGCGCGGGCGGCGTCGATATATGCCCTCTCTCTCGGCGTGAGCTTCTCCGCGCTCTTGATCATCGCGAGGGCCTTACGGGCGGCCTCGGTATCTTGCTGGTCCCACAACGGGTGATTATGGGCCATCGCCTCGCCCCAGTAACCCATCATGAAATCCGGATCGACCCTGGTCGCTTCGCGGAAGGCGTCGAGCGCCTCTTCATACCAGAAGGAGTGGAGGGCCGCCAGCCCGCGCAGGAAATGGGGCGTGGCTTTTTCCGAGCCGGATGTCGGAAAATCGACCCTCCCGAGACTCGACTTCTGCGCGAGCGAATAGGGCGGGAGAAGAACGAGTGACAGGATCAACGATAAAGCGATCTTTAAAGAGGCCCGAACTAGCGGCATGAGCATTCCTCCGGTTCAAACGGTTTTTCTTACTTTCGATTAGCGGCGGGCACCGATCTGAAATTGTATTCCGGCGGTCGCGCGGAGACAAGAGGGCGGCGGGCACTCTCACATAAAAGGGCTGAAGTTTCGTTTCGACATCAGAATTTGTTGTGGTAGTATGTGCGGACGATAGGAGCCCCTAGAGGTTGAAGAAAATTTACAGAGGTAGGTTGATATGACCGAAAGAATAAGAAAAAAGAGGGCGAGAGGACTGTTAACTCTCTTTTTGATCACGACTATTTTCACACTCAACTCCCCCGCAGCCTCTGCCTTCGACGCGTGCGACGGCAAGGACAAGGGCGCGACCCCTGCGAGCGCCTCGGATGACTCGGATTGCAGGGACGACTCGGCAAGCAAGAAGGGCACGAACATTGCCTACAAGCTTTATACTAACGTGAAGACCGCGCCCGAGAAGACAGAGCAGCCGGATAAAGCCTTCGGCGCGGTCGTCTCGGCCGGCATCCGCGACCCCAGGTCCGCCCCGGCACCTATGCCCGCGCCGCGCGCGAGCACCGCGCCGCTTTCGGCCGGAGAGAAATTCGGCCTCTTTCTGAAAAGCTCGTTCAAGCCGCCCGGACCTTACGCCCTGTCTATCGTAAGCGGCCTGTTCAACGAGGCCCTGGACAACAACGAAGGAAAGAAGGACACGGTGGGCGATTACTTCGCCGACTCGATGACCCGCGCCGCGCGCAGCTACGGGTTCCGAGTGACCGCCAATTTCTTCGAGAAATTCGCTTACGCGACCGTCCTCAGGCAGGACCCCCGCTATCACAGGTCGGGCAAAAAGAGCGCGGGCGGCAAGATCGCCTACGCGGTCAGCCGCGCCTTCATCACGCAGGGCGACCGCAGCGGCGATCAGCCGAACATCTCCTACCTCGCGGGAGGGCTCACGGCCGCCGCCATCTCGAAATACTGGCAGCGCGAAGAGAACAAGACGACGAGCAAGATCTTCTCGCGGTGGGGCACCCACATCGGGCTAGGGATGCTGTCGAACATTCTGCGCGAGTTCATCGGCGGGCAGTAGGGAACGCGATCGATCGAATACTCGATCAAATGCTCAGCCCGCGCTGTACTGCTTCAACAACACGTACGAGCGCAGGTCTCTTTCGAGAGCGTGGCGTATGATGTGGTAATTGATGGCGCCCAGTTGCGAGACGTGGTCGGGGTGGATTCGGGATCTCGAAAAGGCGGTCGGGTGCAAGCCGAAAACGTCCTTTATAAGGCGCCGCAGCGCGGGGTCTACGACCAGGCCCCTGCCTCCGCTACAGGGCTGGCAGCGCGGCGCTCCTTCCGCCGTGAGGAAGATCGGATCGCTTGCGCCCGCCGCTCCTCCGCAAGAGGAGCAGCGCGAGATGTCTGGGAAAAAGCCCGAGAATTTCAGCACCCAGCTCTCGAAGTAACGCAGCGCGAGTATGAGATCGCTCTCCTTTTCGATCGCTTCCAGCACGGCTCCGACCAGCCGGTAGAGGCGCTCGTTCGCCTCGTTGTCCGGCAAGAATTCGGTGAGCAGCTCGGCCATGTAAGAGAACGCGCCGGCGGTCTCCGGGTCGCGCGCGGCGCTGTAGAAATTCGAGCGAACTATCTCGCACGTCGAGATGCTCACGAGCTCGCGGCCTTCTTTCTGAAAGTAGGTGAGAGAGACCTCCGTGAAAGGCTCGAGCGCCGAGCCGAACCTGCTCTTCACTTTTCGCGCGCCGTGAGCCACGCCGCGCACCTTTCCCGTCTCCTTCGTCAGGAAGACGCAAATCTTGTCCGCCTCGGCCAGTGAATAAGTCCGCAGCACAAATGCTTCCGTCGTCTGTAGAGCCATTCTCGATTGATCCTCGTAAAGCTGCATTATACCAGACTGTCGATCACTTCTCTTCCCTCGCCCGCGCCCGGGTCCGCTCCGGGTTGCCCGCCGCGTTGCGACCAAGTAACATCAAATGACATGGATAGTCCGAACGGGATAGAAGTGAAGGAAGAGAGGCTTAGAAGAACGCTCCGGGGTTTCGGCTCTGCGATCATCGCCTTTTCAGGGGGAGTCGATAGCGCCTACCTGGCTTACGCGGCGACCGGAGAGCTCGGCGAGCGCGCGCTCGCCGTCACCGGAGACAGCGCATCTTATCCGACTTTTCAGCGCGAGCTGGCCGACACTCTCGTCTCGGGGTTCGGCATCAGGCACGAGGTAATATTCACGGACGAGTTCCAGGACCCCAACTACACGAGCAACCCTGCGAACCGCTGCTACTACTGCAAGTCCGAGCTCTACACGAAGCTGTCCGACTTCGCGCGCGCGCGCGGGTTCGCCGTGATCTGCGACGGCACGAACGCGGACGACACGGGCGACTACAGGCCGGGCAGCCAGGCCGCAAGAGAGAGGGGAGTCCGGTCGCCCCTGCTGGAAGCGGGCCTGACCAAGGCCGAAATCCGCGAGCTTTCACGCCGCGCGGGACTCCCGACCTGGAATGAGCCGGCGTCGGCCTGCCTGTCTTCGAGGATTCCGTACGGCCAGGTCGTCACCATCGAAAAGCTTTCCATGGTCGACAGGGCAGAGAGCGCCTTGAGGCAGTTAGGATTCCGGCAGGTTCGCGTGCGCCATCACGGAGACGTTGCGCGGATCGAGGTTTCGGAAGAAGAGATGGCGCGCGCGCTCACGCCCGAGATGGCGGCGCGGATGTTAACCGCTCTCAAGTCGCTCGGCTTCAAATTCATCACGCTCGATCTCGAAGGCTACCGCATGGGCTCTCTGAACGAAGCCCTGCGCGGGCCCGGGAAGTGAGCTTCAAATGAAAGGCGGTTGGCGACTCCCATTGCTTCGAAGATTCGCGAGCCGCTCTACTCCCGCTTGAAGCTGCCGTGGCGGCCCGCTCCGCTCGCGAACAGCTTCGCGCCGCCCTGCGTCTCTTCTCTAAGCGCCGCCAGGCCACGCCTGAACTCATTGGCCATCGCTTCTTCGAATTCCAGGTCGAACTGCTCGTATGCAGAGAGACGGTCGTTACGAAGGCAGACCTGAGGGAACCCGGCAAGCTCGCGCGCCAGCGATTCAGAGGCCTGTCGCGCCTGGCCTTTCGGCACGACCCTGTTGACGAGCCCGATGCTCAGAGCCTCGGCCGAATCGACCGGCCGCCCGGTGAGGATCAAGTCGAGGGCGCGGCTCAGGCCGATGAGCCTGGGCAGGCGGACGGTGCCGCCGTCGATCAAGGGTATCCCCCACCTGCGACAGAAGACTCCGAGCACGGCGTCCTCTTCCATGACTCGAAGGTCGCACCAGAGGGCAAGCTCCAGTCCTCCCGCGACCGCGTGGCCTGAGATGGCGGCGATCACGGGCTTATCTAAACGCATGCGAGACGGCCCCATCGGCCCGTCGCCTTCCGGAGAAGTCTGATTACCCCGGCCCTCGGCTATGGCCTTCAAATCGGCCCCCGCGCAGAAAGCGCCGTGGTCCCCGTGAAGCACGGCGACCGACGCGGACTCGTCGCGCTCGAACTCGCGAAAGGCCTCCGAAAGGGCGAGGGCGGCCTCCCGGTCGACCGCGTTGCGGACTTCGGGCCTGTCGATAATTACGGTCGTCACGGGCCCGTTTTTTTCGACTCGAACCGGCATGGTTCACCTCTTTTAAGCGGGCGATCCGCAAAAGGAAACGGCGACCGGGAGGGGTCGCCGTTTCACACGGATAGCCGGTAAGCAGCCGTCCGGCCGGCTCACTTGGGGAATTCCACCTTGGGAGCTTCGCGCGAGCCCGGTTCCGCTTTGAACTCCTCGGCCCGGTCGAAGCCGAGCGTATTGGCGAACAGAACGGTTGGGAATCGCTGGCGCGTAGTGTTGTAATCGGTCACGACGGCATTGTAATCGCGCCGCGCCACTCCGATTCGGTTCTCGGTCCCGGCCAGCTCATCCATGAGCCTTAAAAACTGCTGGTCGGCTTTGAGGTTGGGATAGTTCTCCGATAGAACGAGCAGGCGGCCGAGCGCGCCCGACAACTGGTCGTTCGCCTGTATCTTTTCGTTGGGAGTCTGCGCGCTCAGCAGGCGGGAGCGCGCCTGCGCCAGCTCGCTGAAGACCTGCTCCTCGTGCTGGGCGTATCCCTTGACGGTATTGACGAGGTTGGGAATCAGGTCGGCCCGCCTCTGGAGCTGAACGTCGACGTTCGAGAACTCTCTATTGACTACCTCTCTCTTAGTCGCCAGGGTGTTATACGTGCCGCAGGCTGAGCCGCCGATCAACAAGAAAAGGAGCAGCACGGCGAGAATGCCTCCCACAAGCCAGGTAGAGCGTGATCTCTTCCGGGTTTCGATCTGGTTCTGCTGCGTCGCATACTCCTGTCGGAACTGGTCTTTGAGGTCCGGCCCTTTTTCACCCTGATCGTAAAAGTTGCTCATATCTTCCTCCTACACTCTCAAGCGTCTCTCGAAAGAGTACCAACTGCCGTGCCCCGCTCCGCGACTTCAGTGTATGACGCGGGCCTGGGGCGTTTCCTCATCTTCCTGCCTGCCTTCGTAAAGCGACGTGCGCGAGGCGACGGCGCTGTCGAGCAAGTCGCCGATCCTATCGAGCATCGGCGCGAATGAATCGCGCTCGAGGGCCGAGATCGTTACGGCTTTGTAGATTCGCCTGAGGTTCGCGACTTCATCCTCGTCCAGAAGATCGACCTTGTTGAAGACGAGAAGCAAAGGGATCTCCGACAGCTTCAACTCTTCGAGTATCTGCTGGACGGAAGCGATGTGGTTGTCCATCTGCGGGCTGCTCGCGTCGACGAGATGGACGAGCACGTCCGAGCTTTCCATCTCTTCGAGCGTCGCGCGAAATGCCGTGATGAGATCGGGCGGCAGGTCTCTTATGAAGCCGACCGTGTCGTTTATGATCACCTCCTGATCGCGCGGCAGGCGGAGCCGGCGGCTCGTCGGATCGAGAGTCGCGAACATGCGATCTTCGGCCGTGACGGACGACTCGGTGAGCGCGTTCAAGAGAGTCGATTTTCCGGCGTTGGTATAGCCGACTATGGAGATGATCGGCACGTCGCGGCGCGAGCGGCGCGTGCGCTGCACTCTCCGGCTGGTGCGAATCTGCTCGGTCTGCTTTTCGAGATGATGTATGCGGTCGCGAACGCGCCTGCGGTCCACTTCGAGCTTCGTCTCGCCGGGGCCGCGCCCGCCGATTCCGCCCATGAGCCTGGACATCTCCGTGCCGGAGCCCGAGAGCCTCGGCAGCATGTATTTGAGCTGGGCCAGCTCGACCTGAATCTTACCTTCGCGGCTCTGCGCCCTCTGGGCAAATATGTCCAGTATGAGTTGCGTGCGGTCGATGATCTTCAGGTCCGTTGCCTCGTTGATCGTCCGCACCTGCGCGGACGAAAGGTTCTGGTCGAAGATGATCACGTCCGCGCCGAGCTGGAGGCTGCGGATTATCAGCTCATCCAGCTTCCCGCGACCGACCAGCGAGCGCGGGTCGAGCCTCGGACGCCTCTGCACGATCGAATCGAGGACGACTACCCCGGACGAGCGCGCAAGCTCACGAAGCTCTTCGAGCGATTCCTGGGCCGAAGTGACGGTGCCCGTCGTGACGCTCACCAGGATGGCGCGGTCCCTCTGGTCCCGGCGGTCGCGGACGTGACGCGCGCGGGCCATCTCTTCTTCGAGAGACTCGATCAGGTTGAGGAAGTCCACGTCGAGCTGGCTGGGCACTTTCGGCTCGAGGAAGCCCCAGACCGCGGGCTCTTTCTCGTCGGCAAGAATCAGGTCTACCTCACCGGACGGAGGGCGGTTCGGGGTTCCGTCCGCGGGCAAGAGGTGCGCCACGCGGACCAGCCCGGGCAGCCCGTCGTTTCTCACGTCGATTGAGGCCATCAGATCGAGCCGCAGAAGGGCAAGGTCGGTCAAGTCATCCCGCGTCAGCTCTTCGCCGGCGAGGTGCGTGTGCAGGCAGCGGAGCCCGCGAAAACGTTCCGCGCCGACGCGGACGCGCTTGAGATCGGGGAGCACTATCCCGCGAGCGTCGCCGACCATCACATACTCGACGTGCCCCTTGCGATCGACGAGGACGCCGACCTGTCGATTCAGCTCGTGCGACAGCTCAGTCAACTGCCGCGCGAACTCCTGCGTCACTATCTCCGCGGGGGAGATGCGCCGCTTGTAGAGCCTCTCGAGGCGGTGTAGTTGATTAGGCTTGAGGCCCTGTATATTTCCTTCGATATTACTAATAACGCTCACCTCCCAAGAACATTGCTCGGATCGAAGCCGACGGATACATATTACACCATCCGCACTTTCAAGTGTACCGGCCCCGCGGGCGGCCGCAAAGCCGCAATCATACATTCAGCCCCGCATCGCCTTTTCAGTTAAGAAAATCGAAACCAGCAGGCGGCTCTTTCTTTTAACTCTCGCCGGACTACCCGCCGTCCCATTAGGCCTTGCCAAACGAAAATCGTTCAGCTACTATCTTGCCATTCTGAACGGTGGACTATAACCCGCGTCAAAACTATCTGAAATACTACCCGGTTTCACCCGGCGCCGGCGGCTCCCAGAGAAGCGCGAACGGCCCTGGTTTTCACACTGAATCACCGCCGGGAGCATAAGCGACGCCTACCTATCGTTCGGAAGGAACGAAGTTTAAAATATTCACTTTTTTGGAGGATGTGTGGTGAACAGAAAGTTGATCAGACCTACTCTGGCGGAAGTCAGAGAGAGAGCCGACCGCGAGCCTAAAGAGAGGGACCGAGGTGACAGGGGGGACCGCCGCCCTGCCGCGCCCGATCCGAATCGCAAGCGCGTGCCGCCGGAACAGACCCACGCCGAAAGCTTCTATTACAAGAAGCAGATGGACAACAAGACTCCGATGGTCATGGTATTACAGGACGGCGAAGAGCTTCGAGGAACCATCGAGTGGTACGATCGCGGATGCATCAAGCTTCACAGGCTTGACGGCCCGAATCTCCTGGTGCTCAAGCACAACATAAAGTACATGTTCAAGGATGAAGACTCGGAAGACGGCGAAGACGATTCACAGGACGAGTCCGATGAGTAATCCCGGGAACAGGTCCCAGAGCCACTCCTGTCTGATTTGAAGCCGACTCAAAGCTGCTTGAACCGCGTGACGCCATCATCGACAAGCCCCAAAAGGCCGCGCATCGGAATCACAACCGGAGATCCTGCCGGCATCGGACCCGAAATAGTCCTGAAGTCCGTTGCCGGTGGAGAGGTCCGGTCCGCGGCCCGGGCCGTTATCGTCTCCGACGCCCGAGAATTGAAAAGGCAGGCCGCGAAGCTCGGGTTGCCCTGCCCGTACAGGACCGTCACGCGGAGCGAGCTGGCATCTTGCCCGGAAGAAGACGTCTTAATCTGTGACATCGGGAGCCTCACCGAGCCCGTCGAGTGGGGAAAGTTATCGGCCGCCGCCGGTCGTCTGGCCCTCTCTTCGATCGAAGAGGGTGCGCGGCTCTGCCTTGACGGGACTCTGGATGCCCTCGCCACCGCGCCCATAAACAAAGAGGCCGTGAAGCTCGCGGGGTCCGGGCATCCCGGCCACACGGAGATGCTCGCGGAGCTATGCGGCTCCGGCCAGGCCCTGATGTGCTTCTTCGCGGGCGATCTACGAGTGGTGCTCCTGACCATCCACTTGAGCCTCTCGGACGCGATCAAGGCCGTCACGCGCGAGAGCGTGGTCTCCGCCCTCGTCCTCACCGATAGAGAGATGCGAAGGTTCGGGATACCGGCTCCGCGCATAGCGGTGGCCGGGCTGAATCCGCACGCGGGCGAGGGCGGGCTCTTCGGGCGGGAAGAGATCGAGCATATCGCTCCGGCTATCGAAGAGTGCCGAGCTCGCGGCGTCTCAGTCTCCGGCCCCTTCCCTTCGGACTCTCTGTTCGTCCGGGCGGCGCGGGGTGAATTCGACGTGGTGCTGGCCTGCTATCACGACCAGGGCTTGATCGCCGTGAAGTGCCTGTCGTTCGGGGAGTCGGTGAACGTCACGCTCGGCCTTCCGATAATCCGGACTTCCGTCGATCACGGCACGGCGTTCGACATCGCCGGCCTCGCCGTGGCCGATCATAACAGCATGGTGGAAGCGATAAAACTGGCGGCACTTCTTGTCGCAGCCGCGCGGGACGGCGAGCGACCTGTCCCGGTCTGAAGATAAGCGATTCCCGCCGCGCATCGATGATGGGAGGAACCGATGAAAGCTAGATTGATAGTATTGATCGCCGCCTGCGCCGTGTCCGTCGCGGGCGCGCAGACTAGACAGAACGGAGACGGCGGCGCGACGGCCACTCTGAGCGTAAACGGCGAGAAGCACCTGCGAAACATCAGACAATTGACCTCCGGCGGCGAGAACGCCGAGGCATATTTCGCCGCCGACGGAAAGAGGCTCATATTCCAATCGACACGCGACGGGCGCGCGTGCGATCAGATCTACGTGATGAACACGGACGGCTCCGGGCAGCAGCTCGTCTCGACGGGAAAGGGCCGCACGACGTGCTCTTATTTTCTCCGCAACGGGAAGCGTATCCTTTATTCTTCCACGCACCTGGCGGGTCCGGATTGCCCTCCAAAGCCGGACTTCTCTCAAGGCTACGTCTGGGCGCTTTACCCGGCCTTCGATATATTCACGGCCGCGCCTGACGGCTCCGATGTAAGGCGGCTGACCGACACGGACGGGTACGACGCGGAGGCTACCATCTCGCCCGACGGCAAGAAGATAGTCTTCACCTCTACCAGGAGCGGCGACATCGATATCTACTCCATGGACATCGATGGAAAGAACGTGAAGCGTTTGACGACGGAGGTCGGGTACGACGGCGGCCCATTCTTTTCACCCGACAACGAGTGGATAGTCTATCGCGCGTACCACCCGAAGACGGAAAAAGAGGTCTCGGATTATACGGGCCTGTTGAAGAAGAACCTTATTCGCCCGAGCCAGCTCGACATATGGGTTATGAAATCGGACGGGTCGGGCAAGCGCCGGGTGACGAACAATAACGCGGCCAGCTTCGCCCCCTACTTCTTCCCTGACGGCAAGCGGATAATTTTCTCGTCGAACATGGGGGACCCGAAAGGCAGGAACTTCGACCTCTACGCGATCGACGTGGACGGCACGAACATGGAACGGATCACCTACAACGAGACCTTCGACGGCTTCCCGATGTTCAGCCCCGACGGGAAGAAGCTCGTCTTCGCGTCGAACAGAAACGCGAAGGCCCAGGGCGATACGAATATCTTCATCGCGGATTGGGAAAAGTAAAAAAGTGAATAGATGGGCGGCCACATCGCCGCCCATCTATTCCTCTTCATGCGAGTTTTACGGATGGCCGATCGCGCCCCTCAGCTCGCCCTCTTCGACCCGGTCTCTTCCGGTATTATCTCGAGGCTGATCTTCTCTGATTTGCGAAGCGCGACCAGGGGTGAGCTGACGCCGACCTTCTCTTCCGTGAGCAAGGCGTGAAGGTCGTCTATGCCCGAGACCGTCTGCCCGTCGAAGGCGACGATCAGATCGCCTTCCTGCACTCCCGCCTTCCGGGCCGGGCTGTCGAGTTCGACGGAGAGCACCAGAATGCCGCTCTCGTTCGGCAGTTCATGAAATCTTCGGAGCCGCCTGTTGAGAGGGACGTTCTGCCCTCCGACGCCGATGTAGCTTCGCTTCACGCGGCCGTCCCTGATCAATCTCGACGCGACAAACTTCGCCGTATTGATGGCGATGGCGAAGCATATCCCCTGCGCCGGGATAATGATGGCCGTGTTCACACCTATGACCTCTCCGCGCGAAGTGACGAGAGGCCCGCCCGAGTTTCCGGGGTTCAAGGCCGCGTCGGTTTGAATGACGTTATCCATCAAGCGCCCGGACCTCGACCTGAGCGAGCGGCCGAGCGCGCTGATGACTCCCGCGGTAACCGTCGCCTGAAAGCCGTAGGGGTTGCCGATGGCTATAGCGAGCTGGCCGGGGCGTATGGCCTTTGAATCGCCGAGGTGCGCGGGCAACAGGTTCTGGGCATTGATCCTGATCACGGCCAGGTCCGTGTCCGGGTCGTCTCCTATCAACTCGGCCTCGAAGCCCCGGCCGTCGGACAGGGTGACCTCTATCTGGGAAGCGCCGCTCACGACGTGACTGTTGGTGAGAATGAAACCGTCGGGCGTGAAGATGAACCCTGACCCGCCGCCCCGCGCCCGGCGCTGAGAGCGCGGGCTATTGCGGGAAGCGGCCCCCGACGGAAGCCGGGCCTCGATATTGACCACGGAAGGCCCGACCTTCTCCGCCGCCCCGACCACGGCCTGCGAATAGGCGTCGAGCAACTCGTCGTCGTTGAGCGAAGGGCCGGAGTCGCCCGTCCCCTGCTCGACCTTCGCTCCGTCGCTAGAGATGGATCGAATGAAATTATCCAAGAGTCTGCTCCTTCCTTAGTTTTAGCGAATTGCAGTTGCGTTTACCCCCGCGGGGCAAACAGCGCGCTCTATCTGGTATAGCACGCGCCGATGGCCGTGTGAAGAGGGCACCTGGAAGTGCTATACTCACCAAAAAGGTACTCAAGGAGAGCGAAGGATGCGGCGAAAAAGCACGACCTGCCCGGCGGAGATAACCCTCGAAGTGATCGGAGGGCGGTGGAAGATGGTCATCCTCTACCACCTCTTCCAGGGAGTGAAGAGGTTCTCGCAGTTGCGCAGGGCCGTAGAAGGGATCACGCAGAAGATGCTGACCCAGCAGCTAAGAGAGATGGAGCGCGACGGCCTCGTCCACCGGGAGATCTATCCCGAAGTGCCGCCCAGAGTCGAGTACTCTCTCACCCCTCTCGGAGAGAGTCTCAAGCCGGTCGTAGACGAGATGTCCAGATGGGGCCTGCGGCTCCTGGGAGAGAGACCCGAGCCCGAAGCCCTCGGCGCTTATCTGTCCGGCCTGGCATTGAAGCAGGGCGAGCCGCTCGCCCCTCATAAATAGGTTCTCCTGCCTGGAGCCGACGGGAGGCATCAGCCTTTCAGCCGCCCCGAGATCGGATGGCTTTCATAGTCTGCTAAATCATATGTGAAGTCCGGCATGGTTTTTTGTAGAACCATGCCCCGGTGAGCACCTCTTAGGCGCGTGGCAAAAATATATACATTCACCGGCCCGCAAGCCTTGCGCGGGCAGCCGTGAGGGAGCCAGATGAATTTCGGACGACTCCATGAAAACGCCAGCCCATCTTCAAACCTGAATCCGAGTTCCGAAGGAGGGAACCCGGTCGAAGGCAAGCTGATAGTGCTCACGGCGCCTCTGACCGAGATCATCGACCACGCGGGCTACTTCATCCAGATGAGCATGGCATCTCTGCCGATCTGGCTTGAAGGGATTCTGAACAGGAAGTACCCTAACTGGCGCGATCTCGAATACAACGAAGACGGGTCGGCCCGTTATATGCCCGCCGGGATAAGGCTGGTAGAGGCCTCTTTACTGCGCGAATTCAGCGCGGACGACATCGTTTGCTGCTACCCGGACGACCTCCATAAATTCGTAGGGCCGAAGACGCGGGCCATCGCGGTATCGACCCACAACCCTCTGGGCGTCACGTTCGCCGCGGGCGTTTACACGTCGATATTCGGCTCGTCGAAGATGCCGATCAACTCGCATTACGCGCGGCAGCTCTTCTCGAGTATAAAGGCGAGCCCTTATCGCGACGGCTTCAAAGTGATCGTCGGAGGGTCAGGCGGGTGGCAGATCACCCAAAACGATTTCTTCGAGGAACTGAGCGTAGATTGCGTGGTCGAAGGGCGCAGCGAATCCGTCGAGACCCTCGAACTGTTCCGCAATGCAATTCGCGGAGACGCCCTGCCCCGCCAGATCGAAGTTCAGCACCCGAAGGACCGCGACGGCATACTCTTTCCCGACAAGCGCACGACGTTCGGAGTGGTCGAGATGACCACGGGCTGCGGGCGGCGGTGCCGGTTCTGCGTACCGGACCTGAACCCGCAGATCGACCTGCCGAAAGAGAAGATCATGCGCGCCGTCCGCGCGAACGTGCGCGAGGGCAACAAGCTGATCTCGCTTGCGACCGAAGACATGTTCATCTGGGGGCAGGTCCACACGGAGACCCCTTTCTATTTCCCCAACCGGGAAGCGCTTATCGACCTCTACTCCGACATCGTCCACACGCCCGGAGTCGAGCAGCATGTCCTGAGCCATGCGACGATCGCGCCCGCCGTCGTAGACCCTCTGCTGATCGAGAAGCTCTCCGACCTGTTGCTACCCAGGAGTCCGATTCACCTGCCCGTATTGAGCACGCACCCCGAGCGCAAGGCGCTCGCGCCGCTCATCGGGCTCGAGACCGGGTCGGTGCGGATGGCCAAAAAGATCATGCCGAGCAAAGGCGTGCCCTTCTCGATAGAAGACTGGCCCAGCGTCGTCATCCAGGGGCTGAGCGTGCTGAACCGGAACAACTGGTTCCCCGCCATGACGCTTATGATCGGCAATCCCGGCGAGACGGATGAAGACACCATCGCCACGCTCGACCTGATCTACGAAGTAGAGAGGCGCGGCCTCTTCGCCTTCTTCATCCCGTCGATCTTCACTCCCCTGCACGACACCCGCATGGAGAATCAGGAGGGCGTCACGCGAACGGATCAGCTTGCGCCCCTGCAATGGCAGTTGATGATGAAGTGCTGGAAGATGAACCTGCGTCCGGGGCAGTATAGCTGGTGGGCCCCGACCGCCTGGCGCGCGGGAGCCATCGCGCTCTGGATGTACAGGCTGCGCAAGCTGAACGGGCCGAACTTCACCTGGCCTCTCCTGATGTTTTCGAGCGCGTTGCCGGAGAAGGTCATGCAGAAGATGGGGAAGATTTACAGGGGCGAGCCGATGAAGATCAAGACTCGCAAAGAGCTTATCGCCTCGATAAGGCCGCAGCAGCTCCAATACCTGCGGGAAGACAACGGAGACCTCCCGGAAGGCTGGACGCCCCCTCGCCTCGAGGCCGGCGACGCGCTTCGCGTTCTAAGCTAGAGGCTACGTTTCAGGCGGACCATCGAAGCTAGTCCGCGCCGGTCAATCGGATGAATAGAGATTCGAGAGTTTTTTTTCAGGCGCTGGCCGGGGACGGCCGCCCGCTGCTCTCTGACGGGCTTATGCCCGTCACTCTCAGGCGGGTTTGCCCTCTTCCTGTCGGCGACCTCGGGGTCAGGAGGAATACGAGTGCGGCGCGAAGGGGCCGCTCAACCCACCAGCAGCATGGTCTCCATCGCGAGGTGGCGATTCACGTTGCGCGCGAGGCTTTGCAAAGCGGTCTCCACACGGCCCGCCCAATCGATGATCTCGTCGAGCGTGACGGCCTCGGCGATGCGGCCCAGGCGCTCGGCCGCGTCCGCGTTGGTGAGCGAATCGGGGGGCTCGCCAAGCTTCAGGTGAAAGATGTCCGAGAGCAGGACGAGCAGCACGTCGAGGTGAATCTCGAACTCATCGCGTTCGAGCTTGCGCCCGAGGTATTCCGCCGCGTTCATCAACCTGACCGTGTCTCTGCTCAACCCGAGCGCTTCGACAAGCTCCATCATGGTCTTGCGCCTCTCTTTGTACTGGCCGAGGTCGATTTCGAGGGCGCGGCCGATGCTGCCGCGCGCGAGGCGGGCGAGCATTCGAGTCTCTTCGGCCGGGCGTTTGTAATTCGCCTTGAGGTAGGCTTCGAGCTCGGGCGTCGAAAGAGAGCCGAAGCTGAGCATCTGGCAGCGCGACCGGATCGTTTCGAGCAGCATATACGGCTTCGAGGTCACGAGGACCAGCATGGTCGTCTCGGGCGGCTCTTCGAGGGTCTTGAGTATGGAGTTCGCGGCCTGCTCTCTCAGGCGATCCGCGTCGTCGATGATGTAGACCCTGCGGCGGCTCTCGTAGGGACGGTACTGCGCCTGCCGGGCCATCTCGCGCATCTGGTCTATCTTGATAAACTGGCCGTCGGGAGAGATCGTTTCGACGTCCGTGTGCTCGCCTGAAGCGACGCGGCGGCAGGGCACGCACTCTCCGCAGGCGTCGCCCCGGACGGGCCGCTCGCAGTTGAGGGCCTGCGCGAGCGCCACGGCGAACTGGCGCTTGCCGACGCCGTGAGGCCCGGCCATTATGATTCCCTGCCCGATGCGCCCCTCGGACACGGCGCGCTTGAGCAGTACCTTTATTCGTTCGTTCCCGACGAGTGACGCGAAAGGCATTCGAGACCTCTTGATCGAAAGCTGCCGGCCTGTGATTCTAACAGTTTTTCTTCCGGCCCGCCCGTGCTAATCTGTACCGGTCCCGTCTGAAAGAGTCGTCCTATGCTCAGAAATTTTCTGGAATCCAGGCTCGAAAAATGGAAGCGGCTCGAGGAGCTGACGGCCCGCGCATCCCGCTTCCGGCTCAAGAACCTTTCGGGCGCGGAGGTCCGCGAGTTCGGACAGCTCTACAGGCGCACGGCGGCGGACCTGGCGATCGCGCGCGAAGAGGTCCGCGATCAGAGGCTGGTCAACTATCTGAACTACCTGGTGGCGCGAGCGCACGGCGCGATTTACCGCAGCGAATCGTCGGGCTTCGGAGTCTTCCTCTCCTTCTTTCGTTATGAATTGCCTGCCGTCTTCAGGAAGACTTTTTATTACACCCTCACGGCCTTTCTTATCTTCATGGCGGCCGCGGTCTTTTCCTTCACGATGAGCTTCATAGACGAGGCCTTCGCCGACAGGATCGCTCCCCAGCTGAAGCGCGACATCGCCGCGCATCGCAACTGGACGGAATCGGTGAACGAAGCGAATTCGCTGGCCTCGACTTCCATTCAAACCAACAACATCAATGTGACCTTCCTGGCTTTCGCCGGGGGCGTGCTCGCCGGAGCAGGGACGGTCCTGGTCCTTCTGCAAAACGGCCTGCTCATCGGAATGGTGCTCGGCCTCTGTATTCGGTATCGCTTCTGGGAGATCCCGATCTTCATAACCGCGCACGGGGTGATCGAGTTGACGGCCATATTTATGGCCGGGGGCGCGGGGCTGATGATCGGGAAAGCGTTGCTGATGCCGGGCGACAACAGGCGCATCGACGCGCTCGTGACGAGCGGGCAACAGGCGATCAAGCTGGTGCTCGCCTGCATTCCGATGCTGCTGATAGCGGGCATTATCGAAGGGTTCATCTCGCCCGCCCACATATCGCCGTGGTACAAATTCTCGATCTCGATCATGAGCGCCCTGCTGCTCGCCGCCTACTTCCTGAGCAGGAAACAGGAACCAGGGGCCGTCCAGGGAGCGGCGCCCGCGCGCTCGCGCACCGTCTGAAACTCCCTTCAAGGAATCGACCTGATCGGGACACCGAAGCGTTTATCTTTACCGGCCCTGCTAGAGCAGCCCTCGCTCTTTCACTTCGAGGTACTTGTTTACAAGCTCGAGGGAGAGGCGGCCGGCCGGCACATCCAGAGCAAGCCCGCCCGCCCTCCTGATACGCGACAGAGCTTCCTCGCGCTGCCTGAGTATCTCTTCGGCGACGCTTTGCCTGTAGACATCGGAGGGCGATTCGGGGCGCGCGCGAACGAGCTCTCGCAGGTCCGTATCCCCGATCGTGACGATAAGAGGAAGGTGGCGAGGGATGAGCTTTGACGTGTGCGCGAGAAGCTCGGCCGAAGCATCTCTGTCCACCAGGTCCGTGAGTATGATGATGAGCGAGCGGCGGTGGAAGTTGGAATTGAAGAAGTTGAAGGACCGCGCGTAGCTCGGCTCGATCATCTGCGCCTCGACGCTGTAGAGCGCTTCCATGATTCGATTGACCTGATCGCGCCCGCGCCTCGGCGGCAGGTAACTGGTCACGCGCCGCGCGAAGGTGACGAGCCCCACGTTATCGCCTCCGGAAGCCGCCACGTAAGCAATCGAAAGAGCCGCGTTTATGGCGTGATCGAGCTTGGAGAGCTTGCCGATGCGCGCCGTCATGAGCCTTCCGGTATCGACCATGATGACCACGTTCTGGCTGCGCTCGACCGTATACTGGCGAGTGATGAGCTTCCCGCGCCGCGCCGTGGACGGCCAGGAGATATGCCGTATCTCGTCTCCGACCACAAACTCGCGCAGGGACTCGAACTCGCGTCCCTGCCCGCGGAGCCGCTGCCGTCGAAGCCCCGGCTGCATCTGCCTGTTGCGGTGAGCATACAGCTCGTTCTTTTTCGCCTCGCGAATGTCGGGATAGACCTTGACGTCCCGCGCGGTCGGGTAGGCGACCTGCCGCCACAGGAGGCCGAGGCGGGAGTTGAAGCGCAGCACCGTACTCCCGAAGCCATAGCTGCCCCTCGCGGTCGGAAGCAGCCCGTAGCTCCAGGCGCGAGAGCGGCCGGGAGGCACGGTGAGGCGAGCCGAGCGCATGCCGAGCAGTTCCATCTGCGGAGGGTGCTCGTCTTTAACGATGAAGGTCACGCGCCGGTCCGAGAGATTGGTGATCCTGACGGTGACGCCGTTTTCAGCTCCCATCGCCATGCGCTCTTCGACCTCGCGCCTGACCCGGAACGCCTGCGACTTCTCCGACACCAGGTAATCGAGCGCCGCCGCCGCAATGAGCGCGAGGTCGTAGACGAGGGTCAGGTAGAGCGCGGAACGGCTGAACCAGCCGAGTGAAAGCAGGGCCAGCCCCAGCGAGAGCAGCGCGAAAAATTTAATCGTAAAGACAAGGTTCAAAACCAGAAGTCCTCGTTGATGCTTCATGCGGCCAGCGTCTCCACAAGCTCGCGGACGCTTTTGAATCTCAGCATTGTATAGACGGCCGCGCCGATCTGATAGGGGAGATCCAATCGGTCGAGGGCCTCACGAGGCGAGACCCATACTTCTTCCTCCACTTCGTCCGGGTTGATCGACGTGGAGAACTCCCCCTCGACCGCGTAGGCGAACGTCAGGAGATGGTAGACGGGCCCCGCGTGCGCGCTGGTCTGCGTCTCGCGCAAGGGTATCAGGAGATCGGGATCGATATCGACTCCGATCTCTTCCTTCACCTCGCGGCGCGCGGTCTCTCTGAGGTCGCGGTCTTCGAGGTCCGCGCGGCCTCCGGGAAAGACGAACGCGCCCGGAAAATACCTGAAGTGCGCGGGCCTGCGGCTGAGATAGACTTCTATTCCGCGCGTCGTGTCTCTCACGAAGGCGACGGCCGCGGCAGGAATGGGTGCGCTTCTTTCATGCATCTGGACACCGCGTCACCGGCTCAGCGCGGCACCTCGATTCCCGCGATCACCTCGTCGAGGACCTGATCGGGAGAGGTGCCCTCTATCTCCGCTTCCGAGCGCAGTACGATGCGATGGCGGAGCACGGGCCGGGCCATCTCTTTGACGTCGTCGGGGGTGACGAATGTCCGGCCGCGCATTGCGGCCAGAGCTTTCGAGGACAGGAGGAGGGCGACGGCGGCGCGAGGGCTCGCCCCCCAGGAGATATTGAGCGCGCTTCGCGTGCCCCTGATTATCGAGACGATATACCTTTGAATCCCCTCTTCGACGGTGAGCCGCCGGATCCGGGACCTGCACTCCAGTATCGCCGCGGAATCCTGGACCGGCGTCACGTTTATGTCTTCGAGGCGACGCGCGTTGAATCCCTCATTCCAGTTCGAGACCACCTTCAGTTCTTCGGCCTCGCTCGGATAATCGACCAGTATCTTCAAAGTGAATCGATCGAGCTGCGCTTCGGGCAGAGGGTAGGTGCCTTCGTACTCGATCGGGTTCTGTGTCGCGAAGACGGTAAACATGGGCGAGAGCTTGTGCAGTTCTCCGTCGATTGTGACCTGCCGCTCCTCCATGGCTTCGAGCAAGGCCGCCTGAGTCTTGGGCGGCGTGCGATTGATCTCGTCGGCCAGCAACAGGTCCGTGAATAGAGGGCCGTGCCTCAGGGTAAACGTGGACGTGGACATGTTGAATATATTCGTGCCGGTCACGTCGGCGGGCATAAGATCGGGCGTGAATTGAATGCGGCTGAAGCCCGCCCCTATCGCCCGCGCCAGCACCTTGACCATCAGGGTCTTTGCGGTGCCGGGGACGCCTTCGATCAAAGCGTGCCCCTCGGTCAGCAGAGCGACCAGGATCTGCTCGATCACCCGGTCCTGTCCGACAATTGCTTTACGCACCTCGCCCTTCAGGTGCTCGACGATGCTGCTCACATAATCAGGCAAAGCTGTTATCCTCCTGCCTCTTTCTGAGGGCTTGAATCTTGAGAGGGACCCGTAGCAACCATAACAACGTGGTATATCATGCCCCGTAACAGTCAGAAAGAATAATGTGTCTTAATGCAAGCCGCAATACGCGCGGCGCAACAATGCCCGCGGCTCGTAAATCTCCGCCCCCTTTGAAATATTTTCCTCGTCTCGCAACAGGCTGTCAGAGCCGCTTCCGTGGCTCCGCCAGGGCTCGCGAGCTTAAAGTAGAGTCTCAGCATACCTGCCAGAAATAATAAAAAGAAAAGTCTTGCGATATAAAATGAAAGGTGGTAAAGTGCGAACTTGTCAGCAGGGCCTTCCCCACATAGGCCAGTGACGCCCCGGCTAGGACGCTTAGTAAGTCCATTGCAGGTAATCTCTAGAGTCTCACCTTCAGAGACTTGTCTTAATTCTAAAGATGATAAAGTTTGGGACTTCGGGTTGGCGTGCAGTCATTGCCGACGAGTTTACATTCGTCGCTGTGCGCAGAGTCACACAGGCAATATCGAACTGGCTCAAGCAGAATCCGGGCGGTTCGCAGGTGGTTATCGGCCACGACACTCGGTTTATGGCCGAGACGTTTGCCGCCGAGTGCGCGCGCATAATCGCGGCCAACGGCTTCGAGCCCCTGTTGTGCGCGGGGCCGACTCCGACTCCTACCATCTCGCACGCGGTCAGGTCCAGAGGGGCGGCCGGGGCGATCAACTTCACGGCGAGCCATAACCCTCCCGAATACTGCGGGATGAAATTCTCGACCCCCGACGGAGCGCCGGCGCTCCCGGAAGTGACGGGAGCAATAGAAGAAGAGATCAGAAAGCTTGAGGGGACTGACTTTTCGACCGCTACGCCCGGCACGGGCGGCATAGCCTCTATATCGCCCGCGGATGATTATTTAAAGGACCTTGCTTCGAAAATAGACCTCAAGGCGATCGCGAACGCGGGAGTGCGGGTCGTCTACGACCCGCTCTGGGGCACGGGAAGGGGCTACCTGGATCGGGCGCTTTCAGACGCGGGCTGCGAAGTGATGATGATTCACGATTGGCGCGACGTATATTTCGGAGGGCATAGCCCCGAGCCGGACGAAGAGTATCTGCACGAGTTGAAGCACGAAGTCACGAGCCGCGGGTTCGAGCTGGGCCTTTCGACCGACGGAGACGCCGACCGCTTCGGGATACTGGACCGAGACGGTTCTTTCATCTCTCCGAATCTGGTGATAACCCTGCTTGTGGAGTATCTGGCCGAGTCGCGAGGCTGGACCGACGCCGTGGCGAGGACCGTTCCGACTACGAGCCTCATAGATCGCGTGGCCGCGAAGCGCGGCATCAAGGTTTATGAAGTCCCCGTGGGGTTCAAGTTTATCGGGGAGTTGATAAACGAAGATAAGATATCCATCGGGGGCGAGGAGAGCGCGGGCCTTTCGATAAGAGGGCATTTCCCTGAAAAAGACGGCATCCTGGCGTGCCTGCTCGTAGCCGAGATGGTCGCCAATAGAAGAGTGTCGCTCGGAGATATGCTCGAACAGGTTTACCAAAATGTGGGGAAGCTGGTCAGCGGCAGAATAGGCGTTCGTCTGACGCCTGATTTGCAGCAGGGGCTGGCAGTTAAGATAGCGGGCGAGCCATCCGATTTCGCCGGGCGACGAGTCGCGTCGGTCAGCCGGATCGATGGAGCCAAGTTCGTGTTGGATGACGGGTCGTG
>DATLMR010000051.1:0-13391 GCA_035537555.1 Blastocatellia bacterium
TGGAAGCGCGCAGGGAGGCGGAGGTGGCCAACCGGGCCAAGGATGAATTCCTCGCCATCGTCTCGCACGAGCTTCGCACTCCGCTCAACGCGATTCTCGGATGGGCCGGAATGCTGCGCACGGGAAAGCTCGATCACGAGACCTACGCGCGCGCGCTCGAGGTCGTGGAGCGCAACGCTAAAGCGCAGGCGCAGTTGATCGAGGATATTCTCGACGTCTCGCGAATCATCTCAGGCAAGTTTCGCCTGAACATCCAGCAGGTGAATCTGGAATCGGTCGTCGCGGCTGCGATAGACGCGGTGCGGCCGGCGGCGAACGCGAAGGGCATACGCCTCGACGCGCGTGTCGAGGCCCGGGCGGGGCCTCTGCCGGGCGACCCCGACCGCTTACAGCAGGTCATCTGGAACCTGCTTGCGAATTCGGTCAAATTCACTCCCGATGAGGGGCGCATCGAAGTCCGCGTCTCGCGCGTGAACGCGCACGCGCAGATCGCCGTCGAGGATACGGGACAGGGCATAAGCCGCGATTTCCTTCCTTATGTCTTCGACCGCTTCCTGCAAGCCGACGGCTCTTTCACCCGCAGGCACGGCGGGCTCGGACTCGGGCTCGCCCTGGTCCGCCACCTCGTAGAGATGCACGGAGGGATGGTGAAGGCCGAGAGCGAGGGAGAAGGGCGGGGGGCCGTCTTCACGGTGACGCTGCCTCTGAGGGGCGGCGAGAGTTTAAAGCGCGGCGGCCTCGATCCTTCCCCACCTTCAGGCGGCGCGGTCGAGGCGCTTTCGAGCGATTCGGAAGAGTCGCGGGCGCTCCGTGGATTGCAGGCCCTGGTCGTCGACGACGATTATGAAACGAGGGAGATGTTGAAGACCCTGCTCGGGCAGCACGGGCTCCAGGTCAGTACGTGCGGCTCGGCGGGCGAAGCCCTCGACCTGTTGAAGCAGGACGAGTCTGAGGGGCTGGACGTTCTGGTAAGCGACATCGCGATGCCCGGCCGGGACGGCTACAGCTTCTTAGGCGATGTGCGGGCGCTCGGCGCTCGGGGCGGGCGGCTTCTCCCGGCCATAGCGCTCACGGCGCACGTCAGGGCCGAAGACCGGGCGCGGGCGCTCGCGGCCGGGTACCAGATGTTCGTCTCCAAGCCGGTCGAGGCCTCAGAGCTGCTTTCGGCCATCGCCGCCGTCACGGGGAGAGGGCCTGTCTGAGCGCGCGCTCCCCGTCTATTCCCATAACGCGCGAACCCTGCGCGGCGAGCGGCCGAGCAGCACATCGGCGATGGCTTTCGAGATCGGAAGTCCGGGCACCCGCTCGAGCCAGAAGAACTCGCCCACGGGATTAATCTCCAGGAAGACGTGCCGGCCTTCGGGCGTCACGATAATGTCTACGGCTCCGTAATTGAGGCCGAAGTAATCCATCAGTCGCAAGAGGCGGCGCGTCACATCCTCCGGCAGCTCGTACTCCTTCCAGTCATCGATCATCCCGAGGCCGTCGCGCCTCCAGTCGTGAAGCGCGCGGTCGGACGATTGCGAATCTATCGAGGCGGCGAACACCCGGTCGCCCACCAGAGTCACGCGCAGCTCCAGGGCTTTGGGGACCATCTCCTGAAACGTCATGGGGCAGTAGCTGAGCCCTCCGAGGTCCTCCAGGTCGTCGGGCGACACGGGATTGGTGAAGACCACTTTCTCCCGGCCCTCCTCGTATATCGCGAAAGACGAGAGCATCTTCGTGATGACTCTTCCCTCACAGGCCTTCATGAAATCTCGCACCGGGTCGGGCTCGTTCGTGATGAGGGTGCGCGGCGTCTCAAGCCCCAGCTCGGCGGCCACCCGGAGCTGCAACTGCTTGTTCTCCGCGTGCCGAATGTAGGGCGCCCGGTCCATACGAAACGCGTCGAGGCTCGCTAGCAGCCCGTAGAACGTGGCGCGCGACTCTCCGATGCAAGCCTGGCGGAGCTGATTATCCATGGAAGCGGGGAGCCGCCCTCCGACGTTGAGCCTGCGGTGCCATATGGCCGTCACGCCGCCCAGGTCGAGGTCCCCTTCCGGGCCGGACACCGTTACGCGCTCCGAAGTCTTATCGTGAGCGGCGGTCAGCTTCAGCTCGGTCGGGAAGCGGTCGGTGTCGAAGCGGTAGGCCCGCCCGCCCCGCTCCTTTATCGCGTCGGTCACCAGGGCAATACTCTCGTTATCATCGCTCTTGGTTATTATCAGAACAGACATCAAGTTCTCCCGGGCTATTTCAAAAGCGCGTTTGCGATCGCGCCGGAGATTGGAAGGTCGAGGTCGCGTTCGAGCATGCCCCACTCGCCCCCCGGATTTACTTCGAGGAAGACGTGCTCCCCTTCGGGCGTCCGGATCAGGTCTATCGCGCCGTAAACGAGCCCGAGCCTCGACATCAAATCGCCCAGCCCATGCGCGACATCGTCCGGGATCGCTCCGCGAGTCCAGGAGCACTCGCCGGGCGCGGAGAGCCGCCAATCCACCTGCCCCCGCTCGGAGTCGCGCGCGTTTATCTCGCCAACGAAGAATTCTCCGGCGACGTAAGCGATGCGAAGCTCGCACTCTTTTTCTATCTTTTCCTGAAAGACCATCGGGCAGTGGCGGAGCAAGCCCGCGTCGTCGAGGTCTTCCTCTCGCACCTCGCTTGTGTAGACGAAGTAGGGGGCCGCGCCCATGCTGATCGAGAGAGGCCTGAGCAGTTTCGCCACCATCGCTCCGCCCAGCTCGTCGAAAAACTCGCGCACGCGCGCCGGATCGTTCGTGTTGAGCGTGCGCGGAATAGGCAGCCCGGCTTCGCGCGCGAGGCGTAATTGCCGGAGCTTATTTTCGGCTTCGTCATCGCGGTCGGGGTCGTTCACCCATCGCGCCTCCGAGAGGCCGTCGAGAAATCCCTTGAGCATCCCGGCAGACTCCCTCACGCACATCGCGTGATATTGCGGGTCGAGGCTCTCGTCCATCCTCGGGCTCCAGATCTTTCGGGCCCACACGGCGCGTATCCGCCGCGAATCGAGTTCCTCTCCGCGATAGGAGATGGAGTGAGTGAGCGTCGAAGGCTCGAAGCTCGCCGAGAGCCTGGCTTCCGAGGGGAAGGAGTCAGTGTCGAAGCGGAAGGGCACCGCGCCGCGCCGCGCAATCGCTTCCGCCACGCGGTCGATCGTGAAAAAATCTCCCGTGTGCGTCAGCAGCAGTACCGCATCACGCGCGTATTCTTTAATCATATTCCAGGAAAGTCAAAGCGGGCAGAATGCCGGGCCGATTATACCGCCTCACCCGCGCCTCGCGAGGCTCTGATTGTAGCGGGCGTGATTTCAAGGCCGCAAGCCGCGCACGCGATTCGCGTGCGCGGCTTGCGACACATGAAATGCTCCTCAAATTCGTGCCGGCCGGGGCCGGTTTAGGCCGTATCCCCGCCTTCGTCGCCGTCGGAGGGATACTTCTGCGTCACATCCACATGCTCGTCGTTGTCGGACGGGTACTTCAAGGTTCGCCCCGCCTTGATGTTGGTCTTCACTTGAGGGAATCCCTGGCTTTCCAGGAATCGCGCGAAAAATGGAAGCTCATTCGTATCTTTCATTCGCTTTCTCCTAATTGAATTGGGTCAGGTTAGGCCGCGCGGGCCGCGGCCCGTAGTTACCGCGTCTTTTAAGACGGGCGCTTCGGCATACGATCAATCGCCCTCGTCGCGATCAGACGGGTACTTCAATGTTTGTCCCGCCTTGATGCTGGTCTTCACTTGAAGAGATTCCTGGTCTTCCAGGAACCGCGCGAAAAACGGCTGTTCTTTCACCTCTTTTATTGTCTTCTCTTTCATGATTTTTCTCTCAATCGGACAGACTGTCAGCCTGCTTGACGGGAATGGGTTGCAGTCGCGAACCATTCCCGTCAAGCGAAGGCTTTATGTGGATTTACTCTGTGAGGATGCCGGTCAATCAGATCGGCAAGGCTCGCCAAATCGGCTTAACGGGTTACAAACGAAGCATAAATTCGATATTTCAGAGCAGGGCGTAGATTACGTCTCGTCTCCGTCGGACGGGTACTTCTGAGTATGCTCCAGCTCGTCGGTGTCGGACGGGTATTTCAAAGTTTTGCCCGCCTTGATGCTTGTTTTGACTTGCAGCGTATCCTGGCCTTCGAGAAAGCGTGCGAAGAACGGGATCTCTTTTTTCGTATCGTTCATGCTTTTTCTCCCTGGCTTAAAATGCGGAGGTTGAACCTCACGGCCCAATATCCAATATCTCTTCCCGGGATGTCAAGAGCGGAGAGAAAGATTACAAACAGAGGGCGCGGCTCGCTACGGGTGGGCTATGACGAGCAGGGTCGAGGTATGGGCGAGCACGCAGTCGAGCGCGCGGCGGAGGCTCTCGGGATCGAGCGCGGCGAAGCTCTCGTCGAGCACGACCATGTGCGGCTGCTGGAGGAGCGCTCTCGCGATATAGATGCGGCTCCGCTCGCCGTGCGAAAGCTGCCAGCCGGTCTCGCCCACCATCTGCGAAAGCCCCGAAGGCATGCGGTCGAGCAGCTCTCCGAGCCCGAGCTCCCGCAGCATGGCTTCGGCCCTCCGGAACCCATCGGCTCTGGGAGGCCAGCGGTCTCCCATTAAGAGATTGAAAGCCAGGGTGCCGGTCATAACGTGATTTTCATGAAACTGCGGCGCGGCGACGATGCGCGCTTTCCAGCCTCGCGCGCCAAGAGTCCTGTAGTCCAGCCCTTCGAGCAGGAGCAGGCCTGAGTCCGGAAAGCGCAGGCCGACCAGCAGAGATGCGAGCGTCGATTTGCCGCCCCCCGAAGGGCCTTCGAGCAGTACGCGGTCGCCCGCGTATACATCGATGCTACACTGCCGGAAGACCGGCTCGTCCCGCCTGTTATAGCTGAATGAGAGGTCGTGCGCGGAGATTATCTTCTCCCCGATGATGACCGATGCCGCCCTCGCGTCTCCGATCTCGGCCGGCGAGCCTATGACTTCGGGCCGGGCGGCCGCCTTGAACAGGACGGCTATCTGCTCCCAGGCGATGGACGCTCCCGCGAGCTGGGAGAGGCTTCCCACCAGTTTTCCCAATCCCTGGTAGGCCAGCAGCACGCCCCCGATGCCCACCGCAAGCCCGGCGATCGACGTGCTCTGCGCGACCACGGAGGGGGCGAGCCCCAGGAGGCCGAGCAGAAGCCAGCCGCGCGGAATGAGGCCCGTCAGCAGAGAGGTCGAGCCGTCGAGCCGTCTTGAGGAATCGACGTATTCCGAGAGCGCCCGGTCTTCGCCGTCGTGCCAGTGCTCGCGCGACTGCTGGGCCAGGCGGGTACGGTGTCCCACCATTCGCTCGACCAGGTCGTTGGTCATCGCAAGGCGCATCTTCGTCCAGAGCCGCTGGCGGCGGTAGTAGCGCCAGCTCACGATCAGGCTGAAGACCAGCCAGGCGAAAAAGAGCAGGACCTGCAAAAGGCCGCCCGCGCCCGCCCCGAGGACGATCGAGGCCAGCGCCAGCTCCACGGCGGCGGAGAGGCCCGTGAAGCCTCCGCTCAAGGCCAGAGTCTCCACGGCTGTCGCTTCCATCACCCGGCCCAGCAGCTGCCCTGCTCCGTCCTTGCGAATGTCCTCGCTGTCGAGCCGCAGGGCGCCGTACAGGAGTCGCTGTTTGAGCAAAGCGCCCGCGCCGATCGAGATTATGCCTTGAAGCCAGGAGACGGCCAGCCTGAAAAAGATCATGGTAAGGAGCAAGAGCGACCAGGCCGACAGCCATCCCAGATCGAGCCTTCCCTGTAAAGCTCCGAGCCCGATCACCCACCACGAGGCGAGCAGGAGGAGGTACTGAATCGTCTGCGCCAGGACGAGGCCGGCCAGGCGGTGAGGCAGGCGCAGGTTAACCGCCTGCCGCCGGAAGCTCGCTCGAGGCGGCAGGCGCAAGAGCCAGCAATCGCGCAGGGTCACGGAGCTGAGAGACTCTCCGAGCATCATCGAGCGCACGGACTCCCGCCGCCGCTTCGGCACCTTCGCCTCATCGAGCAGCCGATCCAGCCCCTCGATTAGAGGAGCTTCGAGCTCTTCGCAGATCGCCGCGCGAATCATTCCGGGCTCCAGATTATGGAGCCGTTTATCCGGCCCAAGCACGACGATCTTGCGGCGGCGGCTGCCAACCACGGCCAGGAACCCGAAGCCTCCCGCCGCCGGGACGCGGATCAGGGCCGGGCCGGAGAGGCGAAGCACCTGCTCGGTCTCCGAGTAAGAGAAGCTCAGCGGTTCGGCTTCAATCCCTATCCAGTCGGCGGTTGCTTCTATCCATTCTTCAAGCGCATCGGTGTCGCCGTTCAGGGCTTCCGGATTTCGAAGCGACACCGCGTCTTCAATCGTCTGATGGCGCTTATCGAGCAGGCGGGCGCGGATAGAGAGCTCTTCGACGGCTTCGCCGAGCTTCGAAGCGGGCCAGCAGCAGGCGGTTATGGAAGAGGTCGCCTTCATTGCTTCTCCCCGTCCCCGGTCAACACTCCCTCGTCGAGTCTGATGCGCCGCCACATTCCGCCGGACCACAATCCTTCCCTGACGGCCTTCTCGGCTTCGAGCAGTTCTTTGTACCGCGACCGCGATTTACGAATCAGGTCGGACGGCGCGCCGTGCTCGGCAATGCGCCCGTCTTCGATGACGACGACCTGCTCGAAGCTCTGCGTTTCGCTGATATCGTGCGTGATGCACAACAGGGTCGCGTCTTTCCATAGCAGACGGCATTTCGAGAGCAGCTCGCGGCGCTGATCGCGATCGACCCCGCGAAACGGCTCGTCGAGAATCACGAGCCTCACCCCCGGGCGCAGCATCGCCCTGGCAAGTCTCACGCGCTGCCCTTCCCCTCCGGAAACGAGCGCGCCGCCTTCTCCGAGCTGCGTTTGAAGCCCGTCGGGTAATCGCTTCAGCACGCTGCTCAACCGGGATAGCTCTATCGCCTCGCCCATCGGAAGGCCGGTGCGGGCATGCGCCCCATAGCGAATATTGCTCAGCAAAGATCGATTCCATATCTGGATCGTCGGATCGACCCAGGCGATCTCTCTTCTGAGCTGCTCCAGGCGTTCGCCGTCGAGAGGCTCTCCGTCGACCAGCACCTCGCCGGTCGCGGGCTTGTGCCACCCGAGCAGCACGCCGACGAGGCTGGACTTTCCCGCGCCCGACGGGCCGACGATGGCCACGTGGCCGCCCGCTTTGACGCAAAGATCGATTCCGTCCAGAAGCGTGTGGCCCGCCGCGCGCACGCTCACGCCTTCGAACCTTATGCCCACGGCTTCCGGTCGCTCAGGTTTTGAAGCGGCTCGCTCGCCGGTAAGCGAGCTGCCGTCATCGCGCGGGGCGTTCTCTTCCGGGGCGCCGAGCGGCTCGAAGAGGCGGAGCGTTATATTGCGGAAGCCGGGATACTGCTGCGCGGAGAGGGCCACCTGCTGTCCCAGAGCCGGAAGGCTGAGGCCCCAGTAAACGAGCAGTAGAACGTTGGCGATCTCGCTCGACCGCCCGACGTAGTCGAGGAGTATCCAGACCGCCAGTCCGAACCCGACGAGCGCCTGGACCCCTTCGACCGCGACGGCCCTTCTTTGAAGGCTGAGGCTCGAACGCGCCCACTCGACCAGCAGGCTCTCGTGCTCGCGCCTCACCGCGCGCTCCGCTCCGTGGACCCTCACGGGGATAAGGCCGAGCATCGCGTCGAGATAATAGCGGCTCAACGCGCCGGTATGCGTGCGGACGCGCAGGTCGCGCTCGATTAGAAAGGGCTGCGTGAGGAGCGGGAGAGCGATGCTGATCGACGCGGTAAGGAGCGCGATGGGCGCGCTTGCCGGATCGAGCCAGATTATCGCGCCGGTCGTGAAGGCGAGGCCGAAGATGGACCGGGCGAGCTGGCCGCCGAGCCCCGGCACCAGCCTGAGCGCGAAAAGGCTGTGGCTTCGCTCGGCCATGTCGGAGGTCAGGCGGCTGTGAAAATACCTGTCCCCGAGCCGCGGGAGCTTTTCGAGAAATGCGACGCGCAGCCGGGCTTCGAGCCTCCGCCCGAGCCTCTGCATGCCCGACACGAGCGGCAGCTCAAGCAAGAGCAGAGCGAGGACGAAGACGACGAGCGCGCCCATAGCTTCGAGCCTTTGCCTGACCAGCCCGAGGTCGCGCCCGATCTCGAACAGGCCGCGGAAAAGGAGCGCCTCAAAGACCGTTCCGCCCGCCGCGAGCGCCGCCGCCAGCAGCAGAGCGTAAGGAGCCAGCACGCCGTCCGCCTTGAGCATCCGCAACAGCTCCAGGCCCGGCCGACTCGGCTTCTCTTCGAGCGCGGCCACGAGCTCGGGAGAGAGCGGAGGCGGAGGCCCGGCTTCGCCTTCCGATTCCCCGATCGCGCGTTCCGGCCGTAGGCTGCGCTGCCCCCGCACGCGGACCACGACCGCGCCTTTGAGAAACAGGTGCTCCTGCTCGCTCGCTTCAGGGCGCGCGGGCACCACGGACCAGAAACCGGAAGGGATTATCGAGCCGTTCGCCTGATCGGCGCGGGCTTTATCGAAGAAGGCTTCGAGCAGACGCGCCGACTCCTCTCCGTGGTCCAGCCCCCGAGAGGCCGCGAGGGCCGCGGCCATGCGAGTCGCGGCATCGAGGCAGGCAATCGACCACCAGCCGGAATCTGCGAGCGCTTCGTCGATCAGCCGCCGCGAGACCGTTTTCCGAATCCCGAGATTCAGCATCCTTCTTTGAAGCGCGCCCGAGAACTCCTCCGAGCCCGCCCACTTCCTCCAGGCGTCGGCGGGTACGGGGAAGATGTGCTGGTAGACTTCCTTGAGAAAGCTCTCGCACGCGGGCCATCTGCGGCCCGTGGCCGGGTCCATCACCTGCACGATATTTCCATGCCGCCGCCAGGCGACGACGAAGTGAGTGGACCCGGTGGGAAGAGCGATCACGACGATCGCGGGCAGAGCCTGCGCTTCGCCAAGCAGCACGTGATCTACAGGCATCATCGTCTGCTCGGCTTCGAGCCCGAGCTGCGCGGCGACTTCTTCCACCGTGTCGATCGACGTGCCGTCCACGTCGGTCTGGCAGGCTTCACGCAGTCGCCCATAGCTCACCCTTATCCCGAACCCTCCGAGCAGGCACTTGAGCGAAGCGGGGCCGCAGTCCATCGCCGACGTTTGCACGACTTCGGGAACGACGAGGCGTCGAGCCCTGTTGGATGGGAGCTTCACTGTCCTCCTCCGCGATCGCCGGGGTTCGATCTCGCTCCGTCGGAAGCGGAGAGGCGACGCCCGGCGGCCCGGAGCAGGAGGGCCGCCGGGGAGACGCGCTCGACTTCGACTTCGGCTATGCCGGGCAAGCCGTGCTGGATGGAGACGGCGGAATCCGGCCTCGGATGGACCTCAAGCTCGACCCGGATGTGCCCGTCTCGCGGCTCGGCCGCCACGCTCGAAACGGTCGCGTCTATGCTTCCGTACTGGGACCAGGGAAATGCGTCGAGGCGAATCTGCGCGGGCTGGCCCGCGCGCAAGCGGCCGATGGCTTGAGAAGCCGGAAACAGGGCGACGGCGCGGACACTTCCCGGCGGGACGATGGCTCCAATCTTATCTCCGGAACTGACGACCGCGCCGACGCGAAACTCCGCGACCTCCCCGACGCTGCCGTCGACGGGAGCGCGTATGTTGCGGCGCTCGATCTCGAAAGCGAGCCGGTTGACGAGGGCCGTGGTGGTGGTGATCTGCGCTTCGAGCTCGGCGGCCTGGCGGTTGAGCCGCTCGATCCTGACCTGGCTGTCGCTCTTCTTGCTCCGGCGGTCGGGTTCGAGCCGCGCGACCGCGAGCTTCAGCGCGTCCGCCGCCGCCCGGCGCTTCGTGAACTCGGTCCGCGCGCGCGTGAGCTCGATCTCCGAGACGACGCCGCTCGCGTAGAGGCGTTCGAGCCGCTCGGCTTCCGTTCGGGCGAGGCGGGCGGCCGCTTCCGCTTCTTCAAACTCCTTCGAGGCCTCGTCGATGCCTGCCTGCCCCGATTGTAACTGCTCGCGCTGGCCGCTCGCTTCCGCCTTGATCTCGTCGCGCAGAGCCGCAAGCTGCGGAGATATGCCGGCAAGCAGCGCCCTCGCTTCGCCGAGCTGCAACCGCTCGCCCTGCGAGTCGATCTCGGCCAGCAGGTCGCCCGCCCGGACCTCGCGCCCGACCGTCATGTGGACGGCCGCGACACGGCCGCCGACCGGCGCGACCACCGGATGAACGGCCGTGTCCGCTTCCAGGCGCGCCGTGTCGCTCAACTCGTAGACGCTCACGCGGGCGAAAAAGAACCACGCGAACCACGCGACCAGTAGAATTGCGGAGATGATGAACCCCAGGACCGATGGCCGAAAATTATCTACTGCCAGCGACCGCATCGACCTGGAGAAGCTGATAGACATCTTCTGCCTCCGGCTCTGCTGAAGGGAAGAACATTAGTCGTACGGCGAGAAGAGTCTAGCACCCGTATCTCGGCGCAGGCAAATACGGGCTATCGAGGCACGGGGCCGTGCTCATACGATAGGCGAGCGAGTTTCACGGCTTTGCCGCGCGCTTCGGGGCGAAACGGAGCGCGGCCGAATTCATACAGTAGCGCAAACCGGTCGGGGGCGGTCCGTCGTCGAAGACGTGCCCCAGGTGGGCGTCGCACCTCGCGCACTTCACCTCGGTCCGTTTCATCCCGAGGCTCCTGTCGGTCTCGGTGGCGATGTAACGCGCAGATATGGGAGCCCAGAAGCTCGGCCATCCCGTGCCCGAATCGAACTTGGTCTTCGAGCTGAAGAGGTCGAGCCCGCAGCAGACGCACCGGTAAATCCCCTCGTCGTGCAGGTCGTGGTACTCGCCGGTGAAAGGCCTTTCGGTCCCCTTCTTCCTCGTGACGAGGAACTGCTCGGGCGTAAGCTCCTTCTCCCACTCGGCTTCGGACTTAACCACCTTGACGATCTCCGTTTTGCCCCCGCTCTCTTTCCGGTCTCCGCTCTTTTGGCCCGCGCTCTCCACGCGAGGGGCCGCCGAAAAGAGGAGCAGCGCGAGCAGGCTCGAAGAAGTTTGAATCCACGATCTTCCCTTCATGTTCCAGCTCTCCTTTAAGCGAAGCCGGGCAATTTCGGCCCGGGCATGCCGCATACCCGCGCCCACTTTATTCGGGCGGTCCCCTGTTGTCAACGGCCCCCTCGCGCAGCTTGACGCGGTCACGAAGGCGGGAACGCGGGACAAATCTTATTTTATCGCAATAAATCTATTCCGGGTTGCAAGGACCGATCGGTACTGTGGTACATTCTCCCGCGATGAGTAGCGCGCGCCCCCGCGTATTTATCCCTGAGAACCATAATACCTGTGATTTTGCGACGAGCGTCACCACATCGCGCGGCTCAGGCCGCTTTTGAAAACGGGTAAATAAAAGCGACGGCACGGGCGTAGAGTCTTTCAGAGGCGTTTTCGTCTCTTGCTCACCCCATCGACTCATCCGTGCAAGAATTCGCGCCCCAATTCTGTAAACGTTTATTACCTCACCTTCTGGTTTCAATCCGCCCGGCGGAGCTGCGCCTGTCTCAGGACGGACGCGAGGACTTCTCGCGGCACCTTCGGCGGAAGCAGTTAATTCAATTTTTATATTTCATTTGAGGTGAGTAATGAAAAGGAGTCTGCTCTCGGCTTTGATACTGGTCTTGATACTTCTCTCTCAGAGAGGCTCGCTCGCGCAAGATGCGGAGCTTCAGGCGGCGGGCGACCCTGAGCTTCCGCGCGTCTTTCTCGATACGAGCTACACGCCTCCGACCGGCGGTACCATAAACGTCCCGCCTGGCGGCGACCTTCAGGCGGCTATCAACTCCGCAAGCCCCGGTGATACCATCGTGCTGCAAGCGGGCGCGACTTACACTACCCCTCCCGACGGGTTCATCCTTCCCAACAAGAGCGGGGCGAGCTGGGTCGTGATTCGCACTTCGAACCTGTCGGGGCTCCCCGAAGGCAGGCGCGTCGGCCCTTCAAACGCGTCCGCGATGGCGAAGATCGTAGCGACCGGCGTGTGGCCCACGATAGTAACCACGCCCTCATCGCATCATTACAGGTTCATCGGCATAGAGTTCACGATCGATCCCAACCTGTTGAGCAACTATGGGCTCATCTCGCTTGGGGACGGCTCACGCGCGCAGAACAGTCTCGCCATCGTGCCGCATGACCTGATCATCGACCGCTGCTACATTCACGGCACTCGCAACGCGAACGTCTCGCGCGGCATAGCCTTAAACAGCGCGCGAACCTCCATCATCGACTCTTACATCTCCGATTGCCACGGCATCGGCTTCGACACGCAGGCCATAGCGGTATGGAACGGCCCCGGCCCATTCAAGATCGTGAACAACTACCTGGAAGGGGCGACCGAAAACATCCTGTTCGGCGGCGCCGACGTGAATATTCAGGGGCTCGTTCCGTCCGACATAGAGTTCCGGCGCAACCACTGCTTCAAGCCGCTCTCGTGGAAAGTGGACGATCCGAGCTACGCAGGCTCGCCCTGGTGGATCAAGAATCTCTTCGAGCTGAAGAACGCGCAGCGGCTTCTGGTAGACGGCAACATCTTCGAGAACAACTGGGTGGCCCAGCAGAACGGCTGCGCCATTCTGTTTACGCCTCGCGGCGAAGAAGGAAGGGTGCCATGGGCCGTGGTTCAGGATATCACCTTCACGAATAACATTCTCAGGCACACGTCATCCGCGATATTAATGCTCGGCTACGACTACAGCGCGCCGAGCCAGCAGACTCAGCGAGTCAAGATCGCCAACAATCTCTTCGACGATGTGGGAGACCCGCGATGGGGCCTCGGCGGCCGATGGCTCCAATTGCTGGACGGCACGGCCAATGTGTCGGTCGAGCACAACACGGTGTTCAACACAGCGCACGTCATCATCGCCGAAGGGCGCGCGCATTCATCTTTCATATATAGAAACAATCTCTCGCGCCATAACCAGTTTGGGATCGTCGGCACCGGCACGACCAGCGGCACCAGCACACTCAACACCTTTTTCCCCGGCGCGATATTCTTAAAGAACCTGCTCGCGAGCGGCCCGGCCCAGGTCTATCCGCCGGATAACTTCTTCCCCGCAACGCTTGAGGAAGTGGGCTTCGTCAACGCGGCGGGAGGCAACTATCGCCTCGCGTCCAACAGCCCGTACAAGAGAGCAGGCACGGACGGGAAGGATATTGGGGCGGACATCGACGCTCTCGAAGCAGCAATCGCGGGCGGCTCGCCTTCGCCGCCACCTCCCCCGCCTCCACCCCCTACCGGATCGAACGACGTGGTGCTCTACGCGGCGGAGGCTACGGTTAAGGCAGGAGGTTGGACGGTGGCGGCCGACTCAACGGCTGCCGGAAGCTCTCGCCTCCAACTTCCCGATGCGGTCGCGCCCAAAGTCCCGACGCCGCTTA
>DATLMR010000052.1:0-12126 GCA_035537555.1 Blastocatellia bacterium
GAGGCCGTGCGCGCCCGCGTCGGCCCGCGCCCCCGGCCGAGAGTCCTCTTGATTCTCGGAAGCGAGCCTCTTATCACCGCGGGCGGAACGAGCTTCATCAATGACCTTATCGTTCGCGCGGGAGGCCGCTCGATCTCTTCGGACGAGAAGAACGACTACCCGCAGTACAGCCTGGAGTCCGCCGTCGCGAAGCAGCCGGAGGTGATCTTTCTTCAATCGGGCGAGCCCGACCTGCCGGCAAGGTTGAAGCAGACTCCCGCCGCGCGCGATGGCAGGGTCTACAAGCTCGACTCAGACCTGCTCCTGCGGCCCGGCCCGAGGATCGTTGATGGGCTGGAGCAGATGGCATCGAAGATTCACCCCTGAGGTTTTCGGGAGAAGGTCGTATGGCAATCAACCAGACGAATCGGGCATCTATCGACGGGGGAGAAGCGGGCGCAAATCGTGAACCCGCGAGGGCTGACTTCGTGAGTCTCGAAGCGTTACGGATGGCGGGCCTTCGCGCGCGGCTGACTCCCGGACGCCTCGTCCTCACGCTCGCGGTCCTGCTCGCGGTCCTCTTGATCGCCGCGGCCTTTGCCATCGCAATCGGCAGCGAGCATATAAGCCTGTCGGCTCTCGTGAAGATACTGATTTCGGAAACGACCGGGCGCGCGTTCGATGTCGTGCCCGAGCAGAAGACGATTATCTGGGACATAAGATTTCCTCGCGTGCTGATGGGGATTATCGTGGGCGCGGGGCTCTCGGTCGCGGGCACGGCTTACCAGGCGCTGCTCAGGAACCCGCTCGCCGATCCATACATCCTGGGCGTATCGACCGGCGCGGCTGTCGGAGCTCTCAGCGCGACGGTCTTCGCCGAATCGATCCCGGTGAGCCGGCCCGTCGCGGCGTTCATAGGAGCCGTGCTCACCATAGCCATCGTCTACATTCTTGGACAGAGCCGCCAGGGCGGCTCGTCAGAGAGATTGATTCTGGCAGGGGTGATCACGAACGCTTTCCTGTCGTCCGTCGTCATCTTCCTCGTGACCGCGGTCGCGGACTCGCGATTGCGCAGCGTCTTTTCGTGGCTGATAGGCGACCTCAGCGGAGAGCCGGGCCTGCTCGCCGTAGTCGCGGGGCTAATCCTCGCCGGGATCGTGATCATCTATCTGAACGCGCGCAGCCTGAACCTGCTGATGGTGGGGGAGCAGGAAGCCCTCGCCCTGGGAGTCGAGGTCAGGCGCGTGAAGATCGTCGTCTACGTCGCCGCCTCTCTGATCACGGGCGCGGCGGTTGCCGTGAGCGGGGTGATCGGCTTCGTGGGCCTGATTATTCCGCACGCGGTCCGCCTCGTCGGAGGGAGCGACAATCGCCTGGTCGTTCCGGCCTCGGCGCTCGTCGGCGGATCGTTCCTTTTGTTCGCCGATACCGTAGCCCGGACCGTGATCGCCCCGCGCGAGCTTCATATCGGAGTCATCACGGCGCTCATAGGCGCGCCGATCTTCGTTTACCTGCTTCGCCGCACGAGCTGAGCGCGCGCCCGGAAAACAGAGATTGCTGGCTATGCTGCAAATCAAAGATATTCGATTCGGTTACAAAGAGCCCGTGCTCAAGGGGCTCTCTTTCGAGGTGAGGCCGGGCGAGCTGCTCTCCGTGCTCGGGCCGAACGGGTCGGGGAAGAGCAGCCTGCTTAAAATAATTGTCGGCATCCTGAAGCCCGCCGGCGGCTCCGTGCTGCTCGACGGGCGCGACCTGACGGCAATGGCCCGCCGCGAGGCGGCGAGGCTGATCGGGTATGTCGCCCAGGAATCCGCCGTGCGATTTCCTCTTACCGCGATGGAGTTCATCCTTCAAGGCAGGTTCGCTCAGGGCAGGCTCGTCGGCTTTGAAAGCGAAGACGACATGCGCGAAGCGGCGTGGGCGATGGAGAAGACGGGCACGATCGAGTTCGCCTCTCGCCCGATAAATGAGTTGTCCGGCGGCGAGCGGCAGAGGGTTATGCTCGCGCGGGCGCTCGCGTCCAGACCCGCGCTTCTCGTGCTCGACGAGCCGGTGGCGAATCTCGACATCTCGCACCAGGTGAAGATGCTGGATCTGGTTAAGAGCCTGACCTCAGAGGGAGAGCTGTCGGCCATAGTGGTCACGCATGAGCTGAACCTCGCCGCCGAGTTTTCGACACGCGTGCTGATGATAAAAGACGGCGAGGCGCTGGCCTGCGGCGCGCCTCGCGAGGCCCTGACGGAGGAACGTCTCAGGGCTCTGTTCGATGCGGACCTGCTGGTGGACGTGAATCCCGCGAGCGGCGCGCCTCGCATCACTGTTCTTTCAACGTCGGCCGGGGCGGGAGGCCGGGCCTCGCAATCGAAGTGAGCGAGGCCCGGCCCCTGCCCGGCATTTCAATGGTTCTGGGTCGTTGTGGAGGGGAAGGCGGTGAGAGTCCGCTACTGTCGCGCAACTGTAATGCGCAACGAGCGGTCGAGCTGATGCCCGCGATAGCCTGAGCGGCATTCGAGGAAGGCTCGCCCGGTTGAAGGCGCTGAGTCAGGAACCCGCACCACGATCCCTGGATGAACTCTTTCGCGGAAAAGGAGCAATCCCGTGTTCAATTTTTTATTCATCGCTATGTTCATCAGAAGAAATCGCCCCGCGCCTCCCGGCGCAGGCGGCGGGAGCACGAAGTCACGGTTGAGAGCGCTGCCCGTTTTGCTGCTCTTTATCATCACGCCGCTCGGGCCGCCCGCTTTCGCGGCGCGTGAAGGCGGCCGCCGTGAAGGCGGCCGCGTCGAAGGGAGCGTTTCAGACCCGTCGGGCGCGAGCGTCTCCGGCGCGCGAGTGCTGCTGCGCGACACATCCGGCCAGGTCGTCTACCAGACGCGGACCGACGCGGACGGACGGTTCGCCCTCGCTCCGGTCGCAAGCGGAGCATACACCGTGACAGTCGAGGCCCGGGGATTTTCTCAACCCCTTAAGGCATCGGTAATCGTCGGCCCCGCCGCGTCAGAGAAGATCAGCATTGTCCTCGAAGTCGCGGCGCTTTCCGATCAGATAGTGGTTACCGCCACGCGAACCGATACTCCCTCGACGGAACTCGGCGGCTCGATCTCGGTGATCGACGCCGAAGACTTCAACCGCGCCGCCCATTCGCTCGTTTCGGAGCCGTTGCGCCAGGTCCCCGGGCTCTCGGTCGTACAGACAGGAGGGCGGGGCGGCCTGACCTCCATCTTCGCGCGCGGAGGGGAATCGGATTACAACAAGGTACTGATCGACGGCGTTCCAGTGAACCTGGCGGGGGGGCTCTTCGACTTTGCGTCACTCACGCCCGAAAACCTGGATCGCGTGGAAGTCGTGCGCGGTCCCCGCAGCGCGCTCTTCGGCTCCGATGCCATGACGAGCGTATTCCAGTTCGTCACGAGGCGCGGAGAGACCAGGACTCCCGAACTTGAGCTGTCCGGGGAGGGAGGGAGCTTCGATTATCATCGCGAAACTGCGCGACTGTCGGGGCTCGCGGGCTGGTTCGATTACTCCGCGAGCTTCGGCTTTCAGGACACGGACGGGCGCTTTCAAAACAGCGACTACCGTAACCGTTCGGCCTCGGCCAACCTCGGCTTCAGGCTCTCTCCCGACGCGCAATTGCGAATCACATCTCGGTGGAACAATAACAGCGTGGGCGTGGCCGGGCCTGTCAGCTTCCTCCTCGCGGACCCGGACCAGCGCCAGAAGCATCGCGACCTCGCGCTTTCGGCGGCTTTCCAGCTCAGAAGCTCCTCCCCCTTGCATCATACGGCGCGGTTCATCTATTCCGAGCCTGATACGTTCAACTTCGATCCCGCGAGCCAGGACTTGACGCTGCCGGGGGAGACCCCTCCTCCATTCGGCAATGATTTTCAGTTCTCCCTCGAGAATCATCAGAAGCGCGCGGGCGTACATTACCAGGCCATCGCGGCTCTGGCGAGCTCGAATATTCTCACGGGCGGAATAGACTTCGAGCACGAGTCGGCGGTCTTCACGGACCTGTTCAGCCGCGTCTCGCCGGAGCGGAACAACCTCGGACTCTACCTTCAGGACCAGCACAACTGGCGCGACAGGTTGTTCGTGACAGCGGGCTTTCGAGTAGAGCGAAATACGGGGTCGGTGCCGGATGACCTGAGGGCCACGCTCCTATCCATCGGCTCCACGGTACCCGGGAACGGCGTAGGTTTCGGGACTTCGATAAATCCCAAGCTTGCCGCAACCTTCCTCGCGCGCAAGCACGCGGAGGGCGCGGCGTGGGGAGCGACCAGGCTGAAAGCGAGCTTCGGCACGGGCATCAAGGAGCCGTCGCTCGAAGAGGCCTTCAGCCCGAGCCTGTTCTTTCTCGGTAACCCGAGCCTCGACCCGGAGCGGGCGGTCAGCTTCGACGTGGGAGCCGTGCAGGAATTCCTGAATCGCCGGATGAGCCTGGAGCTTACTTACTTCGACAACCGCTTTCGCGATCTCATCGTTTTCACCTTCGACCCCGTAACGTTCGGGCCGGTGAGGCTCTCGGATGGCAGGCTCGCGAACTTCATCAACCTGGACCGCGCGTCGGCGCGGGGAGTGGAGCTTGTCGGCGTGGCGCGGCCTCTAAGAAATATGCGCCTGTCGGCCAGCTACACTTTCCTCAGATCGAGAGTAGACAGGGACTTTCGCGAGTTCGGCTCGGAAGAAGGCCTGTCTCTGTTGCGGCGTCCGCGCCACTCAGGCGCTTTCGAAGCGAGCTGGACCGGAGAGCGGCTCGACCTGATTCTGGACGGGTCTCTGGTGGGCAAGCGCCGCGAGCTCGACCCCGTCACGGGCGCAAGGTTCGACCTCGGGAACAGGCCGATATTTAATGACGGCTACGCGAAGCTCAACGCGGCGGGGGTCTATCGAATCACTCGAAATGTGTCGGCTTTCGCTCGCGTCGAGAACCTGCTCAATCAAGATTATGAGGAGATTCTCGGATTTCCCGCCTACAGGCTGAACTTCACCGCCGGGGTGCGCCTCCGCATCGGAGGAGACAGGTAGATGCGGGCTCCGGCGGAGCCGATCGAGTGCCGCGCGGAAGGACCGCCCTCGCTCACCCGCCGGGCTCGCCTTCGCGGCTTATCAATCGTTCGTACATCTCTCGCAGGCGGCAGGCCAGCTCCAGCCGTTTGCGAGAGAGCCCCATCAGCTTCTTATTGCCGCGCGCGCGGGCCGCTTCAAGCGTCGCGTTCAGGGAGCGAATCTCGTCTTCCTGAGCGCGAAGCCGCAACTTGAAATATTCTTCAGGCATATCTATACAACCTTAATCACAGAGATGACGCCGAACTGTGAGGGAGCCCGCCTGATTTCTTGCTGCTTCTTTAGCTCTTTTCTTGAGCCCGGACAGGCGCGGGGCCATAGGAGCCTGCCCGTTATTCGTACCCGAAAGCGATACCTATTCCTGTTTTTTATCGTGCGATGTATTTACCGGGACCGCGTATCCGTCATTGCTGCGCTTCGATACTCCCAGCTTCTTGAGCGTATGAGCCGAGGGAAGCCCTGTCGCCGGGAGCCCGTTGCTCACCTGAAATCTTTTCATGGCCGCGGAGGTCGTTTCATCATACTGGCCGGTAGAGGGACCTTCATAAACGCCCGCCTTCATCAAGGCATTTTGAATCTCGATCACCCGGTCCGACTGGATGCCGCTTGCGACAACGCGAGGTTGCGGAGCCGACAGCTCCTGCCCGTCCTCGTCACGATCCCGCGAAGCGCGCAAAGGAGCTTCCGACCGAGAGCGCCCTCGGCCGGCGTAGCTCGCCCGGCCCTTACGCTCGCTTCTCGCGAGCGCGCGCCGCTCGCGGCGTGACAATCTCGTGCGCCCGGATTTGGCCGCCCGGCCCCTGTCGGCCTTCACGCGCCCCGGTCTGCCGCGAGCGCTCTTCTTCGCGTCGCTTTTGCCTCGCTTATCCTTCTTTGAGGCCTGCTTTTTCGCGCTCGCCGGTGAAGCCCTTCTTCCCCCGCGAGACTTCCTCTGCGCGGATGTATCCACGTTCGCCGAAATCAGTATGAGTGCCGACGCTATGATATAAACCGAAAGATCGATAAGGCGTGTTCGCCGCATAAGCAGTTTCATCTCTCTACCGGCCGACAGCTCCGGGCCGTACCCTGAGACCCTGTCGGCTCAATTCATGGCTGCATGTTGTTCTACTAAGATGAGCGTAAGCTACCGGGGGCGTCCCGATTCGTGATTCTAGCATGTGATCATAAGGGCTCAAGCAAAAACCGTCGCGGGGGGCCGACGGCCATCCGGCAAATCCCGTTGAAGTGGGTTAACAGCAGATCAATGAACGACATCGGCCAAATATGAAGATTTTGTTGCGACGCCGGATTGGCCCGCGAGCCTCGAGGGCGGGCCGAGTTGACGCTGTTTGAAATCGGGTGCTAAGCTAGACAGTTCAAATATCAGGCGCGCAGCACTCCTTGCGGCGCGCCTTTGACTCTCTGAATACAGGTTCGGATCCGTTGCATCGCGGGAAAAATTTTTTATGGCATTCTGGAAAAGAAAGAAGCAGGACGAGTTCATATCTCTCGGATTAAACCGGGCTGCCACGCCTGAAGAAGAGGCGATAGCCAACCGGCCCGACGAGCCGGAGGAAGGGCTACTCGATAAGTTCAAGAGCGCCGTCGCCTCCACTCGCGAAACCCTCACGGAAAAGCTCGACGCCGTCTTCGCGGGCAAGCGCGAGATCGACGCCGAGGTGCTCGACGCGCTCGAAGAAGCGCTGATCGGAGCCGACCTCGGAGTGCAGACCTCGCTCGATATAATAGAGAAAGCGCGGCAGCAGGTGAGCCGCAAGCAGCTCAGCGACGTGGACGAGCTGAAGCGCCTGATCAAGGATGAGCTCAGGTCGATTCTCGAAAACGCCGAGCGCAACCGCAAGCGGGGCACGGTCGCTTCCGAGACCGAGGTGCCGCCCGACATAAAGCCGTATGTGGTGATGATCGTCGGCGTAAACGGGGTGGGCAAGACTACCACCATCGGCAAGCTCGCCCACAGGATCAAGAGCGAAGGGAACGAAGTGATGGTCTGCGCGGCCGATACCTTTCGCGCCGCCGCCAACGACCAGCTCGCCATCTGGGCCGAGAGATCCGGAGTCTCCATCATCCAGCAGAAGCCCGGGACCGACCCCTCGGCCGTGCTCTTCGATTCCATAGGGGCCGCTCGCTCCCGCGATGTCGATGTGCTCATAGTCGATACGGCCGGACGATTGCACACGAAGACCAACCTGATGCAGGAGCTTGAAAAGATGCGCCGCGTCGCCGGGCGGGAGCTCCAGGGCGCGCCGCACGAAGTGCTGCTCGTCATCGACGCCGTCACCGGGCAGAACGGGCTGGAGCAGGCGCGGCAGTTTACCCGCTCCGTGCCGGTCACCGGGCTCGTGTTGACCAAGCTCGACGGCACCGCCAAGGGCGGGATAGTCGTCGCGATCGCCAAGGAACTGGGCATTCCGATTCGCTACGTCGGCGTGGGAGAAAAGATGAACGATCTGGTCGAGTTCTCGCCCGAGGCGTACATAGACGGTCTCTTGAATTGATATGGCCTGATTACCCGCCCGCGCTGCAGCGCGTGCTACAGGGCGACGACTCCCCGGTTCTATAATGTCGCGGGGAGGTCCTGAGCTATCGCCGCCACCCGCTCCACGTGCAGAGGAGAACCCGCGCGGCGTTCGAGCATCATCCGCATGCCGAATTTCGGCCTCAGAGTGATCAAAGGCTCCGGCTCGACCACCTGATCCGCGGCCAGGCGCATGCGCCATTGCCGCGCGATGGTCGCAAGGATCAGCACCCCTTCCATCCAGGCGAATTGCTCGCCGATGCAGAGGCGAGGCCCCCCTCCGAAAGGGAAGTAGGAGAATTTGGGGCGGGCCGCCTGCGCTTCCGGGGTCCACCTTTCCGGATCGAATTTGAAGGGCTCGGGGAAGAACCGCGGGTCGTGGTGCGTCACGTACTGGCTCATCAGGATGATCGATCCGGCCGGGACGACGTATTCGCCCAGAGCGTATTCCTTGAGCGCGCGCCTACCGACGGTCCACGCCGGGGGATACATCCGCATCGCCTCCGAAAATACCTTCGTCGTGTGGACGAGCCGGGACACGTCCGCGGCGGTCGGGAGCCTTCCTTCGAGGAGCCCGTCGATCTCTTCGTGCATGCGGGCTTCGGCCTCGCGGTTCTGCGAGAGCAGGTACCACGTCCACGTGAGCGCGTTGGCGGTCGTCTCGTGCCCGGCCAGAAAGATCGTCATCGCTTCGTCGCGCAGTTGGAGGTCGGTCATCCTTCCGCCGTCCCCTTCTTCGTCCTGCGCGAGCAGGAGCATGGAGAGCAGGTCTCCCCGATCCGTCTCGCTCGCCCTTCGCTCGTTTATGATTCGGTAGATGGTCGCGTCGAGCCGCTCCTTCGCCCTTTTGAAGCGGTAGTTGCTCGGGAGCGGAAGTTTCGCGATCAGCTTTGGGAAAGGGGTTGTTATTCTCTCGAAGAAATGGACCATCTCGGTCAGGGCCTGGCCGATCTCTTTAGCTTCCTCGATCACGTCGGCGTCGAAGAGCGTCTTGCCGACGACGGCCATCGTAAGGCCCATCATCTCCTGAGCCATGTCGCGCGTCTCGCCATCGCTCCAGTGCTCGCAGGCGCGGGTGCTGTAATCGACCATCGCTTCTCCGTAAGCGAAGACCCTCTGCCGATGAAACGCGGGCTGCGCGAGCCTGCGCTGGCGAAGGTGGAAATCGCCTTCGCTCGTGAGCAACCCTTCGCCGAGAAATTCCTTGGCGAGCTCGAGCCCCCGGCTCTTGACGAAGTTCCTGTTGTTCGTCACAAGCACGTCTTTGATGATCTCGGGGTCGTTCACGAGAAAGAGGGATTGCGGCCCGAGCTTGAAATGAACCACGTCGCCATACTCTCTCGCGCACCTCAATAGGAAGTTCGCGGGATCGTTTCTGAAATCGAGGAGGTTGCCGATTACCGGCTTGCCCTTCGGCCCCGGGGGAGTGACAGCTCTCGTCATATCTGATTCCTTATTGGATTCTTAAACCTGAACTCATATTCAATTTACTATATTACTCCGGTAATCGAGGGTGTCCAAACAGATAAATGTATCAGTGGGAGACTGGAGCGAGGAATGGGCGGAAAAATGCCGGGCGGGCTGGAGGGTGATCGCCCTCCGGCCCGCCCGGAGTGTTACCGGGAGGCGGATGAAGAAGCTACTTCCAGGGGATGACTCTGAATGTCACGCTGAAGCCAAACTTCGCGTGGTACTCTTTGCGGGTTGGGATTGTCGCGTCGGCGCCGATCGGCGCGCCAAGGAAGGCATCGCCCCCGAGACGTACCTGCCGTCCGACGTAGGCGCCGCCGGTGAAAAGGATGCGATTATCGAAAATGCTGACGGAAGGACCGAACAAATAATCGATATCCGTGTTGTTGTCGGTCTTCTTTCCAGTAATCCCGAAGGAGCCATAGAGACCGAAACCGTTTCCTTCAACGAGCCTCGCGCTTAATACAAGGATCGGGCCGAGCGTCCAGTCGCTCGAATCCTTAAGACCGATGACATTGGTTATCGTGTCCGGGGACGTAGGCATGCCGGACCGGTCGCGGGCGACTCCCAGCACCGGCTGAAACTCCCGCTTTTCAAGTCTCGAAAAAGCGATGCCGCCCGAAAGGATGAATCGCGGCGCGCCGAATTTCAACTCGGTCTGTTGGTCTGGTGTTTGAGGCTGTTGTGGCGCCGGGTCTGTGGTTCCCTCTGTATCCTTCGGCTCTTGATTTTCCTGAAGAGTATTGAAGGAAATATTTCGCAAGGAGATCGGTTCGTGAATGGTAAGCATAGCCGGGACCACGCGGCGGCCCCCAACCTGCCTGAGGTAAGAAGCATTTCCGACGTCCTGCAAAGAACCGGCGTATTGGTCTTGCGGAGGCGCGGACAGGCTGGTCGTCTGGGAGGCGGGTGGAGGATTTTCCTTGGCAGGCTCATTGGGAGGCTTGGCCGGCTTGTTCTGAGAGCGGGGCTTATCTCCGTCCTTCGGTCCGTCTTGACTGTCCTCACCAGGAGTTTCATCGTTGGGCGAATCGGTATCCGAGGGAGTATTGTCGCGCTTGCAAGGAAGTGGTTTGGATATTTCATTCGCCAGTTTTTGATCGTCTGTCAAAGACATAACCGGATTGGGCGCGCGGAACAGCCTTAGGGTTACGTTGGTGCCGCCTTTGAAGCCTCCGGTCTTGAATTTGCGAATGAAGAAATAGTCGGGTTGTTCGAGGACGATTCTGACTGACTGTGCCATGCCCTCAAGTTTGACCCCGTTGCCCCCGAACAGGTTGTTGCACAGGCCTTCCAGCTTATCTTGGAGCGCTTCAAAATCGAGCTGCGCCTCGCGGAACGAAGCCTTTAATCTGCTGACTGTAGGCTGGTCGCACTCGGCCAGGTTCCTCGATATTCTTTCTTTCTCTCTGGTAGCAGCTTGAAGCGCCTCCTGCTCTTCCTCAGCCGCTCCGGCCTCATCTTGGAGAGCCTTCTTTCGCTCCTCTAGTTGTTTCTTTGAGGCCTCGCTTTTCGCCCGTCGTATTTGCTCTTCGACCTTTCTGATTTCTTCGTTCGCCTTTCTTGATCTCTCCAACGAGGCATCGCCTCTCGGCTGCGCCGCGGCGATGATTTTGTCCTGGTCGGCCATCGCTTTCTTTGCCAGTGCGGGCGAAGAACTTTCCATTCTCTCGTCAAGTTCCTTGATCATCTCCTCAAGCTCGCCGACTTGCGATTCGAGATCATATTCCGACCGAAGATCCTTAACATTCTTAGCAAGCCTCTCAAACTCTTGCTTATCGGGAAGGTCCGGATACCTCTGATTATAGGTCACGGAATTCTTATATAACGAGCAGCACGTAGCCAGGGGGTTCATGAGCGCCGCGAACGCTCCGCTTACTATCTTGTACGTATCCTGGTACCCGTCGTACGTTTTGAGATATCTTTCATAGTCCGACCTGAGCCTTGCTATGCGTTCTTCGATCTTTTTTTCCAGCTCATCGCAGCTCATGAGCTTTCTCGCGTCCATCATTGCTTTAGAAGCATCAATGCCTGCCGCTTCTGCTTCGGGTTCTTCCGAACCGCCCAGGAAACTGAAGAGGGGAGAATATGACAGAAGAAACCGTTTCAACGCCTCTTCTTCCATCGGCTCTGCTACCATCGTCACGGTATATGTGAAAAGGTAGGGATTCATGTTGGTGACGTAGACTGTTACGTCGTCGTCTCTTTTGAAGGCCTTTACCTGGATGGCGCCGTCCGGCTGTTGAAGCGATTCGTCTTGTGAGCGCGAATCCATAATATGTTTCTTCCCGGTGTCGGCTTTTACAGTAGCGCAGATGGGGCAATCCCCATCCTCCAAATCAGCGAACGCCCCAGGGCCGTGAGGCTGGATGAGGCTGGTGATAGTTTCGCCCTCGTATCTGTTTTCGCCTTCCGAACGTGCGCCGGAGACTCTGGCTTCGGCATGCACGGAGTTAAGAAGGATAAGGGCTACGAGCAGCAGGCTACACACGGTTCTTTTCATATTTCCTCCGTCGATCTCCTTAAAAGGGCTGGGATTTCAAGGCAGACCCTGCCGACGCTCTTACTGGTCGAGGGCTCCGCAATCCACCTTTCATAACTTTAATGATTTTTCCCGCTGAAACATTTCATTCGGGTTGGTCATAAGCTTATGAAGGGTGACCTTCGCCACCTCTTCACCTGGGAAGAATTTCAGTTATCCGGGAGGTTTCGAATGGCTAGAGGCAACGTGAATAGGAAGCGTGTTACCAGAGCAATGGGGAAGCGGTCCCTGGTCGGGGCGAGCGATACCGAATTGACCGACCTGTCGGCTCTAAAACAGGAATGGTCTCAGCGCATCCTGATGTCCCGCCCGGCGGAGGGAAACCGCTCCATTCCTTCGACATCCACGACCACTCCTAAAATCAACGATAATGTACTTGGAATCGGGGTCGGCGAGAAAGTGGTGGAGGGTATCCACGTCGGCACGATGGCGATCAAGTTCTTTGTCAGAACCAAGTACCCGGAAAGCTGCATCCTGCGCAAAAACAGACTGCCCAAATCGATCGCAGGATTGCCCGTCGACGTGGAAGAGTGCGGGATATTTCGCAGTCTGGCCA
>DATLMR010000053.1:0-2403 GCA_035537555.1 Blastocatellia bacterium
GCGAGCGCCCCTCGGACGGCAGCGATAGAGATCGATACGACGGGTTGCGAGGCCCGAGAGAGAGGAGAAAAGCCGGGCCTGACACATCTGAAAGAGAAGCTCGATCTCCTGGCCAGAGGGCACGACGAGGCCCGGCAGGAGCTGGCGTTTGATTTCACTCTGAGAAGCGACAATCTTGAGGAGGCCTTCGAATTCTTAGACCTGTGCGAAGAGTATCGAGCCTTTCCCCGATATCGCTTAGGGCTTGAAGGTGAAAACTTATTCCCTCCATTCGCGGGCGACCCTGCCGAGGTTGTGCGGCTTTACGCGGCCCTGGAGAGGCTGGATAAAGAGATGTGGTCTCGCGGCTTCACTCACGAATTGCTTGAAGATTCGTTTTCCTGCCTGAGCCGCGTCACTCCCCGGCGCTCCTTACGGAAACTGCTATGGCCTCAGCTCATATACGGCGACTCGACGGGCGAGGGAGCCCTTCAAGTGGCGCGCGGAATTGCGAGGGCGGAGTCTTCCGGGAGGCCTGCCGTCATCTTGCTCTCCGATCGCCCTTCGAGGCGCGATGATCGCCATGCCTACAAGATCGGCGAGTCGGCAATGGCAGGCAAGGCCGAACCGAGCTCGACTGACGACTCGGAGATATCCTTTCGCGTTGCCGAAGACGAAGGCATTGAAGCCATACTTGATCGATGCTCGGCAATAGTCGATACGACTAAGGCGAGAGGGAGAGAACCGAGCCGCCTCGTCATACACGCGACCAGCAGTCTAAAAAGTCACCTGGCCCCGACGCTGGAGCGATTGAAAGCCGCCAATATCGGCGAGTATTCAATACAGATTCCCTACTTTGATGGAGGGGAGCGCACCTCCGCGCTCGAATGGCGCGGTTTCGTGGCTCAGGTCAAGGACGCGGCAAATGAGAAGGGATGGGTATTCATGGGCGGCAGGCCCGACCCTTGCGCTCTCGGGCTCGACATCCGCAACCAGTATCCCGAAGCGACCGTCAGGTACGCGCGTCAATCCACAAATAGCATCGAGCTCAGCATAGTTTCATCCATTCATAATCGCCGGTCTCAATTGCCCGCGTTCCTGAAGTCTCTCAACAGGCAAGAGACGGCGGGCTCGTTTGAGATAGTGCTGGTCGATGACGGAAGCTCCGACGGATCCGTGGACGTTGCCCGAGAGCTATGCCCGCAACTGGAGCCGCGAATCGACGTGCTACTCATCAGCCTGGAGAGGTCCGTTCCCTACCGGCAAGAGACCTTCACTTTTCGGGCGGGCGCAGCTCGCCAGCGCGGAGTCGAGCTGGCACGCGGAGAGCAGATACTCTTTCTCGACCCGGACCAGGAGGCGAGCGCCGACAGCGTTGCGCAGCATCGGTGGTGGAGCAAGAGAGGCTTTGACGTGGTTATCGGAGACCGCGCGTACAACTCGCATGGCATCTACGACCCGGAGAGCATATATAGGGCGCGTATGAGCCGGCGGGCTCTCTATGACTGCCGCGACTGGTGGTTGGCCTTCTATACGGGTAACTCGTCGGTCAGCCGCGCGGCTCTGGATGCCGCGGGCGGGTTCGATGAGTCTTTGCAGTACTGGGGGCTCGACGACACGGACCTCGGGTACAGACTCGCGCGGGCCGGGGCGACCTTCTGGTACACGCTCAGAGCCTGCGTTACCCATATCGATAAAGTCGAATCCGGCGGGGGCTCATCGCGTGAAGCAAGGGAGCGGTCGTGCTGGTTGCTGATGGAGGTTCTCTTCCGTAAATACCTCGATGTCGAGATCCTCGATGCTTACCGCTACCTCTGGGCCGAAGGCAGGTCATGGGCCGACGTTTTTCAGACAGAGAATAAAGCAAACTGGAAGAAGTAATGAATCCGACAATTTGTTACGCTTGCCTAACTTGTCTGAATGCAAGACCGGCTTTGCCTTTTAGTCAAGGACGGTCTTGCCACATTTCCCGGGGGTAAGCGTATCCAGCGGAGTGGACTAATGAAACGTTTTATACTACTGCTCATAGTATCTTTGACGGTCGCAATCGGCCTGACCGCAAATCAAAACTCTAACACCTCATCGTACCAAACCGCCGAGGTCGCGGCTCGGGCGAGAAGGGGCAAGATGGTCGTCAACAACCTATCCTCCGGGTCGATCACGGTCATTGACGTAAATTCGGATACGGTCCTGGGGACCTTCAGCCTGCCGCCCGCCGGCCACGCGCCGGAGCCGATGTATGTACTGTACTCCCCCGCGCGCAACAGGGTATTCGTAAGCGACCACGCCAATGAACGGGTGATTGTGTTCGACGCGGAGGACTTCGCCGTCGAGGCCTCCATCGCCGTGGGCAAGGGCCCATTTCACATGTGGGCCGATCCAGGCGACTCTCAGCTCTGGGTCGTCAACGAGGATGACAAGAAC
>DATLMR010000054.1:0-15168 GCA_035537555.1 Blastocatellia bacterium
TCGCCGAGCCGCAGATGGAGAGGGGAATCCTCATGCCTCCGCAGCTCAACACCGGCCCGAAAGTCTACGAGCACATCCGAAGCGCCCACAGAGAAGTAGTCGCCCTCTACGGCATAGCGGAGACGATAGGCACAAGTCTCGACCTGCGAGACACGTTCGCGGTCTTCTCATCCAGATTGCTCGATATAGTAAGCTACACGACCTGCGTTCTATACCTGCAGAGGAATGACACGCTGGAGATTGAGGTGGCTCACGTGAGCGGCCGGGACATGGAGCGGTTCAAGGGTAAGAAGATGCCTTCGGGCGCCGGGCTATCCGGCTGGGTCATCGCTAACCGCCACCCGATGCACAACTGCGATCCCAGGCTCGATCTCGATGCCATGCAGATGGACGCGACCGAATCGTACAAAGTGGCTACGGTCGTGCCGTTGATCAAAGACGGCTCGGCGCTTGGCGCTCTGGCTCTCTACTCCGCTGACCTGACTTCATACGACGCCGACCACCTCAGGCTGATAGAAGCCGTCGCAAAGCTCGCGAGCGATGCGATCGCGAATGCCGTTCGCCACGAGAAGACCGAGACGAGCGCTCTGACGGACATGCTCACGGGGCTGCCGAACGCGAGGGCCCTGAGGTACAAGTTCGAAGAGGCGGCGGACCGCGCGCGGAGACACAAGGACAGCTTCTCCGTCGTGATGATGGACCTCGACGGGTTCAAAGCCATCAATGACCAGCTCGGCCACCAGGCGGGAGACCACTTGCTGAGAGACGTTGCCCGCGTTCTACTCGCTCAGCTCAGATCGTCGGACTTCGTCACGCGGTACGCGGGAGACGAATTCGTCGCGGTGCTCAACATCGGCCCCGAGGAGGTCCACGAGTTGATTCGGCGGCTTCAACGGGCGGTCGATAAACACGAGTTCCCGATAGACGGCAACATCCTGTACATAGGCCTGAGCGTGGGCTGGGCCAGCTTCGGCAGAGACGGGGAGACCCTGGACGAGCTGCTCCTGGCCGCCGACCGCTCGATGTACTCCGATAAGGCAAAGCGCAAATCCATCACGACCGAGGGGCAGACCTTCAGAACCTCGGACCTCTCTCGCTACAGCGTGATGTAAAGGGGCCGATCGGGAATTGGCCCGCGCGACCCTGTATCACTTGAAACCCGCTTCAATGAATCCTGCCGGTCCGGCCGTCGAGGCCTTTTAGATCTCTGACCCCCTAATTTGTCTTCAAGGCGCGAGCGTGCTACCCTTCCAATTCCGACTTTAAAACTGAAACGCTTATCTATGGCTTTTGAAGACCTGAGAGAATTTATTCGCCTCCTCGAAAAGAGGGGAGAGCTCAAACGCATCCGGGCGGAGGTGGACCCGGAGCTTGAGATAACCGAGATCACCGACAGGGTTTCCAAACAGGGCGGCCCCGCTCTCCTATTCGAAAACGTTCGCGGCTCTGACATCCCCGTCCTCATAAATGCCTTCGGCAGCCGCGAGCGAATGAAGATGGCTTTCGGCGTCGACGATTACGACGAGATAACCGAGCGGATCACCGAGCTTACCGACGTGAAATCTCCCCAGGGGTTGATTGAAAAGATCAAGATGGTGCCGCGACTGGCCGACATCGGAAAGATGTTTCCGAAGGTGGTGCGCGACGGCCCGTGCAAAGAGAAGATATTAGGGGAAGGGGAGTTCTCGCTGCTCGATCTTCCCGTGCTCAAGTGCTGGCCCGAGGACGGAGGCCGCTTCATCACGCTCCCGCTCGTATTCACAAAGAACCCCGAGAGCGGGAAGCGCAATTGCGGCATGTATCGCATGCAGGTCTACGACGAGACGACCACGGGCATGCACTGGCAGATTCACAAGCACGGCGCGCAGCATTTCCGGAACCTTCGCAGGAGCGGCGGCGGCAGGCTGGAGGCGGCCGTCGCCATAGGGGCCGATCCCGTCACCGTCTTCTCCGCGATCCTTCCTCTGCCCGAAGACCTCGACGAGATGATGATCGCCGGTTTCCTGCGCGAAAAGCCGGTCGAGATGGTCAAGTGCGAAACGGTCGATGTCGAAGTCCCCGCGAATGCCGAGATAATCCTGGAAGGATACGTCGATATCGACGAGCGCCGGGTCGAAGGCCCTTTCGGCGATCATACCGGCTACTACTCTCTCGAAGACGAGTTCCCCATATTCCACGTCACCTGCGTCACCCACAGAAGGAAGCCGATCTACCAGACCACGATAGTCGGCAAGCCGCCCATGGAAGATTGCTGGATGGGCGAGGCGATCGAGCGCATCTTCCTGCCACTCATGAAGCGGCAGTTCTCCGAGGTGGTCGATTATCACATGCCCTTTGCCGGGGTCTTCCACAACCTGATGATAGTCTCGATACGGAAGAACTATCCCGGCCACGCGCGAAAGGTGATGAACAGCATCTGGTCCCTGCCGCAGGCCATGTTCACCAAGTGCATCGTCGTCGTGGACGACGACACGGATGTCCGCGATTTGAACGAGGTCGCGTGGCGAGTCCTCAACAACATCGACCCCGAGCGCGACATTCAATTCATGCTGGGGCCTGTCGATCAGCTCGACCATTCTTCGCGGCTGCCGAATTTCGGGTCGAAGATGGGCATCGACGGCACGCGGAAATGGAAGTCCGAGGGCTTCCACAGGCCCTGGCCGAAAGAATTGGAGATGTCGGAAGAGGTGCGGCGCCGGATCGACCTGCTCTGGCCCCGGCTTGGCCTTTGATCTCAATCCTCTAACCTCGAATTTCGCGCGCCGCCCGAGGCCCGGCTTGAGCGGCACAGGGGCGCATGCTATATTCACCGCGACTCTCGGACCCTGGAGGGGCTCGCATGGATTTCAAGTTGAAATCGACCGTTATGAACGCTGCCGGTATAAGCCGCGCGCTGTCGCGCCTGGCGTCGCAGATCGTCGAACGCAACAAGGGCACCGAAGACCTGCTCCTGGTCGGAATCAGGCGGCGGGGCGTCCCCCTGGCCGAACGAATAGCCGACAAGATCGAACAGCTCGAAGGACAGAGACCTCCCACGGGCCAGCTCGACATCACGCTCTATCGCGACGACCTCTCCACGGTCGGCCCGCGCCCGGTCGTCAATCGCACGGAGATACCCGCCGACGTGACCGACAGCACCATAGTCCTCGTCGACGATGTCCTCTACACGGGCCGCACGGTGAGGGCGGCGCTCGACGAGCTGATAGATTTCGGTCGCCCGCGCCGCGTGGAGCTTGCCGTGCTCATCGACCGGGGGCACAGGGAGCTTCCCATTCAGGCTGACTACGTCGGCAAGAGCGTGCAGACTACCGAAGCCGAGATAGTCAAGGTCATGCTCAAGGATTATGATGAAGAAGAGCAGGTCATCGTCGTCGAGCAGGCATAGCGCTAACCGGCCTCGACCGCGTTATCGCTCGTTCGCGGCGCGGTTGTCTCACTACGGCACTAATCTTTCAGGAAATCGGTGACATTCAACAGGAAAGACCTTTTGGGTATCAGGGAGCTGGATGCCGAGGAGATTTTGACGATCCTCGATACGGCAGAAACCTTTAAGGAAGTGTCGGCCCGCACGATCAAGAAAGTCCCTTCGCTCCGCGGCAGAACCGTCATCAATCTCTTCTTCGAGTCCTCGACCCGCACGCGGACCTCGTTCGAGATCGCGGCGAAGCGCCTGTCCGCCGATGCGATCAATATATCGGCCTCCACCTCTTCGATCTCCAAGGGCGAATCGCTCGTCGACACCGCGCGCAACCTCGAAGCGATGGCTCCTGATGCCATCGTCATCCGCCACCCGTCGGCGGGCGTCCCTCACCAGCTCGCCAAGATGGTCAGCGCCTCGATCATCAACGGCGGCGACGGCGCGCACGAGCATCCCACGCAGGCGATCCTCGACGCCTTCACGATTCGCGAGCACATGGGCCGGATCTCGGGCCTTCAGGTGGCGATCATCGGAGACATCATGCATTCGCGCGTCGCGCGCTCGAACGTGCACCTGCTCACCAAGATGGGAGCCCACGTCCGCGTCGCCGGGCCCCGGACTCTGCTGCCGCCCTTCTACGACCGCATCGTCGGCGATTCGGAAGGCTCGCTCACCGTTTCAGAGCACATCGAAGACGCGCTCGCGGGGGCAGACGTGGTGATGATGCTCAGGATTCAGCGCGAGCGAATGACCGATGCATTCTTTCCTTCGCTCAAGGAGTACTCGATACATTACGGCCTGACTCTCAAGCGCCTTGAGCTTGCCGCGAGCGATTGCATAGTCATGCATCCGGGGCCGGTAAATCGCGGGGTGGAGATCAGCTCCGAAGTGGTCGATAGCTCTCGCTCTCTTATACTCGACCAGGTGACGAACGGAGTCGCGGCCCGGATGGCGATTCTTTTCTTGATGGTGGGGAGGGAAGGTTAGTGAAGGCTCTTATCAAAGGCGGCAGGATCATCGACCCTTCGCGGGATTTCGACCGGACGGCGGACCTCCTGATCGAGGACGGCATAATCGGCTCGATCGAAGAAAACCTCAAGGTCGAAGGCGCGGAGGAATTCGACGCGTCCGGCCTCGTAGTCGCGCCCGGCTTCGTGGACCTTCACGTCCACCTGCGCGAGCCGGGCGAAGAGTACAAAGAGACGATCGCTTCGGGCGCGCGGGCCGCCGTGGCGGGCGGCTTCACGACCATCTGCGCGATGCCGAACACGAAGCCCGTCAATGACAACGCCTCCGTCACCCGTTTCATAATCGATAAGGCTCGCGAAGCGAGCTTCGCCCGAGTCTTTCCCGTCGGCGCGATAACGCGGGAATCGAAGGGCGAAGAGCTGGCAGAGATGGCCGAGATGAAAGAGGCGGGAGCGGTCGCCGTTTCCGACGACGGCCGCCCCGTTATGGACGGGCAGGTGATGCGGCACGCGCTCGAATACGCGCGCGATCACGGCCTCGTCGTAATCGACCATTGCCAGGACCTACACCTGTCCGCGGGCGGAGTGATGAACGAAGGAATCTATTCGACCCTCCTGGGATTGAAAGGCATGAGCTCAACGGCGGAAGAGAGCCACGTCGCCCGCGACATAATGCTGGCGCGGCTGACGGGCGCGCGCGTCCACATCGCGCACATCTCGACGGCGGGCGCGGTCCGGCTCGTGCGAGAGGCGAGGGCGCAGGGAGTTCGAGTCACGTGCGAAGTCACTCCGCATCATCTCGCGCTCACGGACGAAGCGGTCGCCGGGTTCGACACGAACACGAAGATGAACCCGCCCCTCCGCTCCCCCCTGGATCGCGACGCGCTGATCGAGGCCATTCAAGATGGGACGATCGACGCCCTCGCCACCGACCACGCTCCCCATCACCTGGACGAAAAGATGCTCGAATACGACAGCGCCCCTTTCGGAGTCGTCGGCCTCGAGACGGCCCTGGGCGTTACGCTCACCGCGCTACTTCACTCGGGCAAGGTGGAATTGAAGCGCATAATCGAGATGCTGACGATAGGCCCGGCGCGCGCTTTTTCGCTCCCCTTCGGCACTCTCGCTCCGGGCGCGCCCGCGGACATAACGGCATTCGATCCCGACCGGGAATGGACGGTCGAGCCCCGCCGGTTTAAATCCAAGAGCCGCAACACCCCGTTTGACGGCTGGCGGCTTCGCGGCGCGGTCGTCGCGACGTGGGTCGCGGGCAAAAGAGTGTTTCAGACGGATTGAGCGCGACCCGCTCCCCCGCGCAAGCGACCTGCGATCTCTCGGGCCTTGCGGTCCGCTTCCTTCACACAGTCTCCAACCGAAACGCCGTGCAGGTAGTTTCCGGCCAGGGTCAACGCGCCCATCCGGTCCATCAGCTCGTCGATCCTCTTTACTCGCTCCGCGTGTCCTATGGCGTATTGAGGTATGGCGCGCTCCCACCGCGTTATGCCGACGATCTCCGGGTCGCCCGTGATGCCGAGAATGGGCTGCAACTCTCCATGAATATTCGAGACGAGCTCGGCATCCGGGACCTCCGCGAGGGCGGAATTCCGCGATCCCCCGGCGAATGCCGTGAGCAGAGTCTTCCCGGCGGGCGCCCGGCCTCCGAAGAGACTTGAGTTGAAGATGCAGCCGAGAAAGCTCAGGCGCTCGGCGGGCACCGCTAGAAACCCGAAGCCATATAGCGAATGCTTGATCGAGGCGGTGTCGTAACCGAGATATGCGATCGCCATCGGAGCATATTCGATCTCCGAGAGGAGACCTGCCAGCTCGCCCGAGAGTGAAGAAACGAGGCCTGAAGCGGCCCTCGACGGGGCCGCCACCACGACGTGCCTGCACGCTATCCGCTCGCCGTAACCCCCGCGCTCGAATGTCACGGAAAGGGCGGACGTATCAGGCGATCCAATATATTTGGAGATCGAAATTCCCAGGCACTCGAATATCAGGTCCTCTCCGATTCGCGCGGCGAGAGCTCGCGGCAAGGTCGCCATGCCTTCGCGGAACGAGCAGAGCCTCTTTCGCTTCGGCCTCTCTGGCCGGGTCTGGTCTCCTTCGCGCGCTCTCTCCGCCTTCGCCCCGCGAGCCCTGGCGACCGCACCCCGTAACAGGCTCCCGTGGCCCCTTTCAAGCTCCGCGAGCGCAGGGAAGGCCGCCTGTACGCTCAGCCTCTTCTCGTCTCCCGCGTAGACCCCGGAGACGAAGGGGGCGACCAGCCGCTCCGCGACCTGAGGGCCGAGACGGCGCTCGACGAACGCTCCGACACTCTCCTCATCCTCATCGACGCGCCTTCCGACGAAAGGCTCTCGGAGCAGGCGCAGCTTGGCTCCGGTGCTTAGAAGTTTCGATTTGATCAACGCGAGCGGGCCGCTCGGTACCGGATGGAGTTGCTTGTTATAGTAGATTAACGCGGGAGCTTTCGGGTCTCCTTCTATAAGCTCGCCCTCGATGTCAAGCTCCTCGACAAGCTCCAGCAGCTCCACGATCCCCTGCGTGCTGTTCGGGCCGCGCTCGATCAGGTAGTCGGAGACGGATTCGCTTTGGATCACCCCGCCGGCACGATTCGACGGCTCCAGCAGGGCCACGTCAAAGCCCAGAGCTTTCAGCCTGTAAGCGCACATCAAGCCGGAAATGCCGGCGCCGATGACAACGACATCTTTTTGATCGTTGCTCATAGAGAGGTCTCACCGGGCCGCCGCCCGGGTCTCCATCCTGTAGCAAGAGCAGCAGAGATTCAATCCCGAAGGCCCGCTCATCTCGGGGCCGAAGAGGCAGGTCCCGCAGCTCTCGTGGGCTGATGTCGAAGCGCCGGAGATCGCTTTTTCCACGAGATGGGCGAGTGCGTCGATGAAATCGGGGCGGCAATTGAGCGCTTCCGCCCTGCGATAGTGCTCGATTCCTGCCTCCCGGGCGACATCGCGATAGAGTATGTCCAGCTCATAAAGCGTCTCGATGTGCTCGGAGACGAAGCTCACAGGGACCAGCAAGACCTGAGACGCTTCGTCGCTCGCGAGCTTTCGCACGGCTTCATCCGTGGATGGCTGGAGCCACTTTACGGGACCGACCTTGCTCTGAAAAGAGAGGCCGTGGGGGCGCTCGCTGCCCAAGAGCTGCATGCACGCGGCGACGGTCGCCTTTATCTGGTCCAGGTACGGATCGCCCTCTTTTATATAGCTCACGGGAACGCTGTGCGCGCTGAAAAGGATGTATGTTTTTCGCGGGTCTTGATCGGGAAAGCGGGCAAGCTCGTCTCTCACGGATCGCGCGAGCGCCGATATGTAACCCGGATCGGCCTCCCAACTGCAAACGACCGACGTCCGGGCCGGGCGGTATCCGCTCTTGCTTAATATTTCTCGCAATCGATTGAGGCTCGATCCGGTGGTCGAGATCGAGAACTGCGGGTAGAGGGGGAGTATGGCGAGGTGCGTGATTCGGTCGCGCTCGATTTGAGCCAGGGCCTCTTCGGTGAAGGGGGTCCAGTAGCGCATCCCGACGTAAACGTTCGCGTCCATGCCCCGGCGGCCGAGCGCCCCTTTCAGCGCCCGGGCCTGCTCGTCGGTTATCCGCCTGAGCGGCGAGCCGCCTCCGATCTGCGCGTAGTACCCGCTCGATTTTTTGGAGCGGCTGGCCGCGATGAGCCATGCGAGAGGTCTCTGAATCGCCTTGATCGGCAGGCGAATTATATCGGGGTCCGAGAAGAGGTTGAATAGGAACGGCCTCACGTCGTCGAGCGTTTCCGGCCCGCCGAGGTTGAATAACAGGACTCCCACCCGCTCTGTATCCGTCGCGGTTTTATTCATTGAGATCACCCGAACTCAGTCGGTCTTATCGGAGAAGGTCTTTGCCGCCTGGATAAATGCGCGAGCGTTTTCGACGGGCGTCATCGGCAATATGCCGTGACCCAGATTGAGAATGTGCTTGTGGCCTCCGCCGGCTTTTATCAGCGCGCGGGCCTTTTCAGAGACTATTTCGGGGGTCGAGAGCAGGTAGCAGGGGTCGAGATTCCCCTGGAGCGTAAAGCGGTCCCCGACGCGAGCGCGGGCGTCCTCCAGGGTGACGCGCCAGTCGAGGCTCAGCACGTCGGCCCCGCAGGTCGCCATCTTTTCGAGAAAATTGCCGCTGCCGTTTATGTACATGATGGCGGGGGCCGCCCCCCGGTCGATCGACTCGAAAATCTTCTGCTCGTAAGGAAGCGCGAACCTCTCGTAATCTTCAGGCGAAAGCTCTCCGGCCCACGAATCGAAGAGCTGGACTACCTGGGCGCCCGCTTCGATCTGCGCGTTGAGGTAGAGGATGACGGTGTCGGAGATCTTCTCAAGCAGCGCGTGGAAGGCTTCCGGCTCCGTGTACATCATGCGTTTGACGTGCGCGTAATTCTTCGACCCTCCCCCTTCGATCATGTAGGCGGCGAGGGTCCAGGGCGCGCCGGCAAACCCTATCAAGGGAACGCTTCCGTCGAGCTCTCTGCGAAGCGTCCTCAATATCTCCATCACGAAGCCCGTCCCTTCGGAAGGGTCCGGCACGATGAGCTTATCGACCTGTTCGCGTGATCGAATGGGGTCGGGCAGCTCGGGGCCTTTCTGTTCGGTCAGGCGCACTTCTTGCCCCATGGCCTCGACGGGGATCAGGATGTCGCTGAAGACTATGACCGCGTCTACACCGAGCAGGCGGTAAGGCTGAAGCGAGACTTCAACCGCGAGTTCGGGAGTCTTGCACAGCGTCAGGAAATCGGTGTTGGCGCGGACGGCCCTGTACTCGGGCAGGTAGCGGCCTGCCTGCCGCATCATCCAGACCGGGGTGCGCTCTACGGCTTCGCCCTTCGCGGCCCTGATTAAAAGGTCATTTTTCATCGCGGGGATCTGAGTCATATTTATGGAGTTCTCTCAGGTTGATCTCTTGTGTGCCTGTATTCGAGGGCTGCCGGGGCGAAATCGATCGCGCGGCAACAAGGTCGATTGTAACAACCGCATGAGCGCGGCTCAAGTAGCGGTCAGGATAACGGCGACGATAAGACGAGATCACCGGCGGCTCGTGAAGGGGCTGCCGGTTTCGAAGAACCGCCATTCAAGTTCGGTGGCGCGCGTTATCCCGATCCTCGCGCTGGTCGAAATCTCCGGCACCGCGTCACGCTCCTTGATCATGATCTCTCGCCCGAGCGCCTTCCCATTCCACTCGGGTTTAATGGCGAAAGCCTGGGCGAGTCGTCCGGGACCGCTGGCCAGCTTCTTCAAGTCCGACATCCCGCGCCGTTCGATCATCAGGTCGATGCCCTTCAAGGGCTCGACCGCGCGAATCAGTACCGCTCCCACGTCGGCCCGCTCGGTCGTGAGGTTCAGGCAGTGATGTATTCCGTAGTTCAGGTGAATGTAAATATGGCCGAAGGTTTCGCGCATCAAAGCCGCCTGGTTACGCCGCATGACCGCGTGCGACGCCGCGTCGGTCGTATAGGCTTCGGTCTCCACTATACGGCCTTCACACTCGCCCACGACCAGCACGGCGCCTATCAGCTCTCGTGCCACGCTGAGCGTGTCGCGAGCGAAGAATTCTTGAGTTAGAAATGCGCGTCTCGCCATAGCTGAAACGGAGAATTCTACAGGCGAAGCGAACGGGAACGCTACCCGGGACCAGCCCCGGACAAATTTGGTTTCCTCTAGTCAGTTCGAGCGGGCCTGTGTTATAACAGCTTGTCATAATTCCCCAAAGTCTAAGGCCAGATTTTCTATTTCAAATGTCGAGAAGCGGAGACGATCCCGATGCAGGCACAACGGCTCAACCTGATGCTGGATTCCGTCCTTCGGCTGGTGCGCCGCGGCGCCATGTCGAATGCGACCAATCTCATCACGAAGCTCCGCCCCGCCGACATATCTCAAATCCTCAGCCAGCTCCCCCAGCACGACCGCGAAGCCCTCTTCGTAGCTCTAGTCCAAAACGACCTCACCAAGGCTGCCGAAGCTCTCAGCGAGCTTGAGACCGCCCGCGCCGTCGCGCTCATGGCCACGCTCGACGCGGAGCAGATCTCCCGCCTTTTACAGGAACTGCCGTCGGACGACGCGGCGCTCCTGGTCGGGGAGATGCCGGAGCGATTGCGCGAAGAGCTTCTCGAAAGCATGAAGATCGAGCATTCCACGGACGTGCAGGAGCTGCTCGGCTTCGCGGACGAGACCGCCGGGCGCATAATGACGCCCGATTACTTCGCCCTCGACGAAGACGTTACGGTATCTGAAGCCATCACGATGCTCCAGAGAAGGTCCGAGGAGTTCGAAATGGCCTTCTATCTCTACGTTGTCGATTCGCGGAATCATCTGCTGGGAGTCGTGAGCCTGAGACAGCTCCTCCTCAACTCGCCTTCTACGCCTCTGCGCAAGATTATGATTGGCGATGTCATCAAGGTTACGACCGATACCGACCAGGAGGAAGTGGCCCGCATGGTCGCAACCTATAACCTGCTCGCGGTGCCCGTCGTCGACGAAGAGAACAAGCTCGCCGGTATCATAACGGTCGATGACATCATCGACGTGATGCGCGAAGAGGCGACGGAAGACATCTACGCGCTCGCCGGGATCGAAGCCGACGACCGCGCGCTCGGCTCGGCCCTGAACTCGGCCAGGAGGAGGCTCCCGTGGCTGCTGCTCTCGCTCGGGGCCGCCCTGGCCGCGGCCGGGATAGTTCAGTTCTACCTCCAGACGATAGAGAAGTGGATCTACCTCGCGGTATTGATACCCGTGGTGGCGACGATGGGCAGCAACGCCGCGACGCAGACGTTGACGGTCGTCGTCCGGGGCATAGGCCTCGGCGAAGTGAGCTGGGACACGAGCCCCAGGGTCGTCGTCAAGGAAGCCCTCGTGGGCCTTATCAACGGGCTGGTCGTGGGCACCGTCGTGTTCGGAGTCATCTGGGCCTGGTTCGGCCTCAGGCCGGGAATAGTGCTCGGGGCGACGATGGTCCTGAGCCTCGTGGTAGCGGGGATGGTCGGAACTATAATTCCGGTCGTCCTCAAGAGATTCAGAGTGGACCCGGCCCTGGCCTCGTCAGTCTTCGTCGTGGCTATCACCGACGTGGTAACGTTTTTCGCCTATCTCGGAATGGCGAGCTTGATGCTCAGGCACTTCAAGCCATAATCTTTACTTCATTATGTTCAATCCGAATTCGCACGACGATGCGGGAGCCGAAGAGAGGTTTCTCTCCTGGAGGCGGATCCGGATCTTCATCGTCGGATCGGTAGCCATGGTCGTGATCGGGATCCTGGCGGTCAGCCTCTACACCTATACCCAGTACGGCGGAACTCCGTTCGACAAATTCATCGGGCGCGAGAAGAAAGTCAACCCGGCCGTCGGAAAGCGCGCATTCGACAAATACCTCAACACCTACATAGGCGTGATCAGGGGGGAAGGGAAGAACGTCCGGAGAGGTGAAGTCTATTATATCGAGCAGGCGGGCGGGCAGATGATCGAGGTGGTGAAAGAGCGGGTCGAGACGAGAGAGCGATAAGCCCGCCCTTGTAACCTGCCAATCTCTTTAGTAGTATGTCGCGGCGATAGAGGGTCTTAGATTCAATTCCATTTCCCCGTAAGAAGGAGAAAAAGACATGAGCAACCAGCCGCCATATGGCTACCCGCCGCAGGGAGGCAATCCCGGCGGAGATTATCCCCCTCCCGGTGGATACCAGGGCGGAGGTTATCCGCCTCCCCAGGGGCCTCCCCCGGGCAAGACTTCGGTGCTCGGGCTGAACCACAATCTGGCCGCCTTAATTTGCTATATTCCGGGATGCTGCTGTTTCATCAACGTGATTGCCGCAATCATCTGGCTGGCCACCGAGCCCAAGTCGAGCCGGCTGGTCAGGTTTCACGCTCTGCAGGGGTTGCTGCTCTTCGCGGCGAGATTCGTGCTCTCGATAATCTTCACTATTTTCGGCGTCGGCGTCTCGTTGTCGCCTTCTGATATCGCCGCCGCCGGGGCGAGCTCCGTACTGAGCCTGGTGGATATAATTATCTCGGTCGGCTACCTTGTCCTGACCATCATCGGAATGGTCAAGGCGTACCAGGGCGAGATATGGAAGATCCCGGTTATTGGCGATATAGCCGAGAAGAACAGCTAGTCTCTCATTGGACGGTGGCGAGTAGGGCGCTCGACTCAGAGAGCTTTACTCGTCACTGACAATCGCCAGCCTGTCGGGTTCTTTCCTTCCGTGCCTCGTGGCGGCGAGCATCTCTTCGGACGGCCTGAAGAGGCCGCCCTTCCATACGACCAGTGTCGATATGATCAGGGCCATGGTCGCCGCGACCCCTCCTTCGGGACCGAAACTCCCACCCGACAGCCACGCCGGATTTCCCATCTCGCCGTCAAGCCACGTGATCTGGTCGAAGGTCAGAATTCCGCTTACGGGTAGACCGAAAATGAATGTGAGCGCGAAGTTCCACGCGAGGTGGAGGCCGGTCGCGAGCCACAGGCTCCTCGTCACCAGATAGGCCGCTCCGAGCCAGATCCCCGCCAGAACTATATTGATTATCGAGAAGGCGGTAGCATTTGGATTGCCCAGGTGCAACAGTCCGAATACGGTCGAGGTAATCAACAGGGCCGGCGCTGCTCCGAGGTTGTGGTGAAGGGCCTGAAAAGCGAAGCCGCGAGTCAGCACTTCCTCGTATGCCGCGACGGATAAGAAGACGAAGGCGAGGATCAAGAACCTCTTCATCCAGAGGCCCGGCTCGGATGTGAGGACCGAGAATTCAACCGCACCCGCCAGGTAAGAGATCAGAACGACGAAAGCAAGCGAGGCAGTTCCCAGGAGCAGGCCGAGCAGGAAATCGCGCTTCCACCCCGGATGAAACCTGTACCCTATCGAGCCGAAGCTGCGATGCTCAAGCGCGCGCGCGCAGATGGCGGAGGCGGCCAGGGCTACCGCCAGCATAAGAGAGCGACTTATTCCGACCGATAGGACCCTCACTTCGCTGGTGGGGACGCTGGGGCTTGGCTCCTGCGTCAGTTCGACCGCGCGGGGTGAGAGCGCTCCGATGGAGTGGAGCAGGCCTTCGAGAGTGAGGAGCATTGCGAGGAACAGTAAGGCAAAGGCCAGTACGCGCCAGCCTGAACGAAGCTCATTCTCCCTGTTCAAAAATAGATTGTGTGCTACCTCTATGCCTTCGGCCATAGCGAGCCGACTTTATCCGCCGCTATCGGCAGTGTCAAGCCGCATGCCCTGAAGCGTTATACCGCCCTGCCACCGGGCCGGGTTCGGAGGTCATTTCTTCTCTTCGATCCTGCCGGTCTTACTGTCGACCGTGCCCGGCGCCGGGCGGCGGGCGACGTAGCCTCGCCTCGTCTTGACGACCAGCTTCGCGTCACGCGCCTGAATCTCGGGGGCGACTTCAAGCTTGAGCTTGTGGAACTTTCCATCGACTTTTCCTTCGGAGGCGATGAAGCCGATGTTGTATCGCGTGCGAAGATGCGCGACCAGATCGTTGAAGGCCGTGTCGATCAGGTGCTGCTTTGCGGTGAGGACTTCGCCTCCCGTCTCTTCCGCGAGTTGCTTGAGGCTCGACGTTTTGGCCTTGAACGCGCCCGCGATCCCGGCGAGGCCGCTCAACACGCCGTTCTCGAAGCGCTGGCCGGCGCTGGTCGGGATTAGCCCGCAGACGACGCTGCCGGATTCGAAGACCGCGTTCCGAACCTCTTCGCTCGACGGCCCCGAGCAGTCGAAGGTTCTGGTAAGCGCGGTGACCATGATGATGACTCGCCGCCCATCCGGGTTCGCGGCCCTTCGCATGTAATCCCCGGCTTCGAAGAAGGCGCGATTAAAGCAGTGAGGCGCTTCCTCTACGTGCTCGGGCAGCCGCTTCAGGGCTTCGCCGATCGACCGTTTGTAGGTTCTGAAGCCCTGTATCAGCTCGACATTATCAGAGAAGGCCATCAGGGCCACCTCGTCTTCGGGCTTCAACAGGTTCAACGCTTCGAGCGTTGCCTTATGAACTCTCTCGTTATAGGGATCGAGGCAGCCGCCCCTGTCCACGAGGAGAATCACCGAAAGGGGCAGAGTGTTCTGGCTGAAATGGGTTATCTGCTGCTTGACTCCATCCTCAAACAGCACGAAATCGTCCCTCTTCAGATTCCCCACCACGCGCCCGGTCTTCTGCTGCATGACCTGGGCATCCATCATCACGAGGTCCACTTCCAGCTTTATATCTCCGGCCTTCGTCGCCGGATTCTCCTGCGGAGTCTGTGCGGTCTGCGAGAAGGCAGGGCAGGTGAGGAGTAGCAGCAAAGAAAATAGCGTTGATATTCTACGTACCATATGCGCCTCCATGCTGTGCGTTTCATCTATATTTTCGGGCTGGAATCACTATCTCGCGCGAGAGCGCTCAGCTATCGCCGGAGAGCGGATTCAGAAGCTCTTTATACAAGCCGCGAGAGCTGGCAACGGCCGGGCGATTGAAGAACGGAGGTCCGGCAGATGGCACCGACCAGGCGGATGGAACAGTCGAAGGAGGATGAAGCAGATGGGGTGTTCAAACTAGTATTCGCTGCCCATCCGCCCAGTCCGTGCCATCTGCCGGACCTGTTTGAGACTCAATTCTTCTTACGCGGCGCGCGATCGGTATTTTCCTGGCGGCGCTCCTGCTTTTGCTCGGCCGGGGGAGCAGGAGGGCGCTCACGTCGCGGCTCCTGGTTACTGTTGGAAGAGTCCCTTTCAGGTTTGGGACGTGATGAAGTGTCTGAGTCAGGCCGGCGCCTCTCTTC